>CAYUYL010000131.1:0-6916 GCA_964449195.1 uncultured Filomicrobium sp.
AAACTCAAGATGGAGCCGTGCAGCGGAATTGGAACCTATTTTTCGAGGTTCCCTTAAGATTATGATCAGGACTCCTGTGTTAACAAGCAGGCGCTTAATCTGATTTTGATCCTCCTTTCACGGGCCTGTTGCAAGAGGCAACCACAGCGGGAAGACGCATGCCACGCTATCGCATCACAATTGAATATGATGGTACGCCATTTGTCGGTTGGCAAATGCAGGCCAATGGACCGTCCGTGCAGGCATCGATTGCAGCTTCGATATTCAAATTCACGCAGGAACACGTTCAGGTTCAAGGGGCCGGACGAACGGATGCCGGTGTTCATGCCCGTGGACAGGTGGCTCATTTCGATCTCGAAAAATGCTGGCGGCCCGACAAAATCAAAGACGCAGCCAATTATCATCTGCGCCCGCTTCCCATTGCCGTGCTCGCATGCGCGCAAACGGCGGAAACCTTTGATGCCCGCTTTAGCGCAACGGCACGGCATTATCTGTATCGTATTCTGGTGCGGCGTGGCCCCGCAGTCCTGGAACGCCAGCGCGTGTGGCAAGTGCCCGTTCAACTGGATGTCAAACGCATGCAGGAAGCCGCAAGCACACTTGTCGGACGCTTTGATTTTACGACATTCCGCGCCGCAGCATGTCAGGCAAAGTCACCTCTGAGAACGCTGGATCGTCTTGATATTGACGAGCAGCAGGGGGAAATTCATGTTTACGCCTCTGCAAGGGCTTTCCTGCATAACCAGGTGAGATCCATGGTTGGCTGCCTGAAGACGGTTGGCGAGGGGCGCTGGAGTATCGATGATTTCATCGCCGCACGCGACGCCGGCGATCGCCATCGCTGTGCGGCGGTTGCCCCGGCGCATGGGCTGTATCTTACAACAGTTGATTATCCCGATGATATTCAATCTGCATGATAAAAAATTACAGGCTATTTGCTGCAAGAGACTTTGTGACAATCAGAGTCCATTTTTATTGTCAGCGGTGCCGTGACATCTGTGTCGATGATAGTTTTCCGGCTCGACGGACGAGCGCGGATGATGCGAACCTTCTCGACTATTTCGATAGTTGAACCAATGGTTGCTTCATAAACCGGCGCCTTCTCGGAATGCACTAGAGTGTTGCTTGCGGCGTTGGAAGATGCTGTCGAAGCCATCATGGCAAATGCAATCAGGCCAGCGAAGCCGGCTAGAGCGTAAATTTTCATCGCGGATATCCTCAAAAGATTTGGGCTGAAATCAAAGCGAAAGCTTTATCCTATCCCAATTCATTTTGCTCATGTTTTCATACTTATTATGAATGACTTACTTAAAGCAGCTTCGCACCCTGTGGCAAGTCAAATCCACGCAGGAATTCATCTGCCATCATCGGCTTTTTGCCTGAACGCTGCAGCTGGATAAAGCGCACGGCGCCGGAGGCGCAGGCAACTGTGATGTTATCATCAAGCAAGGTGCCGGGCGCTGCGAGTTGGGTGTTGGAGCTATCGGTAATTTCTGTGCGCAAAACTTTAATGCGATCCTTGGCACCGGTCTGGGGTGGCGCAAACCAGGCACCGGGAAAGGGCGACAGGCCGCGAATATGGTTGTGGACATCTTGAGCAGGTCGGAAAAAATTGATCCGCGTTTCTGTTTTTTCGATTTTTTTTGCGTAAGTCACGCCCTCGTCCGGCTGCGGTGTAAAATCAAGGCTGTCCCGCTCAACGGCGGCCAGAGCGCGCACCATCAGGCTGGCACCACCTCGAGACAGTTGGCCATGCAATTCACCGGCGGTCGTGTTCGGCCCGATTGCCACCAGTTCCGCCAGGCAAATAGGACCTGTATCCAGCCCTTCCTCCATGCGCATGACCATGGAGGCCGTCTCAGTATCACCTGCCATAATGGCCCTCTGAATCGGGGCTGCGCCACGCCAGCGCGGCAGCTTGGAGGCATGCAGATTAAGGCACCCATGGCGCGGTGCATCCAGGATTGGTTTCGGCAGGATAAGGCCATAGGCAACAACCACGGCGATATCTGCCTGGTGTGCTGCAAACTGTTCCGCCGCGTCATCGGTGCGCAGTGATATGGGAGTGAAAACCGGCACTCCGGCCGCTTCAGCGTACTGATGTACAGGAGTTTTGTTTTCTCCCATTCCGCGGCCTGATTTACGCGGTGGCTGAGAGTAAACTGCGACAACATCATGGCCCGCACCTAGGATCTCAGCAAGTGTTGGGACGGAAAAATCCGGCGTTCCCATGAAGACGATACGCAGCATTGGAGTCCTTTGCGAAAGTATGAAAGCGTCTGACCGTGAGATATTCTGGTATCGATGTTTACATCGCCTTGCTTTCGGCGTCGATACAGTGTGCCTATTGCGTTAAAATATGGCGCCGGCCAAGCAGCTGATCCGGCAGATTTTTCCACGTTCTGGAAACATTTATGTATGTGGAGACCTTACGGTGCCAGAGCAATACAGGCAGAACAATACATGCAGGATAGATCCGGACTTATCCACATGCTGCAGAAGAATATGAAATAGAGTCCACAATGGCAACGACTCATGTGAAAAAAGTATGTTAACGTCCGGTGTGAGACTGGTCTCGATTGCATAGAGATTTCCAGCCCCACTGCCCGTTGACAGGTCCATCTTAATGCAGGTTTGTTTTGTATTGCGTCACCTGCAGATGGACCGATACATGCAGCAGCGAAAAAGCTGCTACATGCGATCTTAGAATGCGCACGGTTTTTTTATTGAAGGAGGCCCGCTTCGCATCCACAAGTAAAGAAGAATCAGACTCGTCTGTTTTTAACAAGTGCCTTTATATTGATTTTTGACATAAAAATTAACATGACGGCAGGACATCCGAATTAGCCCCAGATCTCCATCCGCAAACCTTTGGCGTCTCTCTCCGGCTTTTCCGGAAAGCAGCGCGCTAGGTTAGTATGGATCCGGACAGCACTCCAGGCATTGGCACAGGCATCCAGAATATCATCCGGACCGACTTTGGATTTCCGAAACTCGGATGAGAGCAGGACTGCTTCGGGATAACCGTTCGTCCTGAGCAAGGCGCGCCGATAGTCCAGCCCCTCCGGACTGGGCCGGGATTTGATTTTTTTGGCCAGCCTCAGCGGCACCTCGCCGTTAAGGCACCAAAATGCAATCTCAGGATGGGCTTCAAATACACGTGCCTGCATGGCCGGCGTGATAATAGCGTCCACGTCACGGATTTTTGGAAAGATATTGAATGCCTGCTTTGAGATTTTGCGAGGTGGATCTGAAGTTGCATACGCCGCGTCGCAGGCATCACGATAGTTTTCACACATGATGGCGCGCCTGGAGGGAACTGCGAAAACTGCGGACTGACGCTGTCCAAGAACGGAGCGCGCTTCACGGTCAGCAGCACGCCCGCCTGCACCCGCACGATCCGGCAGGCCGATGGGTATATCTACAGCAATTGTGTTCAATTCAGGCTGGTGCTCAAGCACGTCTCGAAAGCTGCTGAAAAGCACCAGATGCGCAGAGGCGGGCCTGGACAATGGATGGATAACGGCAATCCAGCCGGCAGGACAACCATCAACGCCTGCAACGTAGTGTGTCATACGTTATGGAACTCTATTGGTATCAGGGGAAATGGTTCAACGCTGATCCAGTTGATACGCTGCCGGGCGATATCCAGATGTGGTTTGTTGACACTAAGTCTGGCCAATGTTGAGGTCTGTGCAGTTGCCAAATCAAAATCTATGCCGGATGCAATCAAACCGGAGAAAAAATCTCCCGTTCCCTTCGGAACGTCTGGGTGGACTTCAAAGCGGCAGCTTGTGGCTGCAGCTGAACGATTGCCTGTTGCGCTGCAAGGTGAGAAAACATTTGCCATTGTACCCTGCTCATCAGTTGGCACAGATGTGGCCAAAATGGCGATATCAGGCAAGGCCTTTCTGGCATTCAGAATGTCGGTTTCGCTTTTGATATCAGCGCCGGTCAGCCAGCTTAACTCAAAGCTACTCGGCAGAATAATATGCGATAGCGGCAGGAGCTGGTCGCGAATTGCTTCGGCGGCCTTAAGGTCAAGATAAACGCCGTCCTGTTCATCGCCAATAATAGGATCGCAGATAATTTCAGCATCAGGAGAGCTGGACTTGATACGAACGATTGTTTCATATGCAAAATTGACATGCTCGGCGCTTGGTAGATACCCTGTTACAACACGATCGATACCGGCCAGCCAGCCGTTGCGCTCCAGTGCAGAAACCATGTCTTCCAGCATGGCGGGTGCCATACGGCCGCCAGCCGTGTGCCGGTGTCCCGGATGATTAGATAAAATCACAGTTGGTAAAGCAATCACCTCGTGCCCAAGAGCCTGGATAGCGGGCAGGATTGCAGTAAGACCAACGTGGCCGCACGATACTTGTGACGAAATAGCAAGAATACGCAGCATCGTTGAGGACCTGTCGATATTTATGAGAGATAGCCGGCAAGGTATGGGTTATTCTTATGACAACAAGTCTTCGTATAAGGTAAGAATAGGGTTCGATAAGGCGGCTGCAGACCTTTGGTAAGAAAAATCTACCTTGTGTCTAACGAGAGTTGGACAAATTGGCTCGCTTTGGTTGCATTTCCTCTTAAGAATACCCGGTATGTTCTGCCTGCTCTTTCCCGGAAACATACTCATCTCGTCAAAATATCGCGGTTATAAGAGCGAAATAGCAGCCAATCCATGTCAAAAGACTATAAAAGCGCCGGCACCGCCTCCGCACCTGCGGCATAACGCAATATTAGCTCCTATATAACACATTAAGTAAAATAAATTACTTCATTATCAGCCTGTTGTGGCTTTTCCGCCGATTGACCGCATCGTTTGATGCCGCTACGATCCAAAGACTTTTTAACTATGGAGGTGCGGGGGCATGGCGAATAAAACATTAACACGGGCAGATTTGGCAGAGGCGGTTGTCGATAAAGTCGGCTTGCCACGTAACGAATCACAGGAACTGGTTGAACTGGTACTTGGCGAAATTTCATCTGCCCTGGCTGACGGAGAGCCGGTTAAATTGTCATCATTTGGTTCTTTTGGCATACGCAAAAAGGGCGAGAGGGTTGGCCGGAATCCAAAAACCGGTGAAGAAGTGCCAATTACACCACGCCGGGTTTTGGTATTTCGCCCAAGTAATATTATGAAGGACAGAATAAACGCCGGTCATGTTCGGCGTCGGACCGCAATTTAATCGTCCGCTGTTCGTCGTTTCAGTACTTGCCTTGCGGTCATAAGGGTTGAGTGCATTCAAACATATGGTTTGGATGACTCTCTACGTTTATGTTTTAGAATAAGGAGAGCCCATTCGTATGCCAAAATCTGCCGAAGCATTCCGGACGATTAGTGAGGTTGCCGATGAGCTCAATGTTCCCAAACACGTTCTGCGGTTTTGGGAGTTGAAATTTCCTCAGGTTCGGCCGATGAAACGTGGTGGCGGCCGCCGGTATTACCGGCCTGAAGATGTTGAATTGCTCAATGGCATCCGTGCTTTGCTTCACACCGATGGTTTCACCATCAAGGGCGTGCAAAAAATCCTTAAGGAGCAGGGGGCTGAGTATGCTATGGCTTATGGCCGTGGTGAAACCTCAGGTGGATTAAATGCCGTGACAGTGGTCCAGGGTGCAAAGGCAACCAAAACTCAGAAAGCGAAACCTGCTGCAGTCAAAAAAGGCAGGCCGCGCAAGCAAAAATCGCAAGAATTAGGGGGGCACGATGCAATCGCACAGGCGATAAGTGAACTTGAAATGTGCCGCGAGAATCTAAAGAAAGCACTGATTTAAGCCCTGACCACGGGCTCTTGAAAAACAAGACAACGTACAATCAACTCTTAATGTGAACGACCACCGGCTAAAAGCCGGTGGCTTCCTGTTACGGCTAAAAGCCGGATTGGTCCGCCATTCGGCGGACTGGGTGCCCGAAACAAACTTGGTCTTTTGACGCCTCCGTGCCGCAAAATTAGGAGAAACAAAAGATCAATAACGAAAAAGCTCTCCTCTTGATCCCATGCCGCCTAAAGGCGTGGGGTTTACGGATCCCCTATAGGGGACTCTAAAGAAGACGTACCAGATTGTGAACCACTTGCACTACCAGTGTGTGAAGGAGCTTCTTCCTTTGGATATGGTGACGAGCCACCAATACGTCCTGTTTTAAATAAGATATCAATCTGACCTGCATTCTTGAAGGTCAGAATAACATTAAAATCCTGATTTTCCTTAAGCGGTTCTTTTAGCCCCATAAACATGAGATGATAACCGCCCGGCTTGAGCGCAACCTCAGATTTCGGGGCAATAACGAGGCCATCGCTCAGCTTGCGCATCTTCATCACCCCCCCATCTATTTTCATAGTGTGGATTTCAACACGCGCACTAATATCACTTTGAGCTGAGACAAGGCGGTCTGCGACGTTGCCAATATTTAGAATATTCAGATAACCCGCACCAACTTTAGCGCCTTTAGGCGTGGCCCTTGACCACGGGTTTTCAATAATCATGCTGCCGGATGTAATATCACCGGAATATGCCGGTTGTACCGCTATAGCTGAAGCTATGAAAGTCAATAGAATTGGAAGCACGTACAACATGATCGTAATTCTCTCGCAACCTCTAGAGTTCGAAAGGTAGCGGTCTCTGGAGGTGTCTGCAATGCGGTAAAACTTCCAATTCGCGCGCAAGAAAAACAATACTAAGGTCAATTTCTTAAGCGGGAATGCGCACTGGCAAGTCTGTGAAACCCAGAATTAAGTTGGATGGCATCCGTTTTGGTTCGTCAACCACTTCGAATTTCCTCCCAGAGAATGCGCAGTTGCATTTCTGCCAGTCTTTTACCCAGGCAACGGTGGATACCAAATCCAAAAGCAATGGCTGTGTTCTGGTTTGATGTTGCAGGTTATGTCCCGAGAGCCTCGGCGAT
>CAYUYL010000132.1:0-6905 GCA_964449195.1 uncultured Filomicrobium sp.
ACAATGCCATGGACATTTGTCTTTTGCCTGGTTGGCGCGGCATCAATTTCGCTGCCATATTTCTCCAGTTTTGTCGCCAAATCATTAATTCTCTCGGCCGCATTGAAGGGCGAGTATTTCTGGGCTTGGATAACTTTGCTTCTAGCCAGTGCCGGTGTTTTCCTGGTGTGTGGCCTCAGGTTGCCATACGTAGTGTTTGGCGGGAGCGAGCCTTCAGGAGATCGGAAAGTGCAAAAGGTGCCTGCAAACATGTTTGTTGCCATGGCAGCCGCTGCAGGGCTTTGCGTTGGTATCGGCGTTTACTACGTGCCTCTGTATGAAATCCTGCCTTATGGGATTAAATATGAGCCTTATACGCTGGATCATATTGTAACCCAGCTGCAGCTTGTCGCCTTTAGTACGCTTGCCTTCGTGTTGTTGGTGCGATGGAAGGTGATGCCTGTTGCTGAGAAATCCACGGTGCTGGAAACCGATTGGTTTTATCGCAAGCTGGCCTATAATCTTGGCGCTACCTTATTTCTTATGGCCCAAAAAAGCTGGCGTGTGGCATCCACAGGCGTGATAAGGCTGGCTGCTGATTTCGAAGAATGGGTTGATCAGCATCACTCAATGAAAAGTGTTCTGGGACGCACCTGGCCAACCGGAAACATGGCTTTCTGGGCCACAGCCATGCTGGCCGGTTATCTCATTCTGTTCTACTTCCGCTAAAGCAGGCTGCTGCCTGTTGAGTGAAACACAGATCACAAAAACGGCATGACATTGTGAGTTGCAGACGGCCCTTCCGGTGTACATATAAATGCGTGATCACACGATATAGAACCGGATGCTTATGACGAATAATATGGCCGTCCGCCCTAAAACCGGAAAAACCGACGCAGAATGGCGTGACCTGCTCACCCCTGAACAATATCGTGTTGCGCGGCAGCATGGAACGGAGCGCGCTTTCACCAGTCCGCTGAATGATGAAAAACGCAAAGGCATGTTCAAATGCGCCGCCTGCGGTAATGGTTTATTCCGGTCAGAGGATAAATTTGATTCCGGCACCGGCTGGCCCAGTTACACGCGTGCAGCAGACGATATTGCATTGACGGAACATGAAGATCGCTCACTCTTTATGCGCCGTACTGAAGTGCGCTGCGCCAATTGCGATTCTCACCTTGGCCATGTCTTTCCCGATGGACCACAGCCCACCGGCCTGCGCTATTGCATCAACGGCGTAGTGTTGGAGTTTGAGGCAGATGAAGCTTAGTGCATATCTTTTGCCTGCTGTAATTGGGAAATGGGCTGCGCGTTGCTCTCAACTGTATTGACATATGCTGTCTCATAGGTGCTTAACATGTTGTTAAAACACTAGATTAAGGAGACATCCCGATGTCGGACGGCAATGACACGCTGCAGCCGAAATTTAATACTCTTGCCATCCACGCAGGCGCGGCACCCGATGAGGCCACGGGAGCGCGGGCAACACCAATCTATCAGACATCGTCGTTTGTGTTTGAAGATGCAGACCACGCAGCCTCGCTGTTTGGGCTGCAGGCGTTTGGAAATATTTACACACGTATCGGCAACCCGACACAGGCTGTCTTGGAAGCGCGTCTTGCAGCTTTAGAAGGCGGTACTGCAGCGCTTGCCGTTGCATCCGGTCATGCAGCTGAATTTCTGGTTTTTCACACACTTCTTGAGCAAGGTGACGAGTTTATCTGTGGCCGGCAACTTTACGGCGGCTCCATCAACCAGTTTAATTATGCCTATCAAAAATTCGGCTGGAATGTGAAGTGGGCGGATGCGGCCAAACCAGAGACGTTCAAGGCGGCGCTTTCAGATAAAACCCGTGCGATTTTTATCGAAAGCATCGCCAATCCCGGCGGGATCGTGATTGATATCGAGGCCATCTCAAAGGTCGCGCAAGAAGCTGGCGTGCCGCTTATTGTTGATAACACCATGGCATCACCGTATCTCTGCCGGCCGATTGATTTCGGCGCTGACATTGTGGTGCATTCACTTACCAAATTCATTGGCGGTCATGGCAATTCCATCGGTGGTATTATCGTCGACTGCGGTACGTTTGACTGGGTGGCTTCCAAGCATCGATACAAGACTCTGGTCGACCCCAATCCATCCTATAATGGTATGAAACTGGCTGAAACGTTTGGCAATATGGCATTCGCAATCGCCTGCCGCGTCATGGGCCTGCGCGATCTTGGTCCGGCTCTGGCACCGATGAATGCCTTTCTGCTTCTGACTGGGTGTGAGACGCTGCCACTGCGAATGGCGCGTCATTGTGAGAATGCCCAAGCTGTTGCCGAATACTTGAAAGCGCATGAGAAAGTCGCCTGGGTCAGCTATGCCGGTTTGCCGGAAGATCCGTTCCACGCTCTGCACCAGAAGATTTGCCCGAAGGGCGCTGGCGCTGTGTTTACCTTCGGTCTCAAGGGCGGTTATGAGGCCGGTGTGCAATTGGTCGACAATGTTAATATGCTCAGCCATCTTGCGAATATCGGCGATACACGAAGCCTGGTTATTCATCCTGCCTCTACAACGCATCGTCAGCTAAGTGATGAAGAACGCATTGCAGCTGGCGCTGCACCGGATGTGGTGCGGTTGTCGATCGGTATAGAGGACAAAGATGATATCATCGCCGACCTTGCACAGGCGCTTGAAGCTGTTTCTGTCTGATAACGACACTGGATAAGCCTTGCGATGCAAGACAGCATGCCGGGCACAGTGCGATAGGCTGCTAAATTAGGAGCTGCGGGAATGTCTTGTGTTACAATACGTGTCTCGCCGCTTCTGTTTGCCGCTGGCTTTGTGTTGTGCGTTGCAGCAGTGGGTGGCCTCTACTGTTTGTCAGGCTGGCGTCTTGGTGCTTTTGTTGCAACAACGGCAGTGCATGCTTTATTCTATCTGGTAGCTGTGTGGTGGGTGCTTCAGAGATCTGCCAGGCCGTCTGACTTCTGGATCATCATCTTCATTGCCCTTGCGCTCAGGCTGATCGCCTTTCCGGCGCCCGCTGCCCTGACAATCGATGCGTTTCGCTATGTCTGGGATGGGCGTATCCAATGGGCCGGCTTTAATCCCTATCTATGGGTCCCCGCAGATGAGCGCCTCGCACACCTTCGCGATGCTGCCATTTATCCCCATATCCATCTCAAAGAAGTGGCTGTTACGGTTTACCCGCCGTTTGCCGAAATGCTTTTCGCGCTCGCGAATGTCATAAGTGACAGCATGACCGGCATCAAGGTTGTCATGACGGCATTTGATCTGCTGACGATCTATGTAATCTGGCTTTGGTTGAAGGCTGAGAGCATGCCGGTTGAGCGTTTGCTCATTTATGCCTGGCATCCATTGCCGCTATGGGAGTTAACGGGCCAGGCGCATATCGATGCGGCTGCCATTGGTCTGTTGATGTTGACAGTTTATTTCGTGGTGCGCGGCCGGCAGGGTGTCGCCGGAGGCTTTCTTGCGGCTGCCTTCTGTACCAAGTATTTCCCGATCGTGCTGGTGCCTGCGCTTTGGCGGCGCTGGGACTGGCGCATGCCGACGTTTTTTATTGTTGTGGCCGTTTTGCTGTATACGCCATATGTAACCGAGGCGGGTATCGGCGTTTTAGGCTTCACAGGAAATTTGGCGGCTAGGGAAGGTTATACGGAAGGGCACGGTTTTCACATCATATGGCTATTGCAGGCTTTTAAGCTTCCAGATCTGCCGGGTTGGCTTTATATAACTCTGGCGCTTTTCATTCTCGCAGCTTTGGCTTTCATCGCCTTTTTCAGGCGCCAAGCCGATGAACTGCGGGCTGATCACATGGTCATGTTGGCAGCTTCTTTCATCTGGCTAACATCCCCGCACTACGCTTGGTATTTTGTGTGGCTGGTTCCCTTGCTGTGTAGGCACCTTTCCATCCCAGCACTTGTCATGACATTGCTACCGCTGTCTTATTATATTCCATCGTTTTTTTTCTCTCCTATTACGCGGTCAGGAGCCTACCTTCTGATATTCGGAGTTCCTCTTTTAAGTGCGATAGCAATGATCTGGTGGCACTGGCTGCATCACAAGCTTAATAAGGTTGCGCATCGTTAAGCCATTCACTGGCCAATTAGGGTGTTTTCGCATCAAGCTGCACCACACGCAGAACCATATCACTGATGTTATAATGAGATGAGCGAATTTTGCGATTCGACATGAAACGAAAACACCCTAATGCAGCTTATTTTGTCTTAAAAAGAAATATTTAACCAATTTCGCAGTCATATTAGCGTGTGGCCCGTTAAGCCCGAATCGCCTGAAGAAAGCGCGTATGCTGTTCCAGTACAGCAGGCGCATTTGTTGAATTAAGCAGATCTAACCAATGCCCGTATGCTATCATCATCTTGCTGAATTTCTTAATGCCATCGCTGCTGAACGTGGTGCAGCGCCCAATACACTGGCAGCTTACGAACGGGATCTGCATCATTTTTTGGATGGCCTTGCCAATCAAGATGTGGCTATTACCGATCTGAAAACTGCGCATATCACCGCGTATCTCCGTCAATTGACAGGTGATGGATTAGCAGCCAGTTCAATCGCCCGCAAACTATCCGCCGTTCGCCAGTTTCTGAAATTTCTTGTCTCAGACGGTTTGATGGAAGAAAACCCTGCCGAGCGCGTCGTAACACCCAAACAGCAACAGAAATTGCCTGGCACACTGTCCATCGCTGAAGTGGATTGTCTCCTGGAGGTATGCAGGGCACGGATTGACAGCTGTGGCGGACGCGCATTTCATAGTGCCTTGCGCTTGCACTGTATGATGGAAATGCTTTACGCCACAGGCATGCGGGTCAGCGAGCTTGTTTCATTGCCGCGCTCGGTTCTTAAGGGTGATAGACGCGTGCTGACGATTGTTGGCAAGAGCCGGCGCGAGCGCCAGGTGCCGCTTAATATATCAGCTCGCGAAGCGCTAGACCGATATCTTGCGGCTGTAGATGAGAGACAGGGCGAGGAGCTTCCGCGTCGCTTGCAAACCAGTAAATGGTTGTTTCCTGCCCGCAGCGCAAGCGGTTATCTTCCGCGCCAGCGTTTCGCGTCAGAGCTCAAAGAGCTGGCCGAAGAGGCTGGTATTGATCCATCTCGTGTCAGCCCGCATATCTTACGCCATGCTTTTGCCAGCCATTTGCTGGACCGGGGGGCGGATTTGAGAGCAGTACAGAAGCTTCTAGGGCATGCCGACATTTCGACGACAGAAATATATACTCACGTTCTTGAAGAGCGCCTCAAGACATTGGTCCAAAAGCATCATCCCTTGGCAAAACCAGCTCCCTCATCGTGATCTTGTTTGTGAGGTTATTAAAGACTGCGGTCAAGACGCGCATGGTTGGAAATTCAGTATAAGGGCGTCTGACGCTTGACAAGTCATTGATAAATACGTTTCTGCTACTTTCACATAAGAACACAACAAAACATAACGGGTGTGAAGTGCAGGCCAGCAATATGCGCACGTATCTTGATTTTGAAAAACCAATTGCCGAGCTTGAAAGTAAAGTTTCAGAGCTTGAGGCGATTAGCAATGATGATACGTCAACTGTCTCTATTGCCGATGAAATTGAAAAGTTGCAAGAGAAGTCGCATCAGGCTTTGATTGACATCTATGCCAAACTTACACCCTGGCAGAAAACGCAGGTCGCCCGGCATCCGCAGCGGCCGCATTGCACGGAATTTATTGATTCACTTATCACAGACTTCACGGCCTTAGCAGGTGATCGCTATTTTGGTGAGGATGCAGCTCTTATCGGCGGCATTGGGCGTCTGGGTGGACGCTCGGTCATTTTGATCGGACATGAAAAAGGGGCTGATACACAAAGCCGCCTCAAGCATAATTTTGGCATGGCCCGGCCGGAAGGATATCGTAAGGCTGTCCGGCTTATGGAAATGGCGGACCGTTTCGGTTTACCTGTTGTCACGATCGTAGATACCGCCGGTGCTTATCCTGGAATTGGCGCTGAGGAGCGTGGGCAGGCTGAAGCTATTGCGCGTTCCACAAGTTGCTGCCTGTCTCTGGGCGTTCCCGTTGTTTCTTTGGTCGTTGGTGAAGGTGGGTCAGGTGGTGCAGTTGCTATCGCAGCTGCGAATGAAGTTCTGATGCTGGAGCATGCAATTTATACGGTTGCCTCGCCAGAGGCTGCGGCCTCGATTCTGTGGCGCGATGCTGAGCGAGCCATTGATGCGGCAACGAATATGAAAATCACGGCTCAGGACCTGCTCGAAATGGGAGTTGTCGACAGAATTATTGAAGAGCCTATTGGTGGCGCACACCGCGATAGTGCTGCTGCGATTGCAGCGGCTGGCGAGGTCATCGGGGAGACTTTGTCTAAGCTGAGTAAATTAAGCCGTGATGAGGTTCGCCAGCACCGTCACGACCGTTTTCTTGCGATTGGCAGGCCGTCGTTATAATCCGGCTACAATTCCCTCTGATGCGTAAGGGTTTTCTAACGTAATACTTATATAAATTGGCTTAAGCGCCATTTCACACGTGTTGACTTAAACGCTTTCCTCAGCTGTATTCCCCCCCTGCGCTAAATAATGGAAGAAATGATGAAATTTCTGATGAATATTTGCCCGGCGGTCTGCAAATGAAATTTTCAACCTAAATAAGCTGTACCTCTGCTGAGAGAAGATCGTATTCACAAATACCCTGCAATTTGCAAAACTTGCAATGCAAATGCAATGAAGCTTACTGCGATTGCCAAATTCGATAAGGTGGCACCAATTAAATGACGTCTCTTGTTTTTTGGTTCTGGAAGTATTGCTTCAATTTTTTTGTTCAGTTCATCAAGCTTAGCGTTGAGGTTTGAGTACTCATCGTCACTCATTTCCTGAGAGTCCGTCCGGTAAATTATTCTTAGATTTCAGTCTTTCACAATGCGCCGCAT
>CAYUYL010000133.1:0-6848 GCA_964449195.1 uncultured Filomicrobium sp.
AGACTGTCGGGCAGTTCCATCTTGTGCAGGAAGGTCTTGTACGTTCGATGAAGGCACAGCGTTCTTTGGTGACAGCGGATCAGGTGCCGTTCGATCGTATCGAGCAATTGGCACGCGAGACACGTGGCCAGGATCAGCATCAGCTTAAGCTTTTTGATGTGCGTTGATGATCAGGCTGTAATGAAAACGAGGAAAACATCGATGTGGTTGTTGCGTCACTGCCACGCATCTAAAGTTCCCCTTGCCGTTACCTTGCGTGGGAAGTAATGAACTTTACTCGCAATCCGATGTCAGTAGGGCTGTTCCATCAGTCTGTTAGGACTATAAATTGCTCAACTTTTGTCACAAACATGCCTATAGATTTCTGTAATGGGATCACAATGTAAAAAACTCGTGAAAATCAATGCAAGTCGGGCAGTTCTCACAGGGGATTGATTGCGACCTCACTGGATCTCTCGTACTTGGCGCATTAACTCTGATAGGCAGGAGGGGCGGCGATTCGCATGCAACACCGCTCGTTAACTAATCTGCGTGGTAGAGTTTTTGCGCATAAACCGGGGGACGACATAATGACAGTTAAGGGGCGCAAAAACAGCGCACGATATACAAAGTCGGTCGAGCACATAAGCCAGCCACAGCCAAAAGGCATGAACCGCAGAACGCTTCTGAGTGGGCTCGCCGGCTCTGCAATCAGCCTTTCCGCGATGAGTCCGGCGGCTGCGCAAGACAACGGTCAGTGGTATAAATCAATTTTTAGTCAGACGAGTGCAGATGATGGTGTCAATCAAAAGTCTGCTCCCAAACAGCCTACGTCGCTTGACGATTTGCGCACCGGCCCCGTTCCATTGCGCAGTGATGAAATGCTGTTGCGGATCGATAAAGCCATTCTTCATTATCGAAAGTTGATTGCCCAGGGGGGCTGGCGGATTGAAGGCCGTATTAAACTTCTTCGTCCGGATGATGATGATCCGGCAATTCCGGCCATACGAAAGCGTCTCATTCTGAGTGGAGATATTCCGCCTCGAGGTGCTGGTCAGTACACGAATAGCTATCATTTTGACGAATGGCTGGAATTCGGCGTTAAAAACTTTCAGAAACGGCATGGTCTGCGCATTTCAGGCAAGCTGGACCGCCCAACACGTGCACAGATCGCGGTTCCTCCCGAGGCACGTCTGCGTCAGTTGATGCTGAACCGTAAACGTATTGCCAAGCACCTCGAAAATGGTCAATTAAACCGTTATATCCTTGTCAACGCTGCTGGCTTCCAGCTTGAGGCTGTTGAACAATTCGAAGTGAAGCGGCGCCATCGTGTCATCGTTGGCAAACGCGACCGCCAGACGCCCGAGATTGGTGCGACAATCAAAGGGTTAAACTTTTTCCCATATTGGCGGGTGCCTGACAGTGTTGCCAATCTTGATCTTATTCCACGTTTGATCAAAGAGCCTGAATATCTTCAAAAAGAGCATATCCGTGCTGTGAAGGAATTCTACGGCGGGCCGGAAATTGATACTGCAAACGTCGACTGGCGTACTGCTGATGTCAAGAAAATCAAATTCCGTCAAGATCCAGGACCTTGGAATGCCCTAGGTCTGGTTCGCATTAATATGCCGAACAGAGAGATTGTCTATTTGCATGACACGCCAATGAAATCGCTGTTCAAGCAGCGTCATCGGGCTTTTAGCGCCGGCTGTGTGCGCGTTGAAGATGTTTTTGATCTGGTTGCCTGGATCGCGAGATATGAGCCTGTTCTCGGCGAAGCTGGCGCCGTCCAACAGCTTGTTGATCAAGCTGATTTAGAACAGGTAAGTGTCAAGCGCCCATCAGATTTCGATGTTACATTAACACGTCCGTTGCCGGTGGTCTTTACCTATATCACGGCCTGGGTTGAAGATGACGGGACTGTCGCGTTCCGCCCCGACATTTATGGCCGTGATGGCGCAAGCGAGCTGGTTGGTGAGCATGATCCTGATGCGCCTTTGCCACCCAATTTATTGTCGCCGTAAACTCTAAGGTTCTACTTGCCGATTTTATTGCTACACGTTGGTGAGCGGCATGACTGTTACCGTGCCGCTTTCTGCGTTTGAAGCTAAGGCCGCAGAGTTAAGAGAACGGCATGAACGGAAAAAGTGCTCCTGTCATCAAAGATCTGGTCCTTATCGGTGGCGGCCATGCGCATGTTTCTGTTCTCAAGCGTTTCGGTATGAGACCGATTGCCGGTGTACAGCTGACGCTGATTTCTCCAGATGCGTTAACGCCTTACTCAGGTATGTTACCGGGCTTGATCGCGGGGCACTATACCCACGCCGAAGCGCATATCGATTTGCTGCCGCTTTGTAAATTTTCGGGCGCACGCTTTTTTTCCGGCGCAGTGACGCATGTCAATCCTGAGGCTCAACTGGTGCATATGGCGGGGCGTCCACCGGTGCCTTATGATGTGTTGTCAATCAACTCTGGCTCAACGCCTGATCCCTCCGTTATACCCGGTGCTCAGGGCCGTGTTTTGCCTGTTAAACCGGTCAGCGAATTTTTGTTGGCGTGGGAGGCACTCAAGCAGCGCGTGCTTGCCAATCCACGCAGCCGGATTGGTGCTATTGGTGCTGGAGCAGGTGGGATTGAATTGCTCCTTTCAGCACAATTCGCACTTCGTAGTATGCTTCGGGCACATAATATTACTGATGAGCCTGAATTTCATATCGTGACACGAGGCTCTACAATACTTCCGGCCCATAATGCGCGCGTTCAGGCGCTTTTTTTCAAGGTTCTAGAGCGGGAAAATATTGCCTTGCATTGCAATTTTGATGTGGACCGCGTGAATGAAAGGGGGGGGCAGACAGGTGGTAATGTGATCGCCCTTGATGAGATTCTGTTTGTTACCGGTGCCAATGCACCTCAGTGGATCAGGAAGTCCGGGCTTGCAGTTGATGCGGGCGGGTTTATCAAAGTTCAGCCAAGCCTACAGTCAGTTTCTCATCCAAATGTCTTTGCCGCCGGTGATATTGCGGCTGTTGAAGCGTATCCGCGCCCCAAATCCGGCGTATTTGCTGTGCGCCAAGGAGCACCGCTCGAGGCGAATATAAGGCGTGCACTATTTGACAAAAAGCCTCACCCGTTTAAACCGCAACTCAAGTTCCTAAGTCTTATCTCGGCAGGGGGAAAGCATGCTGTGGCTTCATACGGCGGCTGGTGTATGTCCGGAGGCTGGGTATGGCGCTGGAAAGACCGTATTGACCGCGGTTTTATGAATACTTTTAATAAGCTTCCTGCGATGGACGCAGCCGCTTCATCCCCATCTTCTGCATTGCCCGCAGCCTTCAAAACAGATGTGATCGAAAAGCAAATTGGCCCTTTGCAGATGCGGTGTGGTGGCTGTGGTGCAAAAGTCAGTGCAGCAACGCTGGACAGGGTTCTTGCCCAGATATCACCGTATCCGCATGAAGGTGTTGCGACCGGGTTGCATCCGGCCGATGATGCTGCAGTGATTGTGCCGCCGCCGGGCAAGCATCTTGTGCAATCGGCTGACTTTTTTCCAGCGATGATCGATGATCCTCACGTGTTTGCCCAGATTGCCGCAAATCATGCGCTTGGAGATATTTATGCGATGGGCGCAAAGCCGCAATCGGCTTTGGCAATTGTTGTTCTCCCCCCTGGCTTGCCCGAGAAGACTGAAGCATTGCTGGTACACATGATGGCTGGCGCTTCAGGTGTGCTTGCGGCCGCCGGATGCGCGCTGATTGGCGGGCATACCAGCGAAGGTGCAGAACTGGCTCTTGGTTTTGCGGTCACCGGGATTGTTGAACCGCAAACGGAATTGCGCAAATCCGGCATGCACGCCGGTGACGTTCTTATTCTGACAAAGCCAGTGGGCACCGGAACATTGTTCGCCGCTGCAATGCGTGCCAAAGCCAAGGGGCCATGGTTACAAGGTGCAGTTGAAAACGCTCTTCTATCGAATGATCAGGCGGTGGAGATTCTGAAAAGCCATGGTGCAACCGCCTGCACTGACGTAACTGGGTTTGGGCTTGCCGGGCATTTACATGAAATGGTAGTTGCATCCGGCTGCGACGCTGCCCTTGATATTGCTGCTGTTCCGGTTCTCGCAGGTGCGCTGGAGACAATCGGTGATGGTATCGTCTCATCAATCCAGCATAGCAATCTGAATTTTGAATGCGCCATAGAAAATCGTTCAGGCTTTGAAAAAGATTTGCGGTATCAGGTGATGTTTGATCCTCAAACCGCGGGTGGGCTTTTAGCGAGCGTTTCAAGGGACAATGCCGGCCCCGCTATCCGGGCCTTGCATGCAGCCGGCTACGAAACTGCCGCAGTCATTGGTGATGTTCTCGCTCCAATGACTGAGGTGCGTCGGATATCATTACAGTAGAATGTTTGTCCTGCAACTTGAGTGTGCGAAATCAAATATTATCCGCCGTCAGATCAGCTGCGGCGATAACTGTTCCATGTGATCGTAACCTTGGTGCCGACGTCAACGCGGTTGTAGAGGTCTGCAACGTGCCGGTTATGCATGCGAATGCAGCCCTTGGAAACGGGCAGGCCTATTGTCGAGGGGGCATCTGTTCCATGAATGCGATAGAGGCTTGAGCCAAGATAGAGTGCACGGCTGCCAAGCGGATTTTTCGGATGGCCGCCTGGAACAAATGCCGGCAGTTCTGGGTTTTGAGCACGCATTTCAGAAGTCGGCGTCCAGGCCGGGTTGATGCGTTTGCGGCTGATCTCCATCACGCCGTGCCAGCGGCTGTCTGAGCGGGGGGTTGCAATCGGATAGCTGATTGCACGCCCATCTGCAAAGATATAATAAAGGCGCTGATCGGCGAAGCTCGCAATAATTTGGCCTGCCTTGATGTGATGCGGCAAGCGTACAACGCGAGCGGTACGCACATCTGATTTGTGTTGTGCGTGGCCAAAGACGTCACCAAACCAAGAGGGAGATTGTGCAGAGGCTGCGGACACGGATATGAAAATAGCAAACAATACAATGCCTGTTTTCGACAGCAGGTGGCGGGATTGGTAAGTGCGCATCATACGAATAAAGACCTCTGCTCACAAAAAGGATATGCTAAAGCAAGTTAAGTCATAGGCGTCTGAATCTTGTGTTCCACCTTCAATACTCTGTACTCGAAGTGTTTTTGCCGGAAAACAAGATAACTTTTTATTTTTGTTCTGGATTCGCAAATGCCTGATAGCTTTCGATTAGCGATAAAGCATTTGATCCAGAACACCAGATTAAGGAAATATGATAAAAAAAACGTTTCAGCACTTATCTGTAAAAGTAGGAACGTATCCTATCGTAAGCGTGCAACAAAGCTGACTTGCTCACGCAGCAGCAATCACCTTTGAAGCAATGGTGTTTTTCAGCATGAGGATTCTTCATATCGGCTCTGATCTATCATTGGTTTGTTTTCATATGCTTCACGGTACTTTATGGTATCTATCGGTACCCACCTTTGACGTGCACCGGTTTTACAATCGCTCGGCTATGAGATGTTCCGACGCTTTCAAGCCTGCTTTCTTATTGCATATCGAGAGTGGAGGGTGCACATGTTAAGGTCAGATGATGCGCCCAAGCCCTTCATAAGCCCGAGCTCTTCATAAGCACAGTGAAACTCCAACGATGCCCGGACTATAGTGGTCTATCATCAGAGTCCGTCCTTAAAATTAGCCAGTAAAATCAACGCCTCTCAATGCTCTGCATTATTGATTGTGGGATAGTCGGCATAAAGAGAGAAGCACAACTAAGGGGGTAAATTTCATATTTACGGACCTCGCTCACTCAAGGATCTGAATCATAAGTGATTCTGATGACTCAACATTTTTACGGACAGGCTCTCAGACTGATATCCATGTGAAAGAGTGGAAGACCTAACATAAATACGGATTGATTACGGCATAATAGATTAATAGACATAAGATACGCGTATTAAGTATAGCAAAACTTGATAATTGCATTTGCACCACGGGATAAAAAAGCGAATTTGATGCAACTGATGAATACCAGATTAAAAAACGCCGTGAGAGGCCACTGTGGCAAGATAAACTGTTTCTTTTGCGTGGTGGTTGGTGGCGCCGTTCTTATAGCCAGTTTGGTGAAGACGTTGTCGTTTTAGGTGTTCTTTCCAATATAGATAAAGGCTTTTATGTTGATGTTGGAAGCTTTCATCCGCGCAGATATTCAAACACGCGTGCACTGCACGAGAGTGGATGGAGAGGGATGAACATTGATATCTTACCCAGGAAGAAAGCGCTGTTCGGCTTCGATAGGCCACAAGACATAAATATATGCTGTGCGGTTAATGAGCTTGATCAAGAAGTCACCTGTTATTCATTCGGTCACAATAGTGCGCTGGACACGATCGATAAAACGCAAGCGGACACGGTCGCCAAACGCTTAGAGTCCGTCCGGTAAATTATTCTTAGATTTCAGCATTTCACAATGCGCCGCATCATCAGTCTGATCATCGCCATCATTATGAATGCAGCATGGCTGCGGGTCAGGTTTTCGACATCGCGGACGATGCGACGGCAACGGCCAAGCCAGCCGAATGTGCGTTCAACAATCCAGCGTTTGGGCAGAACCTCGAAGCCTTTTGCGGTGTCCGAACGCTTGATAACTTCAAGCGGAATACCGGCCTCTTGTTTCACTTCGGCGGCGGTTTTCTCACCCTGATAGCCGCCATCGGCGATGGCTTTGGCGAGGCTTGGATGAATGGCGCAGGCCATTTTGGTCAGAGCCGCAATGACATCGCGATCCTGCATACTGGCCGGTGTCACGATCAAACCTAGCGGCTGTGTTCTGGTTTGATGTTGCAGGTTATGTCCCGAGAGCCTCGGCGATG
>CAYUYL010000134.1:0-6810 GCA_964449195.1 uncultured Filomicrobium sp.
ACCCAGCGATGCCAAAAGCTTGGCGTTTTGATGAACTGCAGTGCGGCTGTTTGCAATGTGCAGGCGCATAGCTCTGCGTAAATTTGTCGTCATCGCGCTGAGGCGCTCTTCATTGCGGGTCATGCGGGCACGAATGAATTCCAAGTTCAAACGGCCTGCGGCACCGGCGAGTGTGGTCCGGTGTGAGTTGATGCGCTGGCGGCAGCCATCTGCGCCGCGGCGCTGCAAGAGATTAAGAGCGCTGCGTCCATTCTGGAGACGAGCTGACAGGATGGACGGGTTGAGCTGGCCTGCGACCTTCATAAGGGCAAGACTGCGCACCTGCACGGTTTTTAGAAGGCCTTGTGAAAGGCGCTGTTCGAGAATGTCGAAGCGCTGCCGTGGTAATGCCACCATATCCAGTGGGCGGGGCAATCCGCGGCTGGCAGCGCGGAGGTTTGTTTCTGCTGTCTCCAGCCGTCGGCGGACGCTCGACTTGAGGCGTATATGCAGATCATCCGTACGGGCTGTGATCTCGCTAAATTTCGGAACTGCCCATTCTGCAGCCTTTGTTGGAGTTGGCGCGCGTGCGTCGGCAACGAGATCGATCAAGGTCCAGTCTGTTTCGTGGCCCACCGCTGAAATCAGAGGAATTGCGCTATCTGCAGCGGCGCGAACAACGCTCTCTTCGTTGAACGACCATAGATCCTCCAGACTTCCGCCCCCACGGGCGACGATGAGAATATCCGGCCGTGACAGGGCGCTGGTTTCATCCAATTGATTAAAGCCGCGAATGGCTGCTGCAACTTCCGCGGCGCTGCCCTCGCCTTGCACGCGGACCGGCCAGAGCATGACATGTGCCGGGCAACGTTCGTTGAAGCCATGCATCATGTCGCGGATAACTGCTCCCGTCGGTGATGTGACGATACCGATGACCTTAGGCAGGAATGGCAGCGGTTTTTTACGTGCCTCGTCGAACAGCCCTTCAGCGGCCAATTTCTTCTTGCGTTCTTCGAGCAAGGCCATCAAGGCGCCAACGCCTGCCGGTTCAAGCGTTTCGATAACGATCTGATACTTGGAGGAATTCGGGTAGGTCGTGATCCGCCCCTTGGCGATGACCTCCATGCCTTCTTCCGGCTTTATCTTGAGTTTTCCAAAAACACCTCGCCAGATAACGGCCTCGATTTTCGCACGGTCATCCTTGAGGGCAAAATAGCAGTGACCGGAGGCATGCGGACCGCGGTAGCCGGAAACTTCTCCGCGCAGACGCACATAGGAAAAACCATCTTCGAGTGTGCGCTTTATAGCGGCGGCGAGTTCTGAAACGGAAAACTCAGCCGCGTTGCTCGGTGCACGGGAGGGAAAAGCAGGTTCAGCCACGAATCGAATCCACTATATTGTTTACCAACATATGATACATCAAAGGAATGTCTGCGCAGCCCCCGTTGCCTGGTTGTCGACAGGTGGCTGATGCAAATAATGTCATTACCCTGATGGCTCTTGGTTGGTGATATGAATAAGATAAAAAAGGACGCAAGATGATGAACATTCTGCTGTTGGGCGGCGGTGGCCGTGAGCATGCACTTGCCTGGGCATTACGCGCCAGCCCTTTGCTTGGCCAGTTGTATTGTGCGCCGGGTAACGCAGGTATGGAAAACATCGCAACCTGTGTGGACATTGGCCACAGCGATTATTCCACCATAATCGCATTTTGCCGTGAAAAGGCAATCGATCTTGTCATTGTCGGACCGGAAGCGCCATTGGTCGCTGGAATTGCAGATATCTTGACAGCGGCAGGTATCAAGGTGTTCGGACCTAGCCGGGCCGCCGCGCAACTCGAGGGATCGAAAGGTTTCACGAAAGACTTTTGCAGTGAATTTAATATTCCAACAGCAGCGTATGGCCGCTTTTCAACGCCTGATGCGGCGATTGCCTATCTGGACACTCAGAACCTCCCCATTGTGGTAAAGGCGGACGGACTGGCAGCCGGAAAAGGCGTTGTCATCGCGCAGACCAACAAGGAGGCTGTAGAGGCGGTACGTGCCTGCTTTGATGGTGCATTTGGAGACGCTGGCCAGGAAGTTGTGATCGAAGAGTTTATGGCCGGTGAGGAGGCAAGTTTTTTTGCTCTTGTTGACGGAATACACGCTGTTCCACTCGCAACCGCTCAGGATCATAAGCGCGTTGGTGAGGGCGATACGGGGCCTAATACCGGCGGCATGGGCGCCTACTCGCCGGCCCCTGTGATGACCGATGAACGCAACGCGCAGGTGATGGAGTGTATCATTATGCCCACCGTTCATGGTATGGCTGCGCGTGGGATGCCATATACCGGCGTGCTGTATGCCGGTTTAATGATTACTGAAACCGGCCCGAAATTGATCGAATATAATGTGCGGTTTGGTGATCCCGAGTGCCAGGTGCTGATGATGCGTCTTGATACAGATTTACTGCCTGCGCTTCTTGCAGCCTGTGATGGTGGTCTTAATGAGCTCGATATTCGGTGGAAGCGCGAGGCAGCTCTGACTGTTGTGATGGCAGCTAACGGTTATCCGCAGGCGCCCAAAACGGGAACGGAGATTAAGGGACTGGATGGGATTAACGACGATTGTATTGTTGTTTTTCATGCCGGAACAGTGAGAAACAATGGCCGTATTCTAGCAAGTGGCGGACGTGTGCTGAATGTTACGGCGCTTGGGAGCGGTGTGTCCGAAGCGAAAAAACATGCTTACGAAGCAATTGATGTGATTGATTGGCCTGAAGGGTTCTGCCGCCGTGATATTGGTTGGCGGGCGGTCGAACGAGAAAGTTAAGGCCGCTCACAGGTCTTTTTCATCTTGTAAGGTGATGTGACATGGTTATTAAAACCCTGCCTTTGCTGCGCGCAATGACAGCTACCACGATTGAAGGCCTCGAGTATCTGAAGACGGTGCCTTTCAGTTCAGGATTTTGGCTTATTGCGCTCTGCTGCTGCTGCATCCTCCTCAAGCGTTTTAAGAGAGACAAGATTTGGCATTGAAACTGAATTATAGCCGCAATCAACAAAGTGAATCTCACCAGTCACACCTTCGGACATTGGCGATAACAGATACAGGGCTGAACCTCCGACTTCATCCAGAGATGGGGTGCGTTTCAAAGGCGAATGATCGCGTTGGAAGTTAAAGATGACCCGCGCATCAGAAACACCTGAGCCGGCCAGTGTGCGCATAGGGCCTGCTGACAGAGCATTAACACGGATATTGCTAGATCCAAGATCGGTTGCCAGATAGCGCACCGATGCTTCCAGAGCAGCCTTAGCCACCCCCATGACGTTATAAGATGGAACCCAACGAGTTGCTCCACCATAAGTCAGGGTAATCATTGAACCGCCTTGCGGCATCAGTTCAGCTGCGCGTTTTGCAATCTCAGTGAACGAGAAGCATGATATAACCATCGTATTGACAAAGTTTTCACGTGTTGTGTCCGCGTATCTGCCTTGTAATTCGCGTCTATCAGAAAAAGCAAGCGCGTGCACGACAAAATCCAAGGAGCCCCAGGTTTCCTTAATCTTTGAAAAAACGTTGTCGACACTGTCAATATCGCCCACATCGCAATGTTCGATGATTTTCGAATTAACCGATTCTGCGAGGGGAATGGCACGGCGTCCAAACGCTTCGCTCTGATAGGTAAATGCGAGCTCTGCACCATGGCCTGCAAGGACCCGGGCAATGCCCCAAGCTATGGAGCGTTCATTCGCAACGCCCATGATGAGGCCGCGTTTGCCTGCCATCATCGGACCTGGTTTTGCGACATCAATATCAGCCATTATATTCCTCGTACACGCTTTCCGCCGGGCTTTCAGTCAAATATTCTAGTCAGCTGATTGTCTGCAGCTGTGTATTTTTGCACGATATTCATGATGTGATGCTTATTTCAGCCATAAATCCGAGCCCCCTTCAAACACCAAGTTACGAACGCGGCATTGTTTCGGTTAGCTGGTTGGTGCCAGTCATTGTTAAATATCAAGCCGACGGAAGACCAAAGTTGCATTGGTGCCGCCGAATCCAAAGCTATTGGACATGACACAGTTAAGATCGGCCTTGTCCTGACGTTTGCGAAGAATGGGAACGCCTTCGAATTCCGGCTCAAGCGCCTCAATATTTGCGCTCGCACAAACAAAATTCTCCTGCATCATCAGCAATGAGAAGATTGCCTCTTGAACTCCTATGGCGCCCAGGGAATGTCCGGTGAGCGATTTTGTAGCGGAGATCATAGGCACGTCGCTGCCGAAGACCTCTTTAATTGCTGCAATCTCGCGCTGGTCGCCTATGGGCGTCGAGGTTGCGTGCGGGTTGATGTAATCAACGGTTCCAACGTCTTTACCGTGCAACCCTTTGATGGCCTGTGTCATACATCGCACCGCTCCCTCGCCAGAGGGCGCAACCATATCAAAACCATCTGATGTCGCACCATAACCAACGACTTCACCATAAATTTTTGCACCGCGCGCCTTGGCATGCTCAAGCTCTTCCAAGACAAGCACGCCTGCACCGCCGGCAATAATAAAGCCGTCACGATCCTTGTCGTAGGCCCGGCTGGCCTTTTGAGGCGTGTCGTTGAAATTAGAGGACATCGCCCCCATCGCATCAAACAATACTGAAAGCCGCCAGTCCAGTTCTTCACATCCACCTGCGAAGACGATATCTTGTTTGCCCCATTGAATTTGCTCCGCGGCGTTGCCGATACAGTGCGCTGAGGTGGAGCAGGCCGATGAGATTGAATAGTTAACCCCTTTGATTTCAAAGCTTGTGGCAAGCAGGGCAGATGGCCCGGAGCACATGGCTTTTGGTACTTCAAACGGCCCTATTTTCTTAGGGTTTTTTTCGACTGCGGTTTCGGCAGCACGGACAATTGCAACAGTTGACGGACCACCCGCCCCCATAATGATACCCGTGCGTTCATTTATAATGTTATTTTTCTCAAGGCCGGAATCCTCAATGGCTTGCTGCATCGAGATATAATTCCAGGCGAGCCCTGCTTCCATAAAGCGGCGAGGCTTGCGTGGAACCATTTCCTGCCAATCGAGCTGAGGGGCGCCGTGCACATGACAACGGAAACCAAGCTCTTCATACTTTTCTGCATGCACAAGGCCGGATTTACCATCTCGCAGTGATGCAATAACGTCCTGCGCGGAATTTCCTATGCTTGAGACAATGCCTAGTCCTGTGACGACAACGCGTCTCATGTAAAGTCCTTTTTGGCTTCAGGGCTGATCTTATAGCTCAACGTCTTCATTCAGCCTAACATATTGGTTCCAAATCATATCTTTCGAAGATATTTCAGCCACACGTTCTTAGAGTCCGTCCTTAAAATTAGTCAATAAGATCAACGCCTCTCAATGTTCTGCATTGTTGATTGCTCGATAGTCGGCATAAAGAGAGAAGCACAACTAAAGGGGTAAACTTCATATTTACGGACCTCGCTCACTCAAAGAGTTGAACCATAAGTGATTCTGATGACTCAACATTTTTACGGACAGGCTCTTAGGATTTAGTGTGAACGTCGTCTGCGGTATCGAACAGGCCAACCTTCAAGTCAGCCGCGGTATAGATTGTCTCACCATCAGCAAGCATGCGCCCGTCTGCAATACCAAGCTTCAGTTTGCGTAATATCACACGTTTTAGATCGACAATATATTCAAGCTTACGTACTTTAGGGAGAACCATGCCGGTAAATTTGACTTCTCCCACGCCCAATGCGCGCCCGCGCCCAGGAGCACCAAGCCAGCCCAGGAAAAAACCTGTCATTTGCCACAACGCGTCGAGGCCAAGACAGCCGGGCATGACAGGATCCCCTTTGAAGTGGCATGCAAAAAACCATTCACAATGCGGGTTTTCCGCCACCTGCATTTCGGCCACAATCTGGCCCTTGCCATATGCCCCGCCATCCTCGCTGATTGATGTGATCTTCTCAAACATCAGCATTGGTGGCAGTGGCAGCTGCGCGTTACCTGGTCCGAACAGTTCGCCGCGGGCACAGCAGAGTATATCTTCGTAATCGTAGCTCGAACGACGCTCAGTCATGATGGTTTGCAGTTTGCTTCCCTACTGGCCATTTCAACCAGCTATTTTTGGATTGAAGTTTAAGTTTCTTCCTGAAACACTAGCACACACGTAATAGGCCTTCAAAAGGCTCAGCACAAAACATTTTGAGTTTGACGCGACCATTTCACATTCGGTTCTGCTTGTACTACACGTTTTGTATAGTGTAGACTTGCATTCGCTATGGCATCGCACATTGCGGTTGTTAGAACAAGTCCTGTGCTGAAATGGATACATAAGCTAGATAACCAAGTTCTAAAATGATGTCTCAAAGTCGTGATAAAAATTCTTGCATTATTGCAATGTTAAAACAGGCAAAGCTAAGGCCTACCCGCCAACGTATCACGCTTGCATTTTTGTTGTTTGGTTCGGGCAACCGGCACGTGACAGCAGAATCCCTGCATGCGGAAGTTTTGACCGCCGGTGAAAAAGTGTCACTGGCGACCGTATATAATACTTTGCACCAATTTCGCCAAGCTGGCTTGCTGCGTGAGCTCGCCATTGATGGGACCAAGGCTTACTTCGATACCAACACTTCGAATCACAATCATTTCTTTGTTGAATCAGATGGCGAACTCATAGACATAGCAGAGGATGCGATCAAGCTAGGTGGTTTGCCCCAGCCGCCCGAGGGAATGAAAATCAGCCATGTTGATGTTGTTGTCAGGTTGGTCAAAGCCTAAGTTCTAATACGTCTTAGAGTCTTTAATAGGGGATCAGTAAACCCCTCGCCTTTAGGCGACAGGATGCA
>CAYUYL010000135.1:0-6732 GCA_964449195.1 uncultured Filomicrobium sp.
GGCATTGAATCACAAGTGATCCCAATGAAACAAGTTTTTATCGGACGGGCTCTAACAGCACGCTCTGAAATGAATGCCAATGAAGAAGCAGAATATTGGCTGGAGCATGTGCGTGCCTTTGGCGACGGTGCCCCGGTGCTGCTCGTCGGCAACAAGGCCGACCAGCTCCCCGTCAATCTCGATCTACGCACGCTCAAAGACAAATATCCTAATATCGCCGGTTTCCATTCGCTCTCCTGCGCCGATACCACCGGCCGATTCAAGCCGGAATTTGATATCTTCAAGCGTGACTTTCACGAACAGTTGCTGGGCCTCGGCAGTCATTCCGAGCGCTTTAGCGAGCCGCAGTTTCAGGCGCTGAAGCAGGTGGAAGCCAAAGCTGCTGATGCTGATTTTCTCTCGCAACAGGACTATGCCGGTCTCTGTGAGACGCTTGGGATTCCTTCAGAAGGCCCGCAAAGCCGGGACACGCTGCTAGATCTGTTCGATAAACTCGGCATTGTTATGCACTTCCCGCAACTGCCATTTCTGGACGAACTTGTGCTCAACCCGCGCTGGCTCACCTATGGTGTCTACACAATTATGTATGACACCAATGTGCTGGCCGCCCGCGGGCTTATCGGTGAAGGCGATGTGGTCAAAGCATTGCGCAATCCACCCTCCGGCGCCTCAGATCAGCGCTGCCTGTCCTATCCTGCCGCCCGCTGCCAGTTGATCATCAACGCCATGGAAGCGTTTAAAGTGGCCTACCGGCTGAGCGAACCGCGCGACAGACTGGTGATTCCGGCACTGCTGCCTGCAGAACAACCGGAACATGATTTTGATCCGCGTGAGGCGCTCGCCTTCCGCTTTAACTTCCAAGGCTTCTTGCCACGACATGTGCTGCCCGCCTTCATCGTCGAACGGCACGTCGACATCGCGCGTGATGATGCGGGCAATGAAATTGTCTGGCAGAACGGCGTGCTGCTTAACCCTGGCCGCGGCATGGATGCGGAGGCCCTGGTACGCGCCGACCATCACGACCGTATAATTGACATACAGGTGACCGGCAGCGATGCCCGGCATTATCTAGGCCTGCTACGCGACAGCATCAGCCGCCAACTGGCCTCTATGCCCAATCTGCCGGTCGATGAATACGTCCAACTGCGCCCTGAAATGCGCGCCGAGCAGTCTGAAGCGGTGATCGGCGGCAGGGCCGTGTGGGCGAATTTCAACACTATTCTTGGCGCTGAGAGGCGCCGCAGAACCGAGTTCGACGGTCCCGACGGGCACGCTTATCTGCTCGACAAAGTGCTGGCCGTCACGCCATTGCGGCGTGACCTGGCTGAAGCAGATGTGTTCATCTCCTACACGCACCGCAACCGCAGCATCACCGAAAGGCTGGCCAAAAGTCTTGAAGAACGGGGCATCACAGTGTGGTACGACCGTGAACTCCTGGGCGGCCAGACTTTCCGCGATGTCATAAAAGACCGCATCGATGCCGCAAAGGCCGTGCTGGTCATTTGGAGTGAGGATTCGATCAAATCAAACTGGGTGCGCGCCGAGGCCAACCGGGCGGCTGGTCAGAACAAACACATCGGCCTACTCGCCGAAGGCCTTGATGTTGGCAAACTACCAATGCCGTTCAGTGAACAACATCTGATCAAGGTAGATGACATCGAAGACATTATCACCGCACTTGCCCGTCATGGCATATCCTCCAGGCGATAGGCCAGCCCGCTACTTTGGACCAGATTTCTTATCATTCAGCGGCGGGCAAAAAGCTTTTCGATATCCGCAAGCTTTAATTCAACATATGTTGGCCTGCCATGGTTGCACTGGCCGGAACCGGGTGTTGCCTCCATATCGCGCAACAGGGCATTCATTTCCTGTGCATTCAGGCGGCGCCCGGCGCGCACACTTCCATGACATGCCATTGTCGCGCATACGGCCTGCAGGCGTGCCTGCAAAATATCACCAGTGCCTTGCGTGCGAAGTTCAGATGCAAGATCTTTTACGAGATTCTTAATATCAAGCTTGCCGAGCAACGCCGGCACTTCACGCACCACAATGGCTTCCGGACCAAAGCGTTCCAGAACCAGCCCCAATGCCGCAAGATCACTTGCGGCCTCCATAACGAGATCGGCATCGTCTGGGTCCAGCGAGACAACTTCCGGGATCAGAAGTCCCTGTGTGGCAACGCCATCCGCAGCTAACATGGCCTTCATATGCTCATACACAAGCCGCTCGTGCGCGGCATGCTGATCGACAATGACAACCGAATCTTCAGTTTGAGCAATAATATAAGTTTCATGAATTTGCGCACGTGCTGCGCCCAACGGCAGCGCCTGAGCCTGCGCACACGGCCCGGCGTGATCGCTGGCACGGGCATCCGCAGAAGGTTGATCGATTCCTCCCAGCGGAGCCTGCATTGCCTCAGAGAAGCCGCACGCCATGCCTGCCATTGCGGCTTCGCCTATCCCACGCGGCCTCGCCGGGACATAGGGCTGACCGGATCTGCGTCCACCCGCAAAAGAATGTGCTCCGACCACGCGTGAACCGGTATTTGTGCCGCCCATCGGGCCGCGCGCCAGGGTTTCCAGCGCCGCCGCACCACCACTTGCAGAAGCGCGATGGCCTGCATCCTCCAGAACGCTGCGCAAACCGGATACAATCAAATGGCGCACGGCCCCGGCGTTACGAAAGCGCACTTCCGTCTTCGCAGGGTGTACGTTCACATCCACGCCACCCGGCTCCAAATCAACGAACAGAGCGAGCAACGGGTAACGCCCGCGCGGCACCAGATCTCCATAGGCACCACGCACAGCCCCAACCAGCAGCTTGTCACGCACCGGCCGGCCGTTGACGAATAGAAATTGCATGGCGGAATCGGCACGGTTCAAGGTCGGCAGACCGCAAAAACCACGCAATCGAATACCACCCCGCTCTCCCTCCAGCGCCAGCGCATCATCAACAAACTCACGCCCCATGATCCGGCCCAGCCGCTGCAAAAGATCCTGTGGATCTTTGGACGCCGGTACCAGCTTGAGGCCGCGGCGCTCGCCTGTTGTGAGTGAAAAGCCGATTTCAGGATGCGCCATCGCTAAGCGCTTCAGCGTATCGGAAATTGCCATATTCTCCGCACGCTCAGACTTTAGAAACTTCAGCCGCGCCGGTGTGGCCGAGAACAATTCCCGCACTTCAATCCGAGTACCGCTGTTGAGAGCCGCCGGGCGAACCTCATGCTTGACGCCACGATCCACCACAATTTCGAAGGCCTCACTGCTGCCGCGCGCGCGGGTTGCGATCGACAACCGCGCAATCGAACCGATTGACGGTAATGCTTCACCTCGAAACCCAAGTGTGCGGATATCTAAGAGTTCATCGTCTTGCAGTTTGGATGTGGCGTGGCGCTCAATGGCAAGTTCAAGATCATCCGATGCCATGCCAACACCATCATCGCTGACACGGATGAGAGATATGCCGCCTCCGCTTGTCACCACTTCGACGTTGCGCGCCCCTGCATCAATAGCATTCTCAATCAGCTCTTTGACGACACTCGCGGGCCGCTCAATCACTTCACCTGCGGCAATCCGATTTATGATCTGCGGTTGCAATTGACGGATGACCAAACATTCTCTCCATTGCATTTTGTCTCGCCGAATGTGTGTGCGCATCAACGGCAAAATCAGGCATCGAGAATATACAAGTCAAACTGAGTCACGCTGGTGTTGAAAGCGCAAAATTTGCGTAAATCGAATTTTTCAACGGTATCTTCTTAGACTAAGAACAGCATGGTGTAGATGTCCCATGACATCAGCACCATGCAATTCCAGAGGCGGCCGTAATGGTGCTTCACACCACTTTAACGTCAAGGTTGGAACACATCTGAAATCAAGTTGTATAAACCGCTGCTAAAATCAGCAAGATCGCTGAATATGCCAGACCTTATAGCAACCTCTTCCCGGCCTTTCTCCGCCGCCTGAGAAATCACTGGTTGTAAAATATTGCCAGCTGCATTCGCGTAATATTGTGCTTCCGCTTGCGCTGTTTTATAGGTTTCCCCAAGCGATGCATAATCACCAGAATCGCCTTGAAGAGGAACGCTCACTCTCACCCTACCGCCATAGCCTTGAAAATCGTTTACACCAATACCGTCATAAAAGCCGCTGCCAATCAGCCGGATGCCATTTGCCAGGTGCGTAGACAGGCCAGCATCGACGCGTCCGCGCAATCCCTTAGAACTGCCATCGGTAAGACCGGTCGCCAGATCGACCCTGTCGGCAGTCTTAAAGTCCCATATGCCCTTGATGCCTACATAAGGCGCAATCGTCGTACCGTCTTTCATTCGGAAACTGGTAGAAACTTTGGGACCAAAAGTCAGACGACCAAGCTTTACTGTCTGACTGGGAATTGCGACGGAAAGACTGTCAACATAATCTTCCTGCTTTTCCTGGAAATAGATAATACCGGCATGCGGAGAGATGATCACGTTGCTGAACTTGAAGTCACCGGTAAATCTGGCTGTAGCCATCCACCGTGTTCCTCGATAACTGTCGGTATAGGTTTGAAACGGACTGACCTCGTTATCCGATTTCCCGTAAGCCAAACGGCCATCAAAAATCAAGTTTTGGTGCAGCCTGCTGACGATGTAGGGGCCTGCCATCCACCCTTTGCCATCAGCAGAAAACCCATTTGCGGCGTCTTCCTCGTCTGTCCAGTCAAAACTGGCGACCATACCAACCACAACGCCGCTATTGAATCGGTAATCCGCACCAACAAACAGCAGGCCAAAGTCACCTTTGGTCGTATCGTTTTTGAACCGGGCCCATGTGCCACGCGCCCATATCCCAAATTTCGGCGGTGATTTTGCCGCCGAAGCAGTCGCCATGCCAAGCCCCTTCAGCTCGCCAAGCTAGTGGGCCTGTTTAGCAGTCTTCGCCTGGCGGCCGGAATTCAAAATGCGTCGCAGACTGGTCGCAAATGCCATGCGGTGATTGGAAAAATCACCTTCACCAGCAAATGAGATGGGACTGCCGCCGCTATCCTGAGAACCATTCCTGAGACGCTTTGTAAAATCAGGTTCATCGGACGTTATCTGGTTCGCGTGGTCGGCAATGAAATTATTGATAATGCGTGTTGTCCGTTTGCGTACAGCACCTTCGTTAATGACCCTTACAACCCTCTGAGCAGCCGCCGTATTCAGGTTTCCGAGGCCGTCCTGAGCCACGCCGGCAGCCACATCGATTGTTATCGTGCTGATGGCAGAACTCTCAGACGGCGTGATCGTCGCCGTATAGGTATCACCGGAGCCGGAAAATTCGAAACTGTGCCGCCATTCACAGCGATCTCACCGGCAACAAAGCCAGTGACAGTCTCGGAGAAGGTAAATGTCGCTGTAAATGGTCCGCGCGTTTCAGAAGGTGCAGCAATCACCACTGACGGCCTGTCGGCATCGAAGAGAACAACAACCTGCGTTGCAGCCGTATTAGCATTACCCGCCACATCAGCTGCCACATCAATGGTAATAGAACCATTGCCATCAGGCGTGATATCAGCCGTATAGGTATTGCCGTCAACGATTTGGAAGTTCGAAGCTGCACCATTATCCACGCTGATATCGCTCAAGATAAAGCCGCTCACATCCTCGCTAAACTCAAACGTCACAGGAAAAGCCGCCGTCGAATTGACACTGGCAGGTGCATTCTGAATTTCTACGGACGGTGGGGTCGTGTCAATTCTATCAACATCGAGCTCGATATTATCTAGTTGGAAATGGCCAGGGCCTATCGCCGACGCAGGCAATGTAAAAACAAATTTGATTTGAACGGATTGGCCTGAGAAATCGATCAAGTCAATGCTTTGGTTCTGAGGAGTAGGGTACGGATTACCCGGAGGACAGCCTAGTTGAAAAACCGGAGGGCCACTCGCGCATATCGTTTGGCCAGGAGCTGTAAGAACAGAAAACGTCCGGCTGGCACAACTTGCAGGCAGAACTTGCAGGCAGAACTTGAACTTCAAATGTTCTGGCCGCAGGGGAGACACCTATCCCCCATGCTGCAATCCAGTCAAAGGTTAGTTCAACACGCGAGCTGGGCGGGATGATTACATTTTGCGAGATCTCAATCACACCGCGACTACAATAACCAAAATCATGTGTAAGAGCTTGGGCATCATCTGAGGACGCTCTCCCGCACCCCGAACAGCTAAAGGATAACTTACCGCTCCGCCGCCGCTTTGGCTCCAGCCATTCAGGCCATCCTCAAAACTACCATTGATGATGATATTCTCAGCCCTGGCAGTGCCAGCAAAGCTCGAAAGAATGAATATCAAAAATAAACATTGTAAAGTATGTAAAAAGCGGTGAAATGATTTTCCATAAAACGTATTTCTATTCGTCAGGCCCATAGTTCAGCTCACTAATTATCTGATCTCCTCCCCGTCAGAGAAATCAGTTCGCTGCCTCCACATTAACTATAAACATGAAAGGAAACAGACATATACCCTTATAGTTAATTGATTCATTAGCCATTTTCAAATGGTGGCGCAATTGCAACAAAAGTACTGCAAAAAGATGGCGCCATCGCGGACAACCGCCATGAGATGTGCGGCCAAGACATGTAAAACATTGTAAACGGACAAAAACATCTGTTGCATAGGTTTTGCGGCCGGACAAAGCCGAAGCCATGAGCTGCAAACCTTTCCAGCCTTGCTACAGTCCTCATATTTCTTTCGCCTTGCATGACCATATTG
>CAYUYL010000136.1:0-6578 GCA_964449195.1 uncultured Filomicrobium sp.
AATGGCGGACCAATCCGGCTTTTAGCCGTAACAGGAAGCCACCGGCTTTTAGCCAGTGGTCGTTCACAAAGTTTACTAAAGTTCGTTCGCTCCTTGAAGAGAAATTAGTGCAAAGAAAATCTCTTATCAATCAGGGACTAGCGAACATAAACAGCCGTCAAAGAATTGATCGAGTTGATCGGTTGATAAAATTCATGGTTAATAATTTGGCTGAGGGGCAGAATGTAACCGACAGATCAATGCTCTTTGCAATGGGGATCGAAGGTAATGCCGGTGAATTAACAATGATAGATGCGCCAATAGGCTTCTCGAACGATGTGAAGAACGCTGCATACTTAAGAGATGCCCTCAATTCAGCCCTAAAATGTAGTATTTGTGACGGATATTTACATACTATTAAGGCAGTTTCTTACGACCATAAGAAACCAGTACGAGACGGTGGAGTTGGTATTTCTGAAAATATACAACTCATTCATCCATACTGTAATACTGGCTTGAAAAACTGACGCGATACCACAAATTATTCAGGTCTAAATATTGCTGTTGTAATTTAATGCCTATGTTAGGTCACTCAGATGCCGCCATATAGTCTGGCAACCAGGCCTCATGCGCGTCTCTCAAATCTTTCAACTCAATTAGTTCACGTGTGCCAAGCTTCAGCGCGGAGCCACCAACATGGCCTAAAACTCTGCTCTCGATACCAGCCTCTCGAGCTTGATCGGAGAGCCCGGCAACCAGCAACGGTGCAATCTCAATGACATAGCGGCTTTGGTCTTCGCCAAACCAGATGCTATGTTCCGGCAGAGTCCCTTCGTACTCCAGGAGTTGGGCGCCTTTGCCGCCTGCAAGCGCCATTTCGCTGATTGCCACCAGTAAGCCGCCATCACTCACGTCATGGACTGCTGCAGCATCACCCGCTTTGATCAGATTACGAACAAAATCGCCTGTCTTGCGTTCCATGGCGAGATCAACTGGCGGTGGTGCGCCTTTGAGACCGCCGCCAACAATCTGCTGATAAAGCGATTGGCCAAGATGCCCGCCTTCCAATCCAAGTAAGATAATAGCGTTACCGTCCTGCTTCAAAGCAAGGTCAACGCGTTGTTCCAGGCTGTGTAACAGACCAACGCCGCCGATCGCTGGTGTCGGCGGTATGGCAACGCCGCTGGTTTCATTGTAAAGTGATACATTGCCTGCAACGACCGGAAAATCTAATACTTGGCAGGCTTCGCCCATCCCACGAATGCTTTCGACGAACTGTCCCATGATTTCCGGCCGTTCAGGGTTTCCGAAATTGAGATTGTCGGTAATTGCCAACGGATCAGCGCCAACGGCTGTCAAATTGCGCCAGCACTCAGCCACAGCCTGCTTTGTCCCCATTTCAGGGTCTGCCAGAACATAGCGGGGTGTCACATCACAACAGGTTGCGATCGCTTTATCTTTGCCATGAATGCGGACGACGGCGGCATCCCCACCGGGACGCCCGATTGTATCGCCCATGACCATGTGATCATACTGTTCCCAGATCCAGCGGCGTGAACACCCCTGAGGATGGGATATGATCGATTTGAGGGTCGCTAAAATGGTATCTGAAGGTGCAGGCACGTCTCTGGTGGTGATGGAGGGCGGCTTTGGGGTTGGTGTCCATGGGCGCTCGTAACATGGCGCCGAGTCGACCAGAGCAGACACCGGGATATCGGCCTCAATCCGGCCACCATGCCTGACCATAAGGCGGCCCGTATCATTGGTATGTCCGACCACTGCGCAGTCCAGCCCCCATTTCGTGAAGACCTTTGCCGCTGTATCCTCACTGCCGGGCTTCAGTACCATCAGCATGCGTTCCTGGCTTTCCGACAGCATCATCTCATATGCGGTCATGCCGGTTTCACGTTGTGGAATGCAATCAAGATCCAGCTCTATACCAACGCTGCCCTTATCCGCCATTTCAGCGGTTGACGAGGTCAGACCGGCTGCTCCCATGTCCTGAATGGCGACGATGGCATCGCCTGCCATAAGCTCCAGGCAGGCTTCGATGAGAAGCTTTTCAGTAAACGGATCACCGACCTGGACGGTTGGGCGCTTTTCCTCTGAGTCATCATCAAATTCGGCAGAGGCCATTGTTGCCCCGTGTATGCCGTCGCGGCCCGTCTTTGAGCCAACGTAGACAACGGGCAAACCAACCCCTTTGGCAGCCGAGTAGAAGACTTTATCCGTCCGTGCCAGGCCGACACACATGGCGTTGACAAGGATATTATTATTGTAGGCAGCATCGAAATTTGTTTCTCCGCCAACGGTTGGGACACCAACGCAATTGCCATAACCGCCGATTCCGGCGACAACGCCGGACACAAGATGGCGTGTCTTAGGATGCGCCGGATCACCAAAACGCAGGGCGTTGAGATTTGCGATTGGCCGCGCACCCATTGTGAACACATCACGCATGATGCCGCCAACGCCGGTTGCAGCACCTTGGAATGGCTCGATATAGCTCGGGTGGTTATGGCTCTCCATCTTAAAGACGATGCAATCACCATCGCCGGCATCGACAACGCCTGCATTCTCGCCCGGTCCCTGGATGACCTGCGAGCCGCTGGTGGGTAGTGTTTTGAGCCACACCCGCGAGGATTTATAAGAGCAATGCTCCGACCACATGACCGAAAAAATGCCCAGTTCGGTCAGTGTCGGCACGCGTCCCATAATGCCGATCAGACGCTCATATTCGTCTGGCTCCAGGCCATGCTCGGCGACAAGGTCAGGCGTTATATTGGGATGTGTCATAGCAATCATTGACCAGATTTTTTTGAAGCTCTCGGCAAAGTATTCAAGCGGCGAGTTTTGTCATCAAACTGGTAAAAACCGGTTCTCCATCCGTGCCGCCAAGTGCGGGCTCATAAAGTCTTTCCGGATGTGGCATCATGCCAACGATCCGGCCATTTGCGTTGCAAATTCCCGCAATATGACGCTGGGAGCCATTCGGGTTGCTTGTGGCGTTCAAGATGCCCGCTTCATTGCTGTAGCGGAATACGACCTGGCCTTCACCCTCAAGCCTGTCCAGCGTCTCATGGTCGGCGAAATAATTACCATCGCGATGGGCCACCGGGATGCGTATGACGTTGTCTTTGTCATAAGCACTTGTGAAAACGGTACTCGTATTCTCGACCTTCAGATGAACGTCCCGGCAAACAAACAACAAAGAGGCATTCCGCATTAACACTCCTGGTAACAGGCCTGTTTCGCAAAGAATCTGGAAGCCATTGCAGATGCCTAGTACAGCAATGCCGGCCTTGGCCTTTGCAACAACGTCACGCATGATCGGGGAGTGGGCAGCCATGGCCCCGCAGCGCAAATAATCGCCATAGGAAAACCCACCCGGTAAGATGATGACATCACAATCCGGAACATCGTTTTCCCCATGCCATACCATCCGAACCGGCTGGTCCGTGACGGCCTCCAATGCGACCTTGACGTCCCGGTCGCAATTCGATCCAGGAAAGACGACGATGCAAGCCTGCATTCAACCCACCAATTCGTAAGAATAATTTTCAATCACCTGATTCGCGAGAAGCTGCTGGCACATTTTTTCAACCGCCTCGCGTGCGGATGCCTCATCTGAATCTGCCAGCTCAATTTCGATGTATTTCCCCTGCCGAACGCCGCCGATGCCTGAAAAGCCAAGTCCACCAAGTGCGGTTTGAATAGCCTTGCCTTGCGGGTCCAATACACCCTGTTTCAAAGTGATTTTAATTTGTGCTTTCATAGGAAGCGTTACCTGCATTAAAAAAATGGGGCTGCTTGTTTAGTCAGATTTTCCGCTGGGATTGGAGGACACCAGAACGGGCACGGTTCCTTGCGGTGGACGGGTTTCCACTAATACACCAAGACGGCGTGCAACTTCCTGGTAGGCTTCCAAGACACCTCCAAGATCACGGCGAAAACGGTCCTTATCCAATTTATCGTTTGTTTCGATATCCCATAGGCGGCAATTATCAGGACTGATTTCATCGGCAAGAATAATGCTTAACTGATCATTTTCCCACAGTCTTCCAAACTCAAGCTTGAAATCGACCAGCCGGATATTGTGGCCTGTAAATAGACCTGACAGGAAATCATTGATTCGCAAAGCCATCTGCATGACTTCATCAAGCTCCGCCGGGTTTGACCAGCCGAATGCGGTGATGTGCTCTTCAGTTATAAGGGGATCACCGAGTTCATCGCTTTTATAGTAAAACTCGATGATAGAACGGGGAAGTTGCGAACCTTCTTCAAGCCCAAGACGCTTAACCAGCGATCCCGCTGCTACGTTTCTGACAACAACTTCGAGAGGTATAATCTCAACTTCCCGAATGAGTTGTTCGCGCATGTTAAGGCGCCGCATGAAATGCGTTGGTACGCCTATTTCATTAAGACGCTCAAAAATATACTCGGAAATACGGTTATTTATAACACCTTTTCCGTCAATCTGAGCTTGTTTCTCATTATTAAACGCTGTCGCGTCATCCTTAAAATGCTGGATAAGCGTACCTGGTTCAGGCCCTTCGTATAAAACTTTTGCTTTGCCTTCATAAACACGGCGGCGCCTGTTCATCTTCTTAGTCCCTTAAGCAGTCGTTCATCTGTTACAGAATGCCTCGGAAAAAATGACAACTCCTATGACCATCACCTTGCATTTTATGCCGTGCGGCATCCCGCAGGCACATATTTTGTAACAGAGCTTTGTTTTCCGATTTCGGCACGCATAGCCAGCATCGTAAATCTTACGTCAGATATTCCAAAACCTTTCGAGAACTGGGCCTTGCAGCACATCATCTTAATCGAGTCTTCCAAAAACAAAAATTCACTTCAGCTTTCGGTGTGCGATGGTGAGGCTCCATTTTGGTAAATTTTACAAAGCGCGCTGTGACGCATATCTTAAGTATCAGCCAGACGGATTGCGTAGAAAAGCACTCAAAGCCTGGACGATTTTTTATACTGATAGCACGGCAAGATGCGGTTGGCGAATTCCAGCTGTAAAGGACGCTTCTTCAAGCTCAAAATACCTATGAAGTCATGACAAATCACCGGAAAAGGTAATCTAAAATAACATGGCTGCGTGCTGCTGATATTGCAATAATGACCAAAAAACAGCGTTTTTTGGTTAATCTGATAGCATCCAGGACGATTTAAGCCTTATATCTTGTATAGTGTTAGCCTCTCGCTTCGGCTGATATAGCATCCATTATAGCCGCGCACAGGATAAGTCAAACGGAGATATGTATGAGCACTTTCGATGAACGCGAAAAAGCATTTGAGAAAAAATTCGCACACAATGAAGAGTTAAAGTTCAAAGCAGAAGCCCGCCGCAACAAAAAGATGGCTGAATGGGCCGCGGAAAAACTCGGGATGGCCGGCGCCGATCTTGAAGACTATGTCAAAGCCGTGCGCCGTGCTGATTTGGAAGAGGCTGGTGATGAAGATGTCTTGCGTAAGATAAGTGCGGATTTTGCAGGTGGCAATATTGCTATCAGTGATGATGAAATCCGCGTTAAATTGCAGGAGTTTCTGGCAGCTGCGGTTGCTGAGATTGAAGCGGCTTAGAGTCTTTCGTATCAGCCTGACCTTCCCACTCCCCAGTCCGGCCACCCAAGGCTGCGATCTCATGGGCACCTTGTGATTTGGGCGTTAGAGAGGCCCGGTGGTGCGGCGTAACTTATTATGAAAAGACACTGAAGCCCGGTCTTGACGGTGGCCGGGCTTGTTAGTGCTGTAGCCCAATTACTCAGCAGCCGTCTGAGAATTCGCTTTCAGCTTAATCTTATATGTGGCAGATCCGGAAACACGAACTCCGTCGCGATTTCTGCTGCCCTGTCCCTGACGCATGCGAGCATTGACATTCGCGCGGTTCATGATGCAATCAGACGCAATCGTTTCCAGAAGAACTGCGCATTCCTTAGCCAGCAGCATGTAAAGGTGGCGGCGTCCTTGATCGACGAGTGCAGTCTGATCCGCCACCGACTGCGTATTACCGGTGAGGAAGAATTGATAACTTACAGAAATATTGATTGATCCAGTTGCACGGCCAAGGGGGAAAGGTTTGAGTGGTGGAGATGTGGCGGAAGCCGGAAGCGCGGCCAGCATCAATGCAATTCCGCTGACAACAAACGCAGTACCTGAAGTGTAATTTATCATCTCGTGTCCTCAAAGAAGAGTGGCGTTACGCAAAGCCCTGCTTCACAATATGCTTTGATGTTTTCTCGCAAAACGTCGCATCACTGGCCTTTTCGCCTCCCCGGTTGCCTGTAAGATTGTGGCTGTAAGCGGCTGGGAAGAGGAGAAGGATGGTCAAGTTGAAACAAAACACCCTAGAATATGATCTTACAATCTGGCAAAAAGCCGTTCATATCCTAAATCTGCCGGGACGAAATTGCACAAAATCAGCAGGCATGGACTTTAATATGTCGATGCAAGCCATATCAAAGGATCAGCGATTGTATCTCTTCGTGACATGCAATGGGTCAGCCGTTGCGTTTTGAATAGAATTTGTACGCCCGACTCTTAGAGTCCGTCCGGTAAATTATTCTTAGATTTCAGTCTTTCACAATGCG
>CAYUYL010000137.1:0-6560 GCA_964449195.1 uncultured Filomicrobium sp.
CTGAAGATGCAATCCAGCCACGTGGCGAACCTGATGCTGCAATTGTCCGCATGTTGGTGCGTTCACATGATTGGGCAGAGCGCTTGATAGAAGGACCAGAAACATCCATCGACGCCATTGCCAAAGAGGATGGTGTCAGCCCACGGTATGTTGCCAGACTTCTACCTTTCGCGTTTTTGGCGCCGGAGCTCACCGATGGTCTACTGCGTGGGGAGCATTCAAAATCACTATCAGCTACACAACTGGCTAAGCTCTGGGACATTCCAGTATGCTGGAAAAGTCAGAAAGAGCTAATTGAGCGGTTTTAAAGCTGCGCTTTAAATGCAGCAGGCTCATCTCCTCCAACAAAAATTATAAAGATGATTGCCTGCGCACCACCACTTGGTGCCTGCAAATAAAAAAATCTGCAATATTGAAGTCCATGTAGACAAGTTGTGCCACATATCGAAACCGAACTAGCAAATAGCACGAAGGAGATAACTGCCTGAGTTCCTTCGACACAATCTAAATTTGGTTCGTTTTCAGCTCTGAATTTCAACCTAAGTCTTTGAAATATTTATATATTTTGTGGTCGTCAGACTGTCTCCGAAAGGAGGTTTTAGCGTGGCGGAGCTGAAATGATTCGAACCATCGGAACGGTTTTGCATCACTCGGATTTTATATATTATTTTCAATACATTAGACTTTGATCAAATAAATTGCAAGCGAACAATGTGTTAAGCAACTAATGCTCAGGCCTCGGAAACCGAACTGGCAAATGGCAGGGCGGAGACAACCGCCTGAGTTCCATTGACACAGTCTGAATTTGGTTCGTTTTCAACCCCAAACCACGAGCTAAATCTTTGAAAACACTATATATTTCGGGTCCGTCAAAGCGTCTCCGAAAGGAGATTTTAGCGTGGCGGAGACGGCGGGATTCGAACCCGCGATACGGTTTCCCGTATACTCCCTTAGCAGGGGAGCGCCTTCAGCCACTCGGCCACGTCTCCTTCAGCGTTAAGCGTCATCAAGTAAGCATTTTTATTGGATGTGGCAAGGCCCTTGCTCAAAGTTACATGACAATTTGATTAAAATATGAGTGGTCAAAGAATGACATGCTTCCTGCAATGCACGATACCTGCGATGTGCAAAGTTGCAAAGCCGGTGGCTTAGGCACCGACAGCATTCATCTGGCACGCTTATGATCTCCAAAGCTTTTGCGCGGTGAAGGCCAATGAATCCTATAGCCATATCCAGAAGACATCTTTATAGTAATAGCGTGATTGAGGAAGACTGATACCGCACGTAGTACAGAGGATAATGATGATCAAATTTCACGATCTCTGGTACGGACATCCTATCAACCAAAGTGTGCAGACGCCGTGCATTTCCCCCAGAAACGATCCCTCTCATTATGGTGTTGAGCTCAAAGAGGGCTATCCGACATTTGCAAATCAATGCGCCATACGCATGGGAGTTTCGCTGCGGCGTGCGGGTGTCACACACGATCAGATAAAAGCTTTGACCTGCGGTGTTCATCCACCTGAAGAGATGCACTGTATACGCGCCCAGCAACTTGCAGATAAACTTGTCATAGCAGATATTGACGGACTTAGCGGCGTTGAAAAACTCACCGCTAATGATCCGGCAGAGTTTTATCCGAAGCTATTTGGACGAACAGGTATTATCTATATTAAGGACTACTGGAGGCGAAGCAATGATCCGGAAGGCAGAGCCACTGGTGATCATATTGATGTATGGAATGGATACCGGTCTTCAGCCAAATGGCTGATGGAATGGTTCTCCTGGCTTGGCTACTATTCCAATTATGCGGAAGCGAAAGAAATCTGGTTTTGGGAAGTCAAGTAAGCCATCTCTAAGCAAAAGTGACTTGCGGCATTGAGCTGCCAGCAGAAATCCGTTAATCGAGGATAGCCCATGCGTTATATTATGGCCATGTTTTTTGGAGTTGCAGGCGCTGCTTTGGCCGCCTTGTTTTTTGCAAACGGCGTTTCAGGCTGGTTCAGCCGGCAATTCACTTACACAAGCCCTGATGGTCAAGCCGACGTCGAGCAGATGGCATTTCTGGCTGTTTTGATTGCAGGTTTGATCATCGGTTGGGCGATTGGCTGGATCGTGGGCGCGCCTTTTGCCAAACGCCGCCGCAGCTAGCCAGCTTTTATGGGAGTGATGGTCTGTTTGCAGCCGTATTCCAGGTGCTGAATTATTAGTAAACTATCGTCGCGAACCATGATCTGTGAAGCCTCAAATTTTAACACTATTCCATTACGCCTCAGTATAAGACGATATGTATATAGATTGGTTCGTAATATGAAGTTGCTCCTGCTTGTGTGTGCCGGCGGAGCTATTGGCGCGGGGCTTAGGTATGCTTTAAATATGTTGGCACTGCACACGTTATCATTACAACTGCATTGGGCAACGTTCACGATTAATATACTCGGATCGCTCATCATGGGCGCCGTCACAGCTTATATTTTACTCAAGTTACCGGACGCCATAGGTCTGCGTGTGTTTGTTGCGACGGGTATATTGGGCGGGTTCACGACGTTCTCTGCCTTTTCGCTTGATACGTTGTTGTTGCTCGAGCGTGGCAATATCAGCTTGGCGTTGGCGTATATCATTGGTTCCGTCACGCTTTCCATCCTGGCCTGCATACTGGGATATTTTGGAGTACGGGCACTGATCCTATGAACGAACCGGTTGAAACCATGCTGGTTGGCAGAGATGAAGATCAACTGCGGCTGGACAGATGGTTCAAACAGCATTTTCCGGAATTGACCTACGGTCACCTGCAAAAGTTATTGCGATCCGGACAGATCCGCGTTGATTCTAAGCGCGCGAGATCGCATACACGCTTGGCAACAGGGCAACGCATTCGTGTGCCAAAGTCTGTGCGTGAACCGCATAAAACTAAACCGTCTGTCATACCGCCACCCGGCGCTTCCAAGGCTGATCGCCGGTTTGTCGAGGATCTCATTCTGTTCGAAGACGACGCGGTACTGGTGTTGAACAAACCTTTCGGAATTGCTGTACAGGGTGGCACCGGCACACGTCGTCATCTCGATGGCCTGCTGGCCGGTATGATTGACCGTTTTGGAGCGCGCCCGCGCCTTGTTCACCGCCTTGACCGCGATACGACAGGCGTTCTTCTGATCGCAAAGTCGCGCGATGCAGCGGCTAAGCTGGGCCGGACCTTTCAAACACGATCGGCTGCTAAAACCTACTGGGCGCTGGTGGTGGGGGTTCCTCGGCCGGCGCAGGGCAAAATTGAGGCAGCCTTGGTTAAAGCTTCGGGGCCCGATGGTGATAAGGTGCGTAAAGCCCAACCTGGCGAACAGGACAAGGCCATGCACGCGACCACACACTATTCGGTTATTGAAGCTGTTGCCCGCAAGGCTGCTTGGGTCTCGCTCAAGCCTGTGACGGGCCGGCAGCATCAACTGCGTGCCCACATGGATCTGATCGGACATCCGATTGCGGGCGATCATAAATATCAGGCCCAACTTGCGCTGGCGGAAGATGCAATTGCGCCGAAGTTACACTTGCATGCCCGGCGTTTGGTTATTCCGCATCCGCATGATAGCCGAAAAATCGATGTCACTGCGCCATTGCCACAGCATATGCTTGAGACCTGGAAAGCGCTTGGCCTCAATCCCAAACGTTTTGATACGGATGATTGAGCTGGGCGGCATTTGAAACTTTTATACCTCTTCGTCAGGTCTCTTTCGTGTGCTGCGCGTTAACAGGTCTTGGCGAGTTTCAGAAATCTGTCGCGCATTTCAGTGTCATCTCTGAATGCTCCTAAAAAGCGGTTTGTGATGGTTTTAATGCCCGGCTGGCGCAATCCTCGAAACGAAATGCACTGGTGCTCAGCTTCGATCAAAACGGCAACGCCCTTCGGTTTAAGTGTTGTACCGATTGTTTCGGCTATTTGTTGCGTTAGCGTTTCCTGCGTTTGCAAGCGGCGCGAGAGGGTGTCTACAACTTTTGCCAGACGGGATAAGCCTACAAAGTGTTGTGCTGGCAAATAGGCAACGGCTGCGACCCCTTCGAATGGCGTCATGTGATGTTCGCAAAAGCTTTGAACGCGGATGCCATGTAACATGACGATATCATCATAGCCGCCTGAAATCGTAACGTCCGTATCGGTGAGCCAGTCAGACGGGTTTTCCTGGTAGCCGCGAAAGTATTCCTGGTAAGCCTCTACAACCCGGGTTGGGGTTGCAAGAAGTTCAGGACGATTGGGATCTTCTCCGGCCCAGGCAATAAGTGTGCGCACGGCGGCCTCAGCCTGTTCTCGCGTGGGGCGCGGGATGTCGGATATTTCTGATGCTGGAGAAGCTATGGTTTTGGTTTGCAGCATGTGCTCTGGTATTCTGTTGGGTGATATCAAGACTGACAGTCAACTTAATGGGACATCTGGCGCGATATAATATTTCGCTTATATGAAGCATATCGGTGCCGGCATGAATTTACAAATGCGATATTACGCCGGCGTTACGTGTCGATATTGATGAAAGAGCAAGGTTGGGAATAATGAACGATTTGAGCGATCTTTACAGTGCCCGCCTGCTTGAGCTTGCAGGCGACATCCCATGTTCCCGGACGTTGGACCAGTTTGATGCTGAAGCCAGCGCGCATTCCAAACTTTGCGGTTCAACGGTCTCTGTTGAAATCAAAGTGCATGAAGGCTGTATCGTTGATTTCGGACAAACTGTTAAAGCCTGCCTTCTTGGACAGGCCTCTGCGGCTATCGTTGGGCAAAACATCATTGGCACACCGTTTGAAGAGTTTCGAGCCGTCGCCCGGCAAATGCGTGACATGCTTCAAGGAGATGGTGCCCCGCCGAATGGCCGCTGGTCAGATCTCGCCCTGCTTATGTCCGTTCGTCCATATAGGTCTCGGCACGCGTCGACGTTACTGATCTTTGATGCCGTGGAAAAGGCGCTTGATAGCCTTGAGTGAGTTTGCCCATGAAAAGGTGCTGATTATGTCAAGCCGTCAACGCTTATCGTTGTTGTTAAGTCTTATTGCACGCAGTACAGTGAAGGCTCCCATTTATTGTTATCGTTTGACTTTAAGGCCTTGGCTTGGATGGCCTTGCCGGCATCTTCCAACGTGCTCAGATTATGCTCTGGAGGCTGTTGATAAAAATGGAGCCTGGAAGGGGCTTTGGCTGATTGTCTCACGTCTGTTGAGATGCCAGCCCTGGGGCACAGCCGGTGTTGATCCTGTGCCGGATTTAACCTCAGAATGCTATCGATTTCAGCCATGGCGCTACGGCCGCTGGACCGGCAAGCATATTGTCGTGCGTTGGCAAAGACAAAGTCGTGTGCAGCGCCCCGAAGAATAATCGGCATCAGGCCGATTTCATCAAAATCAGCTGTTGTGTTTTATTCACGAGATGACCTCACATGCTCTTCGAATGTCCAGGGCTTAAACGCAGGTTCATAACAATGCGTGTGATGTCGTCATTAACGCAAATTTCTGGAGTTGCTGGTCAATTCGCCGCAATAGACGTTTGGGTTGTTTGTGCGCTTCGATGTTGTGCCTGCGTCCCGACTGTGCAAAGCACATAATACGCGTGCCAGCCGGTGCGTGAATTTCTGAATTTCCGATCTATGCGGTATCTGATGTAAATGGTATACGGCCGTTACACGGTGTGCTGACCAATCTTACCTGCCTGGTATGCAGTGAGTGAGAGGATAATACAGTGTCAACAATTACTTTGACTTTTCCCGATGGTGTAGAACGATCCTATGAGGCTGGTATTACCGGGGCAGAACTGGCCGCCGCGATTTCCAAGTCTCTGGCCAAGAAAGCTGTGGCCGTTGTCATTGACGGCACGCTTTGCGATCTGTCTGATCCAATTACTCAGGATGCGGCAATCAAAATTGTTACGCGCACAGATGACGAAGCCCTCGAGTTAATCCGTCATGATTGCGCGCACGTTCTGGCAGAGGCTGTCCAAGAACTTTTCCCGGGGACGCAGGTGACGATCGGCCCGGTGATTGAAAACGGTTTTTATTACGATTTCGCCCGCGAGACGCCGTTCAGCCCTGATGATTTTGCACGCATTGAAGAGCGGATGAGCGAGATCATCAAACGCAATGCGCCGTTCACGAAGGAAATCTGGAGCCGCGAACAAGCCAAGGAATATTTCAAGAAGAAGGGTGAAGATTACAAGGTTGAGCTTGTAGAGGCGATTCCTGAAGGCGATGAAATCAGGATTTACCGCCAGGGTGACTGGCTTGACCTTTGCCGCGGGCCGCATATGCCCGCCACAGGTCAGATCGGTTCCGGGTTTAAGCTGATGAAGCTTGCCGGCGCTTACTGGCGTGGCGATTCCCGAAACCCAATGCTACAGCGCATTTATGGTACGGCATGGGCTAACGAGAAGGACCTCAAAGCGCATACCAGGCAGCTTGAGGAGGCTGAACGGCGCGACCATCGTAAACTGGGCCCTGAGATGGATCTGTTTCATTACCCGGAGGAAGGGCCGGGCGCCGTGTTCTTGCATCCTCCTGGGTGGGAGCTGTACCAGCGGCTGACTCACCTTC
>CAYUYL010000138.1:0-6515 GCA_964449195.1 uncultured Filomicrobium sp.
GCGGTTGCCCCGTGGCTCAAAATCAAGGCTACACGGGGAAGAGTCGTGTAGTGTGGTAGTTTCACTTCCATTTTGCCGAACTTGTTGAAATGCAAACGGATAAGCAGCACTTTCTCTAGTGAGAGCTTTTTTGCTCTCCAGTCGCATCTGCCTAATCTTTTCAAACCTCTCAGCAAGAGCAGGAAGTTGCATCGCAGCTTTGGCGGTCTCCTCTTGCACCCAGATACAATAGCGATTGATGCCCTTGATAATTTCATTCGCACCGAGGTAGGGAAGAACAAAGTCCCTTGCCCTAGCGTCTGACGAGACTAACCTTTCGTATTCTGATTGTGAAAGTATAAGATTGCCGCCATCCACAGGCTTACTGCCGATAGTCATTTCGTTGGAATGAAAAATTGGTTTGGTTGATGCTTCAACCAGAATATTTTTATATGACACAAGGTATGCGTTTATGTTTGAAACAGTTCGCTTAGACAATTCGCCATTGGAATCAATTTGATATAGCGTTCGCTCATTTTCTGGGTTCCGCGATAGCCCAATGATTATCACCGTCACACCAGCATTGTGCGAAGCAAGGTTTGCCCATTTAAATGAGGTATGAGCAAATTTTATTTTCTGACCTCGTGACGATAGAAGTGGCCAAAGCCGAGCGACTTGTTCTCCCTGACAAATGGAATTTGTGCTTACGAATGCACAAGAGGCCTCCGTATGACGCGCATATTCAGCAAATTTAAAGAACCATCCTGATATGTAATCGAGCGATTTCCATGTGCTTGTGCATCCAGAGAACAGCGCCGTCATATCATTTTTTTGTTCTGCGTTCTGTTCAGTGCCGCCTTTGTAAGGCGGGTTGCCGCAGATATAGGTTTCGCCGCCTTCATTCTCAAAGTCGATATGGGCTTGCTCAAGCGGTGTGCTGAACAGATCATCGCCTTGCAGCTTCACGCCTGTGCCGGTGGGGGGGCAGATGGATAGCCAGTCCAGCCGGAGCGCATTGCCGCTGGTGATCCAGTTTTCAGCATTCAGCGGCAGGAATTCCGCCAACGCCAGCTTCTGGCCGCGATAGAGTACGTCGCACTGATATTCAGCGATGATCAACGCTAGCCGTGCAATCTCGGCCGAAAAATCACGCAGCTCAATGCCCCGGAAATTGGTCAGGGGAATCTCTGACGCAATATCCTTTTGACCCCGACGTTTGTTGATTTCATACTCAATCTCACGCATCTGCTTATAGGCAATCACGAGGAAGTTGCCTGATCCACAAGCAGGGTCAAACACACGAATGCGCGACATGCGCTTGCGGAGGTTTAGCAGCTTGCGTGCGTTGTCTCCGGCTTCCTCCAGTTGGGCACGCAGATCATCCAGAAACAACGGATTCAGTACTTTCAGGATATTCGGCACAGAGGTGTAATGCATGCCCAATGCGCCGCGCTCTTCATCATCGGCCACGGCCTGAATCATCGAGCCGAAGATATCAGGGTTAATCTGCTTCCAGTCCAGATTGCCAACATGCAACAGGTATGACCGCGCTATCCGGGTGAATTTCGGCACTTCCGTACTGCCGGAGAAGGGTTCGCCATTCACATATGGGAAGGCATCTGCCCAGTTTTTGATATTTGCCGCTTTACGATAGCGATTGTCCAGCTCGCCGTTGTGCTTTTTCGGTGTGTCCCTGGCGCGAAATATTTCGCTGATGACCTCGTGCGTTATCTCATGCGAGCCAACGCGCATCCGCTCTACGGCTGCCGTGGACAGATTATCGCCATGAAAAATATCAGTGTCTTCGGCGTAAAAACAGAAAATCAGCCGCGCCATGAAGTGATTCATGTCATGGCGCCGCCCGGCGGTAGTCCAGTCCGGATTGTGGTTCAGCAATTCGACATAGAGCTTGTTCAGGCGGCTGGTGGCGCGGATGTCGATGGAGCTGTCGCGGATTTCCTTAACCGTACTGATGCCTGCTAAGCTAAGGAAAAAGCCGAAATGATCAGGAAAGTCAGCATATTCGCATGCGATGGTTTCGCCCAGGCACAAATCTTCCGCCTCAAACCATTCGCCGTCGGTTGCGAGGATGAACTTGGCTTTCTGCTTGGCGGTGATTGGGCTGCCGCGCAGGGCATCCAGCGTTTCTTTGACCTGGCCTGCCTTTGCCACGGCCATATGAATGTTGTTATATTGCAATACGCCGCCTTCTATATCCGACTTGTTACTGTTGCCGGTGCGAAGGCGTTTGATAGTCGTAGCCTTGTTGCCGAAGGCTTCCAGAAGCGCATAGGGAAACTCGGCTGCATCAAATGGCTCGGCGGCAAGCGCGGATACGGCTTCTTCAATTTCAACAGCGTTCATTGCTTGCGCTCCTTGTCTATGCCAACCGCAAACTTATTGCCAGGTTCATGCGCGGCAATGTGCTCTCTCATGAGTTCTTAAATAGCTTGTGTCTCCGGCCGGGTCGGCTGGCGATAGATCTTGAGAAACCTGTCTCTGAAATTTTGTTCGAAGCTGGTAACGCACCGATCGCCTTCATAAGCTGAAAATCAAATTGTTCCGGCGATGGTGCGCGAGCGGCAAGCGCATCAAGACAATCGTATATTGCTGTAGGCGTCAGGTTTGACATTTGCTCGTTATAACTCGGAATAATTTTTGTTTTTCTGATGTGCTCTTAACATATCCGAATCGGCTTATTTCAAGATAAGATCCATAATAACCTATTAGCTGAACAAGGACAGTTCATTACGATGGAAGCCCGCACAAAGACTGTTGAAGATTGGTTCGCAATGATCCGAGAAGGCCAGCTTACTCTGCCGCGTTTCCAGAGATTCGACGCTTGGAGGCCCAACCAGATTGAAGGCATTCTGGAGAATATACTTCGGGTCCCACACTTGCCTATTGGAGCACTGTTGATTCTTGAAGTTGGCGATAAAGAGCTGTTTCATTCCCGGCCAATATCTGGTGCCCCTGCCCCAAAGAGCACACCACAGATGAACCTGCTTGATGGCCAACAGCGTATGACGGCGCTTTGGCGCGCTCTTACTGATGATTACGATGAATTCACAATCTTTGTTTCCCTCGAAGATGATAATCGCCCGGAAATTGAGATTGTAAAACGTCATATGTCCAAGGCAGGTAAAAAAATGCCGCTTTGGGCTGATATTCCAAGCGAATGCCTCGCTCGCAATCTTGCACCTGTTTCTATCCTCTGCCCAGGTGCAAACGGTGAGCATATTATGAATGAATGGACGGACACTGCTGACACTGACAAGTCTGCAGATAGGCAGATTATGCGCCTGCGCCAAAGGCTGGCGTCTTATCCAATTCCATTCCTCTCGCTCCCCGTGACGACGGAGCAAGAAACAGCATTGGATGTTTTCATTAAAATGAACACATCGGCATCGCCACTGAAAGATTTCGATATTGTGGTTGCTCAGATTGAAGGAGCGGTCGGTAATTCTCTGCATGATATGATTGCAGAACTGAAAGAAGAGGTTCCAACTGCTGCAAATTTCGGAAAAGTCGAGGATACCGCCCTTGCAATCGGCGCAATGTTAAATGGCAAACCTCCGCTAAAGAAGACTTATCTTGATCCAGAATTCGGCAACGAATTAGCCGATGTCTGGGAGCAAGTCGTTACAGGCCTTAAGCGCGGTGTCCGTTTTCTTACAGATGAGGCAATCTTTAACGAGCGTTTGCTACCTACGGAGGTAATCATCTATCTTACTTCAGCTCTTTGGGCACATGTTCCCGCTGACGGCGCTGATAAGGAAGGCCGCGCTCGCACCTTGATCCGCAAGGCCATCTGGAGAGCGAGTTTTACCGATCGTTACCTAAAAACTGCTACAACAAGAGCGTTTTCAGATTACAAAACTATACGTGATCTGATTTTAGATCCTGCCTCGTCAGCTATACCAGATTTATTCGATGAACAACAAAACGCCCTTCCTTCAGCAGCAGAACTCGTACGTGGTGGCTGGCCTGGACGGAAAGACCGTTTAGGCCGTGCCATTATTGCCATCTCGCTCTATGGAGGCGGCTATGACTTTGCTGATGGTGCCAAAGCAACGGCTGACAACGTTGTGCGCCGCGAGTACCATCACGTTTATCCAAAACGATTGGTTCAAAGTGAATTTCCGGACCACGAAGTTAATTCAGCGCTGAATTGTACACTCATCTCTTGGAAGACAAACCGTAAGATAGCAGCCAAGACACCTAAGCAATACATCGAAGAACGCGCATCTGATGCAAACGCAACAGAAGCCGAAGTCCGTCGCCGTTTAGAAAGCCATTTAGTGCCTTACGATGCTTTGATAGATGGAGAGTTCCGTGATTTCATTGACGCAAGGGCTGGCTTGATCCACGATTATATGCAGAAACTCTGCGAAGGTTCAGTCCCCTGATAGTATAACATTTGCCTTCGCCTAAAGAACCCGCACGCTGTCCCATATTCACTATTCCTTCACAATCTCGGCCATTGTGATGTGCTGTTGCAGTGACGGCTCTGTCCTGTCTGCGTTGTCGACAATCGGCACGTCCTGCCACACGATTTCCAGCCTGAGGAATTTGCCATCTTCAAACACGACGGCTTCCTTGGCCATCTGCAGCACGAAAGTGCCGTTAACGATATTCCACCGCAAGCTTTGAACAGGACCTGCGATCTGCTTGGTGATCTTTCCACTGCTGCTCTGATCCTCGCTCATGATGTGTGTCCATAATGACCAACATATTGAAAGTAATTTGTTTTTCTCATTTCATACCCCTCCAAACTGCTTGAGACCGTTTCGGACTTAACATAACGTCCATAAAGCACATAGACGCAAGGGGTGAATATGAGACCAATTTGGTCTTATGATGAAATTTGCACAAAACCTACGAGCACGAGCCGATGCGCTCGGATTAAGCCATGCTGCGATCGCCGAACGGGCCGGTGTTACACCGCGCGCGTTCAGTCATTACGTAACAGGACAACGAGAACCGGGGCTTGATACATTGGTAAGAATATCAAAATCAGTTGGCAGCACGCCGAACGAATTGTTGGGCGTGGACAAGACCGAAAACACAGGCGGGAATGAAAGGACTCAATTGCTGAGCCGTATTGAATCTGCCTGTGGCTCATTGAATGAAGCAGAGCTACAGCTTGTGGATGTTGTAGTCCAAGCCATGGTCAGCGAAATGGCGTCAACCAGAAACAAACAAGAGCCGATGAAGTAAAAGCGGCACCCCGGCATGTGGTCTGCGTTGGTCACATGCCAGCAAACATATCTTTCTGCTCAGCCCAGCTTGCCGGAAACGGCTCAAGCAGTTGCGCCAGTGTCGTCTCCGGCCCTTGCCGTCCGTCCAGGATCGCCTCGATAATATCCGGCGCAAGCAACGACAGCCTCAGAACACGTGTCATATATGACGGTGCAATGCCTTCACGCTCGGCCAGTTCAGCCATGGTGGTGAATTCGCCGGTTTCGAGCATACGCTTCCAGCGAAAGGCGCGGGCCAGCGCTTTGACGATTGTGTTGTCAGTTCTGCGCTGGGTCTGCGCATTGGTCGGTAGAACCATTTCTTTGCGGCCGCCACGCTTGACGATGCGGAATGGCACATGGACGGTGACGGTATCTGAGATCGGCGCTGGACGTGTCATGCGACTTTCTCCCTATTGCCGGCTAACATTTCACGGGCCAATTCGTTGAGACCGTCCACGCGCAGCCTGACATTCAGACCATCAGCATCGATATCAACCCGTTCGACCAGCAGTGTGACAATCCTGGCTTGTTCGGCAGGGAACAGTTCATTCCACAGTGGATCAAGCTGCTGGAGAGCTTTGCGAGTATTAGCTTCTGAGATGCCGCGAGCTTTTTTGCGCGCCGCCTTCCAGGTGCCGGCCACGATCTCAGGCTGGCGAAATATGGCACGCAGTTGATCGATGACCGCGGCCTCAACTTCAGCAGCGGGCACACGGCCCACCGGGCATGATCCGGCGCCATGCTTCAGCACGGTCTGGCTGACATAGTAGCGATACAGCCTGCCAGTTTTGTGTGTATGAGACGGTGAAAAGGCAGCACCGTCCGGGCCAAACAGTAAGCCTTTCAGCAAAGCCGGTGTGTCAGCTCGCGTGCGTGCTGCGCGTTTGCGCGGGCTTTCCTGAAGGATGGTATGCACTTTGTCCCAGGTTGCACGGTCGATAATGGCGTCATGCTCACCGGGATAACTGTCGCCCTTGTGGACGGCTTCGCCAATATAGGCCCGGTTGTTCAGCATCCGGTAGAGATACTTTTTGTCGATTCGGTTGCCTTTGGGCGTGCGAATGCCCTGCTTCGCGGCTTCACGCGCCAGTTCTGTGGCGGAGCCAATTTCAATAAATCGGGCGAAAATCCAACAGACATGGGAAGCCCGTTCTTCGTCTATCACCAGCTTGCGGTTTTGGACGCGGTAGCCGTAAGGCGGCACGCCCCCCATCCACATGCCCTTTTTTCGGCTGGCCGCAAACTTATCGCGAATACGCTCGGCCGTAACTTCGCGTTCGAATTGCGCAAAGC
>CAYUYL010000139.1:0-6505 GCA_964449195.1 uncultured Filomicrobium sp.
ACCATCCAAGATGCCGCCTGAGCAACGCCATCACCAACAAATGCGAATAGCTCGTATCTGCCTGAACATCCCTCCAACCGAGCAGAAGGCGATAATATTACATCGCAGGGTTTCATACTATCGTCTTGCTTTTAGTATCAGGCTGCATGATGCCAATACAGCAGACCGATATAGACATATCCCGGCCATCCTTCTCCGATCGCCCGCCTTGGTGGGGCGGAGATCTGCAAACCCTGCGCAATCAAGTGTTGGCGCGGCATCAGCCGCTACCTGGGATGCCAACTCAACTCGCATTTCCAACCTCCGATGGCACGGGCGACATTCTCACAGGAACTCTGAATATACCACCTGCACCAAAGCCCGCCCAGGGGCCAACGCTCCTGCTACTTCATGGCTTGACAGGCTGCGAGGATAGCGCATACGTGCGTGCAACTGCACAATACCAGCTCTCTCGCGGACGCAGGGTTGTACGTGTCAATCTCCGTGGTGCCGGATCTTCGCGCACCACGGCCGGCGGTTATTACTTTGGCGGTTGCACGCAGGATATTCAGGATATGATCAATGGGCTGGATACAGAATTAACACGTCATGGTCTCTTTGCCATTGGATATTCGCTTGGCGGCAACATTCTGCTCAATACTCTCGCCGCGCTCCGTGCAAGCCATAGCCTAATCGGCGCTGCGACGGTGTCTGCCCCCATTCAGCCTATGGAAGCTTGCATCCGCCTGATGGCTCCACGCAACGCCATCTATCACTGGTTTTTGCTGCGCCGGATGAAACGAGAGGCGCTCTCGCCGCACGCACGCCTTAGCGGCCAGGAGCAGAACGCCATACGTGCGGCCAAAACGCTATTGGCCTTCGACGACCAATTCACGGCTCCGCGCCACGGCTACAAAGATGCGGCTGACTATTATGCCAAAACCGCGGGCTATCAATTTGCCGACAAGCTGACGGTGCCCACGCTGCTGGTACACGCCAAGAATGATCCCTGGATTCCAGCCGCACCCTACCTGGAACTGCAAAAGCGCCACCTGAGCAATGCGAAAATCATTGTAACTTCGGGCGGCGGCCATGTCGGTTTTCACGATCGCGCCTCCTCCATACCCTGGCACGACCGCATCATTGACCAGTTTATCAGCACATGCGCTGCTTGATAGACAAGTTATAGAAGCAGCTCGTGCTATGGTGATAATCCGGGCTACGGCAGCAAGACCGTTGAGCCTGTTGTTTTGCGCGCTTCAAGATCCAGATGAGCCTGTGCTGCCTCAGCCAGGGGATACGTCTGCTTGACTGAAACTTTAACGTGGCCATCACCAACCATTGCAAAGAGCTCGTTTGCATTCGCCAGCAGATCTTCGCGATTCGGCACGTATGTGAACAAGGTGGGGCGTGTTACATAAAGCGATCCCTGAGCAGCCAGGCTGCCAACATCGAAATTTGTGATAGGTCCTGAAGCGTTGCCATAAGTGACGAACAGACCACGTGATTTGAGGCATTCCAGAGAGGCGGGATATGTAGCCTGACCGATGGAATCATACACGACGTCACAGCCCAGGCCATTTGTAATGTCCCGTACGCGCTCAACAAAGTTTTCAGTTATGTAATTAATGCAATGGGTTGCGCCATTGGCCTTGGCCAGCGCGCATTTTTCATCGGACCCGGCAGTGCCAATGATGGTGGCGCCAAGATGCCTTGCCCACTGACAGGCAATAATGCCAACACCACCTGCGGCAGCGTGCAGCAGTATCGTTGTCTCTGCGTTGACCTTGAATGTCTGGCGAAGAAGGTAGCGGACGGTCATGCCCTGCAGCATCATTGCTGCAGCGGTTTGATATGTAATGTCATCCGGTAATTTTACGGCTCGCGCTGCCGGCATGATGCGCTCTTCACAATAGCTGCCCATGGGATTGGCATATGCAATGCGGTCGCCTGCAGCAAAATCGGTAACGCCGGCCCCAACTTCAATCACTTCGCCGGCGCCTTCCATGCCGATGATGGCAGGCATGCTGGAGAGCGGATACAGTCCGGTTCTATGATACGTATCGATATAATTAAGGCCTACGGCATGGTGTTTGATGCGAATTTCGTCTTCTGCCGGCCTAGGAATAGCAATGTTTTCCCAAATCATTTTCTCTGGGCCGCCGTATTCATGGATGCGTATTGCCTTAGCCATCGCAATTACCTTTCATTGCCCGCTATGAGCGGTTGCTCCCGCTTGTTCAATATAAACTTTATCATGCAAATGTTTGTAGACATCGTTTGCAAATTTCTGTTCTCTTTCTGCGTGCAGAACAGTTTCATTATCACATGCGTACACAATATATCCTGTTCGTGCCATAGTTCATCCGCATATTCATTGGCATAAGCAGCATCATTAATTTCAAAGGATGTCCTGAATGTTGGCCACATTCTATTGCCGTGTTTTGGCGGGGCTCAGTCTCTTTTGTCTGAGTGGTGCAATTTTGGGCTGCACACACAATGCTCGTTTGTCTCAAACAGACAGTCTGAGTGCCGGTCTGAACTGTGTTAATGACAGCGCCTATTGTCTCTCCAAGCGTCGTCAGGCTTTGGATGTGATTGTAGCTGACCCAACAAACAAATGGATAGAGAAGCCGGCAACAGCCAACGCCGATGCATCCGGCATACGTCTGTTTGCATTCAAAATGAAAAAGAAAAAGCTTACATGCGGCCAACTGCGCCTTGGCTATGCTGAAGCCAGTGGTGCACGTTCCCGTCTTAAAGCTGCGAAAAACCAGAAGTTAACGCCAGCGCTTGTGTCGCGTGGTGCTATGTTTGGCGATGAAGTTGCGCGCGAGTTAAAGCGTGAGATGCGAACCCGGCGCTGTAAGCCGGGCTTTGGTTGAGTTTATGCCAGAGTGGATGTGTGGAATGGTATTTTCAGAGGTAAGCGTTTTCCAGCCCTGACGGTTTTTAAGAATCCTTGTTCCGCAAAATCGCATAATCTGCGTATCCACGATAAAGACGCTGGTATTTAAGGTCAAAACCTGCGCTTGCGGCCCGGTCGCTAAGCTCGGAGGCTAATTCTGCGCGGGGATAAACGCTAAATTTATCAAGCCAGGAGAATAGAAGGTATTTGAACCAGACGGGCCAGCCCTCTTGCTGTCCGAAATCAACAATATGCAGACTGCCGTTATCAGAGACTGCAGCAAGCGAAGCGTCAATCGCTTCGCGCCAGGGCGGGATCATTGATACGGCATATGAGATGAACACGCGGTCAGCGCTGGCGATGCCAAACATTTTTTGCGTATCAAATGCGGACGCATCGCCCTGGGCTAAGGTAATTCGGTCTGAAAAGCCAGCACGTTCTATAGAACGGCGGGCTGTACCAAGCATTTCATTTGATATGTCGAAACCATAAAATTTCGCATCTGGATAGCGGCGTGCAGCCAGAATGAGGTTTCGTCCAGTACCACATCCAACTTCGAGTATGGTCTGCCCTGGATCTGGTTCCAGATCATCCAGCATACGGTCGCGGCCGAGCAGATAGTATTTCCGCGTCGCGTCATAGATGTAACGCTGATACTTATATATGCCGTCCATGTGACTGGCAGCATCGGCACCTTCGCTGCTCACAGCTCACCTCTTCTGCCGAACTTAGTCAGCTTTACGAACATACAGATGGAAGCCGCCGTAAATTGATGAGCGGTCCTGCAAAACCCATTCGCGGCATTTTTCCTTATCATACGAGAACTTATTCAAGATTTCATCGGGTACGCGGCCCGGCAGGATGCTTTCTTCTCCCGCTGTCCGGAAAATAACGCGTGCACCTGGTTTTGCGGTGCGTTCAATTTCACGCCAGAGCCCTGTCAGTATGTCATCAGTCATCCAATCCTGGGCATCCAACAGCACATAACCATCAAGAGAGCGATCAGCCTGCGCGGCGAGATACTCTGTGAAGGAACGATGCTCGACTTCGAGATTATCAATGCGTTCACGCAAGTTTTCGAAGGATTCTGGCTTCAGGTACGGTGGAAGCGGGCCAGAGCCTCCGGTTGCATAGCGCCGGCCAAACGCCTGCCACGCAAAATAGTTGTCCTGCAAATCGAAATCGCATGCCAAGCGTTCAAGGCGCTGAAGAAGCACTTTGGACATATGGGTTTCTTCACCCTTCAGTGCTTCAAACTGAGAAGGTGGTATGCCAAGGCCAAACAACGCGGAAGGCTTGTTTAGAAGCCAGCGAATATGGCGTTTTTCAAATAGCGGAGCGAGCTCTGCCTCAAAGATTTTACGTTGTTCGTCACGCGTGCGCGCGGCGAGGATTTTGCGTGGATTACGTCCATGAGCACGAGCAAGAAGGTGGCTGGCCCCGATGAATGTTCCGAGCAATCCATGTTTGTAGAGATTGTTGCGGAAATAGCCGATGCGCCGCCGTCCCAGAAGGTTGCGGCTTTCCCAGTATTTACGCGATGTTTCATCGAGATGCGGACGAATGAACTCTTCATAAGCGTGGACGTTGTCGCGGGCGTCGGCTTCTGCAAAAAACCTATGAAAGGTGCGATAGTCCGGCAAATGGCGAACCGCTGTCTGCTTGAGTTTATTTAATGCGACATGCGCCGGATTAAGATCAACCGCGGTGACCCGAATAGGGGCTGCAGAAAGATAACTGAGAATATTGCAGCCACCTGATGCAATGGCGACGATATGGTTGCCAGGTTGAAGATCCAATGCTTCAAGGTCAACAATCGGATCTTCCCAGATTTGCGGGTAGACAAGGCCGGAGAAAACCAGTGTGAACAATCGCTCCTGGATGCCCTGACTGGAAATAGCCTTGTGGCGCAAAACGGCCTGGCGCAATCGTTTTTGCTTATTGCGGTTAAATATACGCGATTTGGTCGCGCTAGGGGTAGCAGGTTCCTGCTGCATCGGTGATATTTTTTCCTTAGGTCGTGGTGCTCCGCTGCATTGCGTCACGCACCGTACCACGCCTGGCCTAACGGCTCTGCATTAAATCTGTATAATTTCTATGTTTCAGTCTTTGACCACGATTGGCTGCCGTCGTCGAGAGTTCAAGTCTTATGAGTGACACCTTAGCACACGCAATCTTTTTGCATAAAGCTTCGTCCTTTGATTATTTTTCGCGAAGTGGTTACACAATTTCCCTATACCAAATTCTACCATTCATCGTCTCCTCCATAAAACCCGGACCTGATGTTTTTGGCATCTGGGCCATAAGCTTGAGGTTGGCCACGCATATGCCGATCGAGGTGTAAGAGAACCTGATTGTGTGACCTGCTTTATTTCGACAAGTGGCGTTTGCCGCATCAGTTTGCAATATCTAAGGTGTTTATTACACTGTACGATTATGTGCTCATACCACTGTCTCAGTGGTTGGGGCAACATCAAGTTGCCACACAGGCGGAAGCCTTCCTGATCAGCTTTGCAGAAAGTATCGTTTTATTGTCTATTTTGCTGCCGTCGACGGTTCTGCTGAAAGGTCGCGGGGGAGGCTGATTGTAAGTAAGTTTGCGCATGGCGTTCAGTCATTCTTCTATGGGTTGGGGTCACACTGGGCGGCGGGGCTATATATAGCCCAAATTATTGCGTGTTGGCGGGCTGTTTGAGAGCGAACCCAAGCAGATGCTGGAGCTATTTACGTTTGTTTGGCCCTGGTCCATAGGCAAGCCGCATAAGAATTTCGAAATGCCTTGAAAGCATCAGCCGTTTTGCTGCAACTCCGAGTTTTTCGATTGTTTTGCCGGCAAGGGCGCGCACCGGCATGTTCTGTTGCCGCAACAAACGTGCAATTTCCCGTGCGACAAGATCTGGCGGGCTGCCGTTTGCTTCCGCTTTGGCGTAATAAGCAACTGCGCGCGTAAACGCTTCATGATATGGTGAGCTATGATCGGTATTGGCGGTTGCAACGCGATTCTGGCCTATTTCAGTATTGATATCGCCTGGGTGCAGAATAGCGACATCAATGCCGAATGGTTTGACTTCAGGCCGCAGCGCTTCAACAAGACCATCGAGGGCAAATTTACCCGCTGAATAATATCCGTGAAATGGCAGCCCGATAAGCCCCCCAATTGAACCGATGACGATGATCTGGCCGCTGCGCCGTTCTCGCATATGCGGTAAAACAGACTGAAGCAGACGGATGCTGCCTAAGACGTTCAAGTTAAAGTGTTGCTGTACTTCATCAATGAGGGCGTCTTCTATGGGGGCAACAAAGCTCTCACCGGCGCAATGAACGACAGCATCAAGATGCCCCGCGTTTTGCAGTATTTCATTTATAGTGCTGTGAACAGAAGCCTCATTGGTAACGTCCATAGTCACATGGGTCCAGTTTTCCATGGATCTGTCACGTCTGCTCGCACCGAAGACGTGCCAGCCTTGGGATGCAAGGTATTTGCAGGTTGCGTGCCCGATACCTGAAGAATCGCCTGTGACGAGGACAACTTTTTTCAATTTTTTCAACCAGGTTTTTGTAAATGAGATTGGGTTTAATAAGCCTCCAGGCTTGCTGGTGCAATCTGTATATAGCACC
>CAYUYL010000140.1:0-6464 GCA_964449195.1 uncultured Filomicrobium sp.
GTCATGTACGGTTCTGCGAGAGCCTGCAGGTGAAATCCCTGTGGGCTACTCGACCTTGAGCAATACCGGCAATAAATGCCGGGATGACCAAGGATTTGGTAAGGTCAGAGAAAATATCGAGTTTCAGCGGATATATCCGGGGCATCTGGAGCATCCCCGCCCTCACATTGTTTTTAAGCCGGCCGGGCACGACAGCCCCGTTCCGCCAAGGCCGCAATAGCCATGCGGGACCTTGGCCAGATACTGCTGATGATACTCTTCAGCGTAATAAAACGGTCCGGTGCTGGCGATCTCAGTTGTGATGGGGCCGTAACCATTCGCCGAAAGTACGCGTTGAAATGCATCCCGAGTTGCTTCGGCGAGGCTGCGCTGCTCTGCTGTTGTAACATAAATGCCTGAGCGGTATTGTGTGCCGGTATCATTGCCCTGGCGCATACCCTGGGTTGGATCATGGCCCTCCCAGAATATTTGCAGCAAATCCTCGTAAGACGTACTGGCCGGATCAAAAGCGACCAATACAACCTCATTGTGTCCGGTGTGCCCGGTGCAGACTTCCTCATAGGTTGGGTTGGGCGTAAAGCCGGCAGCATAGCCAGCCGCGGTCGTCCAGATCTTGCCGGCGCCGAGGCTCCAGAACATGCGCTCAGCGCCCCAAAAACAACCCATGCCGAAGATTGCCGTTTCGATATGGTCTGCGAAGGGGGCTTTGATCGGGCGATCAAAAACAAAGTGACGTTCTGCGGTTGCGATTGGTGTGGCCCGGCCTTGCAGTGCTGTATCGGCTGTGGGCATTTCGACTGCTTTTTTAAAAAACATGATAGCGCTTTCCGTAGTCATGCAGTGTGCAAGATATTCTTTATGTATCGGGCATGGTGTATGGCGTATGCTAATAATATAGATATTTCTGCGCACAACGTCTGGCAAAAATGACAGCTTCACGATATTGCTATATGCAGGGTCATGTGGGTGAGCGCTGCAGGGCGCTCTGATATGATGCCGTTTCCGTTCCTGAGGAGAGATGCGCGATGGCTGAAACAACATCAAATTCCGGCACAAAAAGGCTTTTATCTGCCGGCAAAAATGCTTTGTTATCAGATGTATCGCCTATAAAATCGCAAGGGGCTGAACAAACTTATTATGATTGCGGCGCCGGGCGCAAAACCTTCTTCTGTTTTGTTTTCGTGCTGTTGCTGCCTTTCTATGTCAGCCTTCCCGTGATGTTGTTCCAGCGCCTGAGCAGAGAGCTTTGGGTTGATACGTGGCAGTTGATGATTTTAGCCGCGCTGTTCACCGTCCTGATGGTACTTATTCTTTTTGAGATGATCTTCTCGCTGCGGGCCGAGGTTGATGTTGGTGAGGAGTCGCTTGCCTTCACGCTGCCAGGCGGTGGCGGTGGGGCCATTCCCTGGCTTGACTATGACACCAGGGATATTCGATACGAGGATATCGAAAGCATTGAAAAACGGCATGAAATTTTTGGCGGTCGATATGCGCCTATGATTATGCAAACGGTACGGATCATTCTCAAGACCGGTGAGACGGTGCAGCTTGGGCGCACCAATGAAAAGGACGATGATCCAAAGTTTCCGTTCCCTGTGATTGCGGAACAGGTTGCGCAGCGCGCCGGTACCGAGATTGTCGATCGCGGCCATGTTTCGGTTGCATTACACCGCCGCATGCTTGGCATGCAGGAGGGAGCGCAAGAGCGCCCTGAAACTAAAATCGCTGAGCTGAATAGCAAACACAGTACGTTTCTGGTGATTCTCAGCAGCCTGCTTTTTCTTCTGCTGGCTCTAGGCATTGCCGGAGATTTCCTGCAGGAAACTGCTGATCATGGCGAGCGTGCACGCACAAGCGTGGTCACGCAGTAGGGCCTTTCCAATGGCCCTGCATTTCTTTTTTGGGGATTACTCCTTTTTAGCTTCGTCAACGTCAATGCGCGCCTCAGAGGGCCGAAGTGCACCTATGCGTTCGGCCTCTTCAAGCGTACGGGCCAGTTCTGCACGCGCCTGTTCTGCCTTACGCTGCTGGTTCCAAAGCGATGCATAAAGCCCATCAGCCGCAACCAATTCCGCATGCGTGCCCTCTTCAATCAGAAGTCCTTTATCCAGCACAAGGATCTTGTCAGCGTGAACAATTGTTGACAAACGATGCGCGATGACCAGCGATGTCCTGCCCTTTGCCACCTGATCCAGCGCGTCCTGGATATCCTTTTCGGTCTGACTGTCGAGGGCGCTTGTGGCTTCATCGAGAATGAGAATTGGCGACCCTTTCAGAATGGTACGCGCAATGGCCATACGCTGTTTCTCGCCGCCTGATAGTTTCAGCCCACGCTCTCCAACCAGCGTTTGATAGCCCTCGGGCAGTTGTTGCACAAACTGGTCGATTTGCGCCAGGCGTGCTGCCTCAAACACCTCTTCGTCCGTTGCATCCGGGCGCCCATAACGTATGTTGTAGAGAATAGTATCGTTGAAGAGCACCGTGTCCTGTGGTACAACGCCAATTGCTGCGCGCAGTGATGATTGCTGTACCTGGTCTATATCCTGCCCATCTATGGTAACGCGGCCCGCTGATATATCGTAGAAGCGGAAAAGGATGCGGCTGATGGTGGATTTTCCGGCTCCCGAAGGACCAACAAGGGCCACGAAACTACCCGGTTCGACATGAAAAGACAGTTTTTTAAGAATTGGCCGTTCTGCATCGTAGGCAAAAGAAACGTTTTCAAATTTAATTTCACCTTTTTTGACGTTCAACGGCTGGGCGTTTGGCACATCTTTGATTTCCGGATGCTGCTCAAGAAGGGCAAACATTGTCTCAAGGTCGACAAGCCCCTGCCGCAATTCGCGATATACGAACCCCATGAAATTCAAAGGCATGTAAAGCTGTATCAGCAGTGCGTTAATCATCACGAAATCGCCGACCGTATGGCTGCCATCAACCACACCGCGCGCGGCAAGCACCATGCACAATGTCATGCCGATCGTGAAAATGACGGCCTGACCAGAGTTTAAAATTCCAAGTGAATAATAGGTTCGGATGGCCGCTTTTTCATAGCGCCCCATGGAGACATCGAAGCGCCGCGCCTCCATCTCTTCGTTGCCAAAATACTTGACCGTTTCAAAGTTCAAAAGGCTGTCGATTGCCTTGGTATTGGCTTCTGTATCGCTGTCGTTCATTTCACGCCGAATGGTCATGCGCCATTCGGTGGCCGAGAACGTAAACCACATGTAAAGCGCTACGGTTACGACAACAATGACAACATACGCCCAATTGAAGAAATAAAGCAGGACACCGGCAAGACAGACGAGTTCGAAGAGCGTTGGAAAAAGGTTCAAAACGCCGGTTCGCATAATCAATTCAATAGCGCGGGTTGCACGCTCAATCACACGGGAAAGTCCGCCTGTGCGTCTTTCAAGGTGAAAGCGCAGCGAAAGTTGATGCAAATGGCGAAACGTTCTGTTGTTCAAGGAGCGCACGGCGTGCTGGCCAACCGAGGTGAACAACACATCCCGGATTTGTGTGAGGACCATCATCAGGATCCGCCCAACACCATAGGCAACAATCATAGCAATGGCGACCAGACCCAAATTGGCGGCATTGAGTGCATCAGGGCCGCTTGAAACCGTCGTCAATGTATCCGTGGCATATTTGTAAAATATGGGCACAAGCACGGTGACGATTTTAGCAATGATAAGAACAAATGCTGCAAGGACAACACGGCGGCGGAGATCCGGACGATTTTCCGGCCATACAAATAGCAGTAGGTTTTCGACAACAAAGGCATGAGAACTACTGCGTTGGTTGAATGAGCCAAGCAGAACTTTTCTGTCCATCGCTGAAGCGGCTGTTCGTGTTCTCATGTTCTGCCCTCAAAGCCGGTGTCTCAATCACACCTATAGCATGACGGTTGAGTTAGACCGATAGCAGCGTTGCGAAATATTACCGGTAGTCATCATCTGCGGGGCGGCAGATAGATAACCTGACACGGATATATGCGATTTGGATTATTTATGATGTGCTTATTGGCACGATAAATACGCCGAAAATCTTCTCCCTGACGATAAAGCCGCTGGGAAATGCTCCAAAGCGTATCGCCTGGCTTGACAACGTAAATACGCGCCATCTTGGCTTTTTTGCCGCGCCGCCTGTTCCTGCAGGGCTGCCGCACTCTTTTTGAACGCCGGGTATAACTCCTCACCGCGCTTTGCCGTCTTGTTCGGATATTATTTGCTCGAGCAACGCGCGTGGTCTGTTGTTTTGACTTAGGTTGTTTTGACCTGGGCTGCGCACGCTCATTGTCCCGGTCTTGGTTTTGGTCTTGTGCTTTGGCTTTTTCAGGCACGCCAGATTTCGGGGGCTTTGGCGCCACGCCCGGCAGCGGAGGGAGTTGTTGTGCAGACAAGACTTGCCTGGTGCGCGAGATCACCTTTGGTAACTTGGTTTGTCTTGCTGAAAAGACTGTCTGTCCAAGCTGACTAGTCTTTGCCTCAACATAGGTATTTCTGTCTGGAAGAGGTGGCAAGCGCGGAGATAAGTTCGCCATTTTCTGTTTCTGCATTATGCGTTCAGTACGCATAGATGGCCCTCTTACGGGCGGTGGCGGCAACTGATCCGCCGTGCCAAGTGCCGCAACCTGGGCATCTGCGGTCGGTTTAAGATCAGGAGATAAGGTTGCAATCTGCTGTTCTGCTTGTTGTTGTTTTTGTGTAGGGCGTAGTTGCGGTTTTGATTGTGATTTTCGTTTTGGCGTCAGCGAGGGCTTATTCTCGGCATCGACAGTCGCAATCCGTGCATCAGAAGGCGGCTCGATCTCATTGTTTTCAATAGGGCGCGGTTTCAAAAAATTCTTTTTTTGTTCCATACGCAGGCTGCTGCTTGCTGTTTCAAATTCAGTTGCAGCTTTCTTATTTTCGGAGCGGCTATGATCGAGAGTATTTAGCTGCTTAGTTTTAGTTAGCGCGGAACGCTGGCTTTCATCTGCTTGCTGATTTTTAGCGTCGGGTTTCGGCGTGGTCGAAGACGCGCGATCCGTGCGGTCATTGGAGGCAATTTTTTGCTGGCGTTCTGATAAGATTTTGGAGCTTGACAGGGAGGCAGCCGGGTTCTGTGTGATGCGGGGCGCAGAGGGACGCTCTGCAGCTTCAATGGTTGATTTGGCTTCGGCTGACGGGCTCCGCGGACGAGCGCTCTGAACGGCTTGAGACTGATTTACCGGTTGCCGTTCTTCTATTTTCGTTTTCTTTTGACTGGGGTCAGACTGTTCCAGGCCAGCACGCACTTGTGGGGCGGCGTGTATTAAAGATGCCGTATCAGTTTTCTTGACGGAGTTAAGCTCAACTAAGGAGGCAGCCGAGTTCTGTGTGGCGCGAGTGGCAGGGGAACGCTCTGCAGCCTCGATGGTTGATTTGGTTTCGGCTGGCGGACTCTGAGGATGAGCGTTTTGAACAGTTTGAGGCTGATTTACCGGTTGCCGTTCTTTTATTGCTGTTTTCTTTTGAGTGAGATCAGAATATTCTGATCCAGCGTGCACTTGCGGGGCAGGGTGTGTTAAAGATGCCGTATCGGTTCTCTCGACTGAGTTAAATTCAATGGGCTGTTTCTGCTCAGGCGGAGGTGGGGCATGTTGACTTAAAGTTGACGTGTCAATATTGGCTATTTTGACAGGCTGGTCTTTCCGGTCTGGTGCCAATGCAATCCCGGAAGGTGTTGAACTGAATAATCGTGATAGAATTTCGCTACTATAATTAGCTACAGAGCGATTATACCATGTGTGCAGTGAGCTGGCAATTTGATCCGGAGCCGGCAATGCAATAGCAGGTCCGTGCGGCATGCGTTGTGGTGTATATCTCTTATCCGGTGGCGGCAACACCAGCCCGCCTCCAAGCTGAAGGCGCGGTATGATTTCTTTCTGGTATATTTTCCCGGACTTATGAAACCAGGCCAATGCATGCTGGATGGGCGCAATATTTACCGCGTTCTTATCTGAAGAAATGACCGTCTTTTGATCCTCTTCCATAACGGACACGGTCTGGTTGATATGATCTGATTGCTGTGGCTCATCCGCTCCAAAGAAACGATCGGCAAAATTTGAGGCGTCCTCGCCTAAGTTCTGAGCGTAAAGGCGCAAAGCCTGTTCATTTTGAAGTATCTGAACATCTGAATACGCCTGGGCGTGTGCTGGCAGATAACCTAAGACAGCCACTAGAAATATTCCGATATAAGCAAATACGGAGGCGGTCCACATGTCACTTAACTCCCCAGACTAAGCGACCGGCAGTATGTCTGATATAGGCACAAGTCAGGCCGGTTGATTTTTTGACTGAACCAGAGGCTTAATTTTATAGCTCAGATGAAATTTTTCATTCGACATGAAAATTTATGCACTAAAGTTGCAGCCCAGCTTTCCGGCGAAGGAGATATCTTCTGACCTGCTGAAACATAAGACTTGATATAATGATCGCAAA
>CAYUYL010000141.1:0-6319 GCA_964449195.1 uncultured Filomicrobium sp.
TCCTGTCGCCTAAAGGCGAGGGGTTTACTGATCCCCTATTAAAGACTCTAAATTCCGGCGGACGCATCTGAGTGACCAGGACACAGCATGTTGATGACGGCATCAACTTCTATCCAGAGCATAAACCGCGATCAGGCGGGTAAAATATTGGCTGGCCCCGGCGACTCTGATAGCGCCTCGTTATGGTCGGTTATCGTCGTCAATCAAATGCAATCAACCTCAAAGCTGCCGGAAGCGTTGCGCTCGCCGGCTTTTTATCTCTCGTTTTGTACATGTTCTCCGAGGCAAGCCAGTCGCGCAATAATGCTCTGGCAGGAACCGCTGTCGTTCTTGATGGTGACACGATCGACCTCGCCGGCCAACGCATCCGCTTGCAAGGCATTGATGCACCGGAGCTGTCTCAGCACTGTCCATTTCCAAAACAGAAAGGTTCCTGGGCCGCAGGCTGGCAAGCAAAACGCCATCTGGTTCGTCTGATATCCGACAAATCCGTTAGCTGCCTCATCCATGGCATGGACCGCTACGGCCGCTTGATCGGCAACTGCCATAACCATGACGGCATACATTTGAATGCTGCCATGGTGCAAAGCGGCATGGCCTGGGCGTATCGTGCGTATTCAGGCTTATACATCTCAGAAGAATACGCTGCAAAACAACACCGGCTCGGCATCTGGCGGACCACCTGCCAAACACCCTGGGCATACCGCCAGCAACGCTGGACGTCCTGATTGGTCCGGCCGCCCATCAGATTTTCATAGCGCATAGCGATATAGTGTATATATTGTTATGCAGCAGTTGGTTTACAGTCAGCATAAGACAAACTGAGAACTATTGCTTTGATATAGAAAGAAAATTTATAGATCGACTGATATTTTCTTACTGCGAACGTGTTGAACGCGTGCGCGTTGCCACGACTTCAAATATTGTTTGGAAGCAGTCAATCAACCGCCCGGAAGAGGTAAAATCTCATTCGAATATCGCTTGCCCGATGCTGTTTGGCAAACCTGCTCTGTTAGGAGACTTGATCATGCGTTTCGCGTTTACAGAGGAACAGACCGCTGTTCAGAACATGGCATTCCAATTCGCCAAAGACCGCCTTGCCCCCAAGGCTGACGAATGGGATGAAACCAGACATTTTCCCGTTGATGTGATCCGCGAAGCAGCCCCCTTGGGCATGGCCGCTATTTATGTTGACGAAGCGGACGGCGGCTCCGGCTTTGGGCGCCTTGATGGCGCATTGATCCATGAGGCGCTGTCATACGGTTGCCCGACAATTGCCAGTTACATTTCAATTCACAATATGGTGTCCTGGATGACCTCCAAGTACGCCAATAAAGAGCAGCGCGGGCGATGGATGGACAAACTCACCTCCATGGAGTGGCTGGGCAGCTACTGCCTGACAGAACCCGGTTGCGGCTCAGATGCAGCAGGCCTCAAAACGCGGGCTGTTAAAAAGGGCGGCAAATATATTCTAAACGGTGTCAAGCAATTCATCTCTGGAGCTGGTGCATCAGATTTCTATATCGTTTTTGCCCGCACGGGCGATGATGGTGCCTACGGCATTTCTGCGTTCGCGGTAACATCCGACACCCCTGGCCTGTCGTTTGGTGCCAACGAGCGTAAAATGGGATGGAATGCACAGCCAACCAGGCAAGTCATCCTGGACAATGCCGAGGTTCCCGTGGAAAACATGATTGGCAAGGAAGGCCAGGGCTTTCGCTTTGCAATGAGCGGTCTCGATGGCGGACGCATTAATATCGGCGCCTGTTCACTCGGTGCAGCCTGGAACGCGCTCGATAAGACCCGCGCTTATGTCTTCGAGCGCCAGGCTTTTGGACAGGACCTTGCAAATTTCCAGGCGATACAGTTTAAGGTTGCCGATATGGCTACGGATCTTGAAGCCGCCCGGCTGATGATCTACCGCGCGGCCGATGCGATTGATCAAGGTGATCCTCAAGCCACGACCTATTGCGCCATGGCCAAGCGTTATGCCACGGATCTTTGCTTCGCAACCTGCAACCAAGCCTTGCAGGTCCACGGCGGTTACGGATATCTTAAGGATTACGGGCTGGAAAAACTGGTGCGCGATCTGCGCGTGCATCAGATTCTGGAGGGCACAAACGAAATCATGCGTGTGATTATCTCGCGCCAGATGCTAAATTCACAAGCATCAAACTGGAACCGTTGAGCCAATTTCATTGCGAGCCGCTGCTGAAAATACAACAAAGGCTGGACTTCTCATATTTCAATTTGCGAGTGAAATGTGGAAGCTCATTATTACTGCCTTTTTTCTGACAGCAAATAGTCGCTCAATGTACGTGGAAGCAAACAATCGCTTCCGGCTAGATAGGTTATATATAATGCATAATATATTTCAAACGGTCGCCATAGGAATTGCCCTATTTGCATGGCCTGCATGGTCCGCGACTATGCCTGATCATGGGGCAAAAGCCTTGTATGCTGTCAAAACACCACTCCTTGGCAATCCTTCAATTTCTATTCCAGGAGCTATAAAAAGCGTATGGAGTTCGCCCAGAGGCGAAACAGAAACATAAAAAAGGTAAAGTCTCGCCGGCGGCGTAATCGCAAACGCAATCTTGCCATTGGCATCGGTGCGGCGATCATCACCGGTATTATTGCAGCCCAAGCCGCACGTGGCGGGCATGAATACGACGAAGAGCGGTATGACGCGCGGAGATACGAGGAGGAGCGATACCATCGCAGATGCCGCAGATGGTTTCGCCGTTGTGAAGATGGCTTTGACAGAGCTTGTTACAGATTTGAAGAAAATTGCTAAGATGCAATGCCGCGTATATTTCTGTGCACTTTTACACAATCACGCGCTCTATGATCCAGAGAAGGTAACATCTTGTCATAGTTGCAAGATCTCATCATGTATGCCGCACACATAACACTGGTCGGCATACAGCTATTTTTCTTGAATAATATGCAAAGTCGCAACAGCACTTCTACGATGCATACTTTATTGAGCATCCATAGGCTCGTGTAACGGCTGGCGAGACAGGCTTACCATTATTCAGCTGGCTCACAGCATTCTTGACATAATTCATCGCTTTTTTGACGTCTGCATCATTGGCGGTTGGACGATCATCAATCGCGCCTTTATAAGCAAGAATGCCATCGGGCTTGATGATATACATATGCGGTGTCGTACGCGCATCATATAAACGGCCGATTGTACCTTCCGGATCCAGAACAACAGAATTTGGCGCCGCATCACGAGAGACGGTCAGTTCATCTGCCGCCTTTCCGGAGACGTGCCCCTGCAAGCCGGGGGCGGATGAAATAATAGAAAGCCAGACGAGACCTTGATCGGCGGCATCCTTTTGCAGCGACTGCATATTTTGGGTTCGATAATGTTTCTTGACATATGGGCAATCATGATTTGTCCACTCAAGGATCACAGTCCTACCGCGCAATTCAGAAAGTTTTACTGTGTTGCCTTTTGAATCGACACCAGAAAAGTCCGGCGCTGGCTTGCCGATCTGAGGAGCAGCCAGAGCTGCTGCAACTGGCATCGAAACAGCAATCAGGGCCCCTGCTAAAAGAGGCTTAAGGTTTGAAATCAGTCCCATTACGCAATCTCCTGATTTAAAGAGGACCAGCTGCGGTCCGGTCCAGAGAGGCAAAATGCCGGGCAACGATGGTTGCGGTTAAAAGTTGCGGCAATACAACGGGCTTTTCCGCCGTGCCCGGCGGATAGAGCAGATAAAGTGGAACGCCCGCCCGCCCGAATGATCGCAGCACACGTGCAATTTCATCATTACGATTGGTCCAATCACCTTTCATGTAAACAATATTGTGCCTGGCCAGAGCGGCCTCAAACGCTGCCCCTGATAAAGCAACACGCTCATTCACCTTGCAGGAGATACACCACGCAGCGGTCAGGTTAACAAACACCGCACGGCCGGACTGACGGTGTTGGGCAACAGCATCCAATGAGAACCGCTCAGCACCAGACATATCAATACTAGCCGCAGCAGCCTGCCCGTCAGGCCTTTCTGAGCGTGAGATGTCCTGCAAACCAGGCAGAAGCAGCATGGCGCATATTACAATGGCGGCCGTAAGCCCGATGCGAATACGAAGCGTTGCGTGTGGCATGCCTATAATCCAAGCTGCCAAGCCAACACTGGTGAGCAGAACCCCGGCTGCTAAAACACCATCGCTGCCACTTTGCAACGAGAGCACCCATACCAGCCAGACAACGGTCGCATAAAGTGAAAAGGCGAGAGCCTGTTTCAACGTTTCCATCCATGGCCCGGGTTTTGGCAAGAAACGCCGTCCGGCATCGGCCCAGCTCAAGGCCACAACCGGCGCGGCAAAGCCCAAGCCAAGTACCAGCAGTACCATAAACATTTCGAAGCTGGAGCGGGTTAGAGCATAGCCAACAGCCGCCCCCATGAATGGCGCGGTACAAGGCGTTGCAGCAATTGCCGCCAACATACCGGTAAAAAATGAGCCGGACAGGCCCGAGCGCCGCGTCAAACTCTCACCAACACCGACAATGTTTGCTCCGATGTCGAAGACACCCGACATTGATAAACCCAGCGCAAAGAATAAGGCAATCATGGACAGTACAAACGCCGGCGACTGGAACTGGAATCCCCAGCCAATACTTGTGCCAAATGATTTGAGCACAGCCAGAATAACAGCCAAGCCCAGAAAGCTCACCATCACACCGGCCAGATAAGCAAGGCCACCACGCTTTGCATCTCCACCTGAGTGTTTGGAGAGTGACATCACCTTGAGCGATAGAATAGGCAGCACACACGGCATGGCATTCAGGATGATACCACCAAGCAGGGCGAATAAGATTGCCTGCCAAATGGTAATCGCCGCACTGTCACCAAGGTTAACGGTATCACGTATATCGGAGTCGGTGGTTGCCGCCACAGCTTCCATAGGCATTGCCACTTGAAAGGCATGTCGTGCAGTGCCTCCATCAAGGCGTTCTGTGAGGACAAGAAGACCTGCAAGGTCTTTTGAGGTTGGCTTCTTGCTGCGCAGTAACTCGCCTGGTTTCAACGTTAGCGTAAAACCATCTTTCTGCCATTTCAGCTTTTGTGGCGCAGCATATTCGATAAGCCCCCACTCATCAGGAAAAAACTCAGCGCGCACAATTCTATCCGCTGCAAGATCAGCTGCCTCGGCACGAATCCGAAGGTCGCGATCCAATTGTGCGGAAACCGGCCATTCAACCGGCATAGGCCGGCTACGGCGTGCCATATCGAAGTCTGCTGCAAATCTGCTAGGTTTGGCAGATGTGCCATCAGCGGCGACAGGCAATGTCAATTTCAAGGTCGCGCGTTCTGGAATACATATCTTTTCGCAGACCAGCCATGTGGCATTGGCCGTGAATATCACTTGCTCTGCAGACAGCTTCGGAGGCGGCGTAATGGTGACCGGTAGCAACACTTCATTGGAATATCCGAAATTCATCAAATGGCCGACGGGAATAGCTTTAGGAACCGGCCAGGCAATTTCCGACGCAGAAAAATTATCCGGCATCTCCCACGAAATACGGCTCGGTTCACCGGAATCGCCCGAGTTTTTCCAATACGTATGCCACTTCGGCTCTATCACCTGGCGCAGCGCCACCTCAAACGGCTGCCCCGGCACAATGCGGTCGACACTGGCAATCAGTTCAGCTTGAACCTTTGGTGCAGTATCGAGCGCCTGCGCCCAGGCCGGAGCGGCTAAGGTTAGAAGTATGGCGATCAGAAGAGCCATGACGTTGTATACTTGAAAAAAAATCCGGTGCACAGTGCCCCTCAGATTTAATCGGAATATATAAATAACTCTTTAGATGATATTGCATGCACATGTGTTTCTGCAACGGCCATCACAGCGTTGTTATTGCTTTGTGTTTAGTTGTGCTGATAACTCTCTTACTACTAACTAAAAAACCAGCATAAGATTTCGCCACTATGCTTACAGTACAAGACCGACAATCGTGATGGAACAGTCAAATCACACTAAATATAAAATTCACCTATTAGGTACAATACTTCGTCAACCTTTAGCATTTCTAGGCGCGGTCGGCATTGTATCAATGTTAAAAGGATTGATAACATTACATGAAGATATCCTAATGATTATACTTGCTTATCAGAGCGTTACTCAACCCATATGGGGATTTCTGATCGGTTGGCTATTTGAGTGGATGGGTTGGGCGTTTCCGTCATGGCTGAAAGATTATCTTACAATGGGAATGATTGCTGGGGCAGCCTCGGCAAGGGCTTATGAATTCTCCACCGGCTAAAAGCCGGTGGCTTCAAGTTACGGCTAAAAGCCGGAT
>CAYUYL010000142.1:0-6241 GCA_964449195.1 uncultured Filomicrobium sp.
ATCAAGCGCTGTGTTTTCTGCTGCCGCTCACATAAAGCTAACTTGCGGCGCTAGCAAAATGACCGTTACATCGTCCCCATTCCCTTCGAATTCCTGCGCTAGCGCCCCCTCAGGTATCGCATAAATTTCATAATCCAGCCCTTTTCCTTCTGCGGCTGCCTTCATTTTAGATACCACAATCGACGTCGACATTCCTGCTGCACAAGCGAGAATGATTCGCTTCATATCCCATCACTCCTATTGATAAATGACATCTGGTTCATCCCTTAATTTCCTCGTTTGGATTAATGTTTTGAACCAGTACCCTGACGCTTTCATCTGACGATTCCGTTCATTCTCCAGTTGGATCTCTACTAATCCGTAGCGATTCTTGAATGCATTCATCGGCGAGACATTATCCGTAAAAGCCCAGAGCATATATCCCTTACAGTTTGAACCTTCTTTTTTCGCTTGAAGGGCTTTTTTCAAATGCTGGCTGATAAATGAAATTCGGTACTGATCATCAATGATGCCGTCTTCGTTTTTAAACCGCTCTTCCTGCTCGACCCCCATACCGTTTTCAGCCACAAACCACTCGATATTGCCGTATTCTTCTTTTATTCTCATGCCCATATCATAGACGATATTCGGATAGATTTCCCAGCCTCTGAATGGATTCATTTTTCTCCCTGGGAGCTCAAATAGATCGTAATAATAAGATGGATGAAACGGTGTGTTTTCGTTCCAAGCCTTGCTAGGTGCCTTAACGCGATGCGGATAGTATAAATTAAGACCGACCACATCGACTGTATGATCTTTAATGATCTGAAGCTCTTCTTCCGTTGCATCGAAAAGAATGTCATGCTTTTTCAATACATCAAGCAGTTCTTCTGGATACTCGCCTTTAATGGAGGGATCTAAGAACACGCGATTAAAAAACAAATCATACATGCGGGCAGCTTCTTGATCATGCGACGCAGTCGATCTCGCATACGTCACTTCTGGATTGAGAATGACACCGATTTTTGCACCGGCTGATTCCTTCAAGTCCATTTCCTGAAACAGCTTCACCACTTTTGAAGTCGCCAAGGCTTTATGATAGTTCCACTGCATCCACTTCTTCGTATTTTGCTCGAAAGGATAACGAATAGCATCTAGATACACACGAGTCTGAACAACAATCGGTTCATTAAAGGTAAACCAATGTTTGACCCGGTCTCCATAGCGTTCAAACACCTTTTCTGCATAGAGAACAAACAGCTCGACAACATGTTTAGATGACCAGCCGCCGTACTTTTCAAGCAAAACGGCAGGAAGCTCATAATGCTCTAAGCAAAACATTGGCTCTACACCTGCTTCAAGTAATTCATTGATGAAATCATCAATATAACGAGCATAGGTCTCATCTACAATTCCATTCTCGTAATCTATGAGAAACCTCGACCAATTGATCGATGTCCGGTAATGAGATAACCCAATTTCCTTCATAAGGGCTACATCTTCAGGATAGCGCTCGTAAAAATTCGTTGCTCCTGCTGGGCCGTATCCTTCGTGCCATACGTGATACCCCTCCTTATACCAAAGGTCTATATACGAATCCTGATGCGGTTTCTTCCCTTTCCAACCCTCCGTCTGCCAAGCAGAAGCCGCAGCACCTAGAATAAAGTCATTGGGTATGTCGATTTTGTTCATGTTACCACCTGACCTTTCTTCGTGTGAATTTGAAGTCCTTCCCACATCCCTTGTAAATACATAGCTCCAAGTGCTCGGTCGTATAATCCATAACCAGGTCTGCCCGTCTCGCCAAAGATCATTCGTCCATGATCTGGCCGGACATAGCCAGCAAATCCTTCCTTAAACAATGCGTTCACAATCGCTCCCATATCGAGGCTGCCTGCTGACGACAGGTGTGCCGACTCTTCAAAATCACCGTTTTCATACAAATTGACATTGCGTAAATGAGCAAAGTGTATACGCCCTTTTTTGGCATACTTTCTCGCAAGTGAAGGAACATCATTTTTCGCATTACAGCCTAGGGAACCGGAACAAAAGGTCAGTCCATGCTGTGAGCGTTCATCGAGCTGAAGGATACGATCTATTTGTTCTTCACAGCTGACAATGCGGAGCAGACCAAATATGTTCCAAGGAGGGTCATCTGGATGCAGTGCCATGTTCATGTTCTCTTCCGCTGCAACTGGAAGGATATTTCCCAAGAAATAGTCTAGGTTCTCAAACAACCCTTCCTCCCCCAATGCCCTGTATGCAGCCATCAACTTTCTCATTTCTTCCTGCGTATAAGACGTATCCCACCCTGATAAGGAAAGTCGATCTTTTTCTATATCCATCTGTTCAAGCTGATGCTGAAAATAAACAAGAGTCGTCGATTGATCAGCTAGTGGGAAATCGAGCTGTGTTCGTGTCCAATCAAGGACTGGCATGAAGTTATAACAAATGACCTTCACACCATGCCTTGCTAATCTCCGGATATTTTCTTGATAATGCTCGATATAAACATCCCGGCTAGGCTTTCCCAGCTTAATATCTTCATGGACCGGGAGACTTTCTACGACTTCAAAAGCAAGATCGTGACGTTCGATTTCAGCTCTTAAGTGAGTAATACTTTCCTCCGGCCACAGATCACCAGCCGGCACATCATAGACTGCACTGACAATCCCTTTCATGCCGGGAATTTGCCGAATATATGAAAGGGAGACAGGATCTTCTTTGCCATACCATCTAAATTGCATGTTCATTCATGAGCCCTCCTTCTATTCTGAATCAGGTGCTGCTTCTGGCTTCCGGTTGGATAAGAGAACAAAAGGTAAATAGATGAAAACAGCGACAACAATACAGATAAGCTGTGTGATGACAGCCCCCATACTGCCAGCGGTAGACAGCCAAGCATTCACAATCGGAGGTGTCGTCCACGGCACCATCACCACCGCTTTCCCCGCAAAACCTGTAGCGGTTGCGATATAACCAATCGTACCTGTCACGAGTGGTGTAACGATAAACGGAATTGCCATCACAGGGTTCAACATGACAGGTAATCCGAAAATAACTGGTTCATTGATGTTAAACAGTCCAGGTCCTGATGAAAGCTTGGCAATGCTACGCATCTCTTCCCTTCTTCCTGCTATAAAAATGGCGATCAACAGACCAATCGTCACACCCGAACCACCAATGCTCATATACACATCCCAAAATGGCATCGTGATAATATTTGGAATCTCTTTGCCCTCTTGAAGTGCTTTCATATTCACTGCAATTGATCCTAATAACAGCGGCTCGCGAATTGGTTTAATCATTTGGTTGCCATGTATACCGATCACCCAGAAAAATTGAGCCACAAACATTAACGTTAAAATACCAGGCAGTCCCTGCACAACACTTTCAAGTGGACGCTGCACGACGTTATACACCGCTTCATGCAAATAAATACCTGTCACACGATGAAACGCAAACCCGAATGAACTAATGATTGTAATCGTAATAATTGATGGGAAAAGTGAAGAAAAAGACGTCGCCACATTTGATGGAACAGAATCTGGCATCTTAATTTGCAGCCACTTCACCTCGGTAAGCTTACAAAAGATCTCTACAGAGACGATGGCAATGATCATACCCAAAAATAAGCTTTTTGGATCGGAGAATTGCCTCGCTAGCACATCGACAACCTCACGCATCGATCCATCGACTTCAAGAAGAAGTGTCGTCGGAATAACGGATATAAATGAAATCAATGCCATTAACCCTGGGAACAATGATTTATGTCCATTGATTTTCCCGAGCTCAATCCCGATGAGGAACACAGCCCCGATCGTTAAAAAGTTCAGCGTGGCATAATTGATTGCCTTCATAATTGGCTGAAGCTCTGCTAAAAACCTGAATATCTCAAAATGGGCAAGCCCCGTTTCTGGGCTCATGATCATATTTGCGACCAGTACAGCAAATGCCCCCGTAATGATGATTGGCATTAATGTGACAAATGCTTGCTTAATCGCCATAATATATTTCTGATTTGTAATACGATAAGCGACATGTCCCATGACGTCGGCCGCTCTCTCTTTAAAGCTCATGATTCGTCTCCCCCTTTACAAAAACTCGTGATCATCCTCCTTTTTGATGTTATTTTAAAAGCGCTTTCATTAACATCTAATCTTTTTCCTCACAGATGCGGAAATGGGTGTCCTTTTTTTTCATCTGGCTGTTCCAACACGTGCAGCGCCGCCGTCAGTTCTTCAAATGAAGCAGCTTTGATGATTTGCTCCACCACTTCCTTCTGCTCTGTCAAACGCACAAGAAATTGATAAAGTGACTGCAATTCTTTCTGATACGTCTTCTGTATACTTAACAAACAGACGACCTGTACCCGCTCTTCGCCCCACAGCACTGGTTTTCTCAATGTACAGATCGCACAAAACGTATCCTCTGTTGCCGGTTTGATTGGGTGAGGAATTGCGACCAAATGACCGAACGACGTAGGTGACACTTCCTCTCTTTCCAGCAATAGCTGTTCAAAATCATCGGGGATTCGGTTTTGTTCCTGCAATACATTCACGAAAAATTGAAGAACCTCATCCCTTGTTTGTAGATCTTGCTGAAAAAAAGTCATCTTCGGACTGATATATCGCAAGACCCCCATTTCTTGTGACCCCTGTACAAATCGTTTCAGCCTCAACATATCGTCTTCACTGAGGATCGTATGTACATCAAGCACTGGCACAGGTAGTGTGTTCTGAAGCGGGATGGTACTAATGATCAAATCGATACTTCTCAAGTCATACGACAAAAGGTCACTGACACTTGCAGTTCCAGCAATCTCTAGCCTTTCGCTAAAGGCGGCCTTCAGCTTATGGAGAAGAAGCTGACTGCTCGCGACACCCGTTGCGCACACAATCAAGCATTTTTTTCTCACAGTCTGAGTTTTTGTCCGCTCTATGGCAGCACCAATATGCAGCGCCAAATATCCGATTTCATCTTCATGAATCTCTACATTCTCTTTTTCCTTCAACCATCTTCCCATATAGACACCTGCTTCAAAAGCAATCGGATAATGCCTTTTTATGTCTGATAAATAGGGGTTACGGATGTTCATATCATATCGGAACCGATGAATCGCTGATCTCAAGTGAAGACTTAGTCCCACAATCAATTCCTTGTCTGTCTGAATATCAAGTGACATGTGCTCTTCGACATAACCAAGTAATTGGTGAGTTAAACGGAAATGCTCTTCATCAAGCATGTGAAATAGCGTGTGGCCCGTTTCTCCATACGCCATCATTTTGGCCCCCATTAAATGAATCGCAATATAGGCCATTTCAGATAATGGAAAATCTATACCGAGTACGTGACGCATATCTTCTGCCATTTGCCTCGCCACTTGAAAAGCGGGCTGTGTTTGAATGTCTTTGAGTTCTCCTTCCGGCATCATGACCAATTTTTTCTCTTCAATTCGTTTGCACGCAATGGCGATATGTGTCACTAAGTTGCTTAAACCGATCTCTGACACATGAAGACCGCTTGCCTTTGTACGTGAACGCACCATATCTTGAATCAATTGATACGTTTCTTCAGGTAAAAGGGCAGGGTTCGGATGCTCCTGCTGAAACACATGCTCAGCTAGACAATACCTTAATTTCATCTCATCTCCAGTCAGCCTCAGTCCATATTTAGGACGGTGTGCAACAGAGAGTCCATGTAAAGAGAAAATATGCTTGACTGCTTTCAGGTCATTTTTCACAGTAGATTCACTCACAAATAATTCCTCGGCCAATTCATCTAATTTCATATAGTCTTCGGACAATAAAAGCCTTCTCAATAAATAAGAGATACGATCCTCCGGCTGATTTGGAATAACTTGATTCTTTTTTTCATTTCTTTCTCTCATTGAGTTTTTCAAAAAAGTACGAAATGCTCCATAATCTTCGACAGTCAATGTATACCCTGCTCCACGTTTCATATGAAGTGTTGCCCCATGTGCTTCTAATATTGATTTAAGCGCTTTCATATCTGTTCGAACTGTTCGTGATGTGACGCCTATCAGGCGTGCAATTTCTTCACCTGTCAGCTCCTGCTCTGCCTGCATTAACCGCCTCAACAGCTCCTCCTGACGTAGAGATAACATAGACTCCCCTCCCTTGGTCAATTACTTTTGCCTATCATCATAAACGAAAATAGAACTCTTTGCCCAGTTTTTCTTTCCGACGGGAACTTTGTTATGGCTCAAACGTATGAATATGAAACAAGAGGAGGGATACAT
>CAYUYL010000143.1:0-6234 GCA_964449195.1 uncultured Filomicrobium sp.
CCCTAGAATTTCCGCAAGATCCGCCGTTGAGCCGCCACCGCCTGCTGCTCCATCGAACAGCCCCATCACACCTTCGACGATCAGGATATCGGCTCCGGCTGCGTGTTCGTCTGCGCGGGCGCGGAGTTCGGAGGGCGGCATCGCCCAGGCGTCAAGATTGAGGCAGGGCGCACCGGCAGCAGCGGCGAGAAACTGCCCGTCGATATAATCCGGTCCGGCCTTGGCGACCGCCACGCGTATTCCGCGTTGCCTAAGCGCTGCGGCAAGCCCTATAGTCAATACCGTTTTACCGGTACCGGAGGCCGGCGCCGCAATGACAATACCGCGTACTGTGTTATCCATGCCTGCATTCATTTGAGCTTCCACGTGCCTAGTCTTAGGTTGTATGCCCTGCACGCCGTGGATGCAGCGAATCTGCATGTGCATACCACCCGCTTGAGATATACCAAAAATTCCGCTTTGCGCAGACGGCGAAGCAGGGCATGGTGTGGATTGGATCAATCGCATGCTTGTCAAGCGAGGCTGAGACGGCCAACATCCGCACCATGACATTATCCCGACCGACATCCGATGAAAAGCGGGAGCTGCGCCGCGGCTGGACAACCGGCGCCTGCGCAACGGCAGCGACCAAAGCCGCGCTTGAATTGCTGCTGACCGGCCAGGCGCCGGACCCTGTGACCATTACTCTACCCAAGGGAGAGCAACCGGCTTATGCGCTGGCGCTGGAAGAGGCCGGGCCGGATTGGGCACGGTGCGGAATTATCAAAGATGCAGGCGACGATCCCGATGTCACGCATGGCGCGTTGATTATCGCAACGCTCCGCCATGCTGCTTCCGGCAGCGGCCTTGTCTTCAAGGCGGGACAGGGAGTTGGTACAGTCACCAAGGCAGGGCTGCCGCTGGCCGTCGGCGAACCGGCCATTAATCCGGTGCCGCGCCGGATGATGACCGAAGCCGTTGCCGATGTGGGCCGCCGCCTCGGCATGCCGTGCAGCGATCTTGAAAGTGAGATTTACGTACCGGACGGCGCACGCCTGGCGGAGAAGACCTGGAACCCGCGGCTTGGCATTCTCGGCGGCATTTCCATCCTCGGCACTACAGGCGTCGTGCACCCCTTTTCTTGCGCGGCCTGGATTCATTCGATCCACCGTGGGATCGATGTGGCGCGCGCCAACGGCCTTGTGCGTATTGCCGGCGCGACGGGCTCGACCTCGGAGGCGGCCGTCAAGGCACAGTACGGGCTCCCGGATATCGCGTTGATCGATATGGGCGATTTTGCGGGCGGCATGCTTAAATATTTGCGCACTCGGCCTGTACCCGAAGTCACGATTGCAGGCGGTTTTGCCAAGCTTACCAAACTCGCGCAAGGCTATCTTGACCTGCACTCGGCCCGCAGTCAGGTGGATTTCGACTGGCTGGCCGCGCGCTGTGCGGAGCTTGATGCGCCTCCTGATCTCGTGACTGCCGCCACCCAAGCTAATACGGCCGCCCAAGTGCTTGGCCTTTGCCAGGCCGAGGGCGTTCCAATTGTCGCCAGCATTGCCCAATCGGCGCGTGCAACCGCTATGGACGTTGTTGGCGATGCCGATATCAAGTTGGACATCATGATTGTCGACCGCTCCGGCACGATTATCGCCACGGCGCCTTGAATGCCCGCCAATGCGCCGCGCAACGAGTTGTATGGGCTATATATGGGCAGTCTTTTTTCTGTGCTTCAACCGGGTTATGCTTAAGATAGAATGTAAAGTTACAAGCATGGATATCCGCCGGGGATCTGTATGAGCGCTGCTGCCGCACCACCAACCACCGCTGCATGCGATAACGATGGCCCTATTTTCATTTCCAGAGCCGGGGCGGATAATGTCTTTGCCATCTGGCTGCACGACATGTTGGAGGGGCAAGGTTACACAATCATCCTCCAGGATACAGACTTCAAAAGCCGCAACTTCATTGACGCCATGCACGAAGCGTTGAAGACCTGCAGCGCCGTTCTTGCAGTTTATTCGCCGGACTATCTTGAAAGCGACTATTGCATGGCGGAGGCGCAGGCGGCGATGGGCGACGATCTGTTTAACCGCGGCAACCGTTTTCATCCCCTCATGCTGCGCCCATGCATGCCGGACGGCCTGTTGCGCCGCATCCCTTATGCCTCGCTAATGGAGGCGCGGCGCAATGGCGATCCCCTTGTTTTGGCGCGCACGGTTCTGGAGAAGCTGAATCTTACACTCAGCGATCCCGCCAAGGTGCCCGCCTTGCCCGAAGGAGTGGCGCTTAGCCGCGTCCCCACCGTCGACCGCGGCAACATTTTCGAGCAGAAGTTTTTCACAGGACGCGGCGATCTGGTGGCATGGTTGCAGCGCTCATTGGCAGCCGGTCAAACAGCGCAGAGCAACACCCGGCATGCGGCGCTCACCGCGAGTGGCCTTGGCGGCGTCGGCAAATCGACGTTGGCGCGGCAGTTTGCATGGCTGCATCAGGATGACTACGAAGGTGTGTGGTGGGTGCGGGCGGCAGAGCCCGAGACGATGCTGGAGGATCTGATTGCTCTTGGCGAAGCAGCGCGTGTGCCCGGCATCCGCGCGCTGGCCGAAAAGAATCTCGACGGTGCAGGGCGCACTGTGCTCAACGCCATTGAGAGCACACAGTATGAACGGCCATGGTTGATTGTCTACGATAACGTTGAGCGCCCGGCTGAAGTGGAAGGCTGGTTTCCAACGCGCAACGCGCATGTCCTGTTCACCTCGCGGGCGCTGGATTTCCACGGCCTTGCCGAGGTCGTCAACGTCGATGTATTTGAGCCGGAAACGGCGGTTGACTTTCTGCTGGAGCGCAGCGGCCGCACAAAGGAAGCGCACCGCGAAGCTGCGGGGCGGCTGGCCGAAGATCTGCAATATTTGCCGCTGGCGCTTGACCATGCAGGCTCGTATTGCTTCAGCACCGGCATGGAGTTCGATGCCTACCGCGCCAATCTCGCTGATTTGTTGCGCAAAAAGCCGATGGGCGGCGCCAGCGCCGGGCGCTATCCGGAAAGCGTCTACGGCACCTTCACGCTGGCCTTTGAGAAGGCCGTTGCAGCCTGCCCGGAGGCCGAACGGCTGATGGCGCTGATCGCTTTTCTCGATGCGGACGGCATTCCGGTGGGTTTTTTGCCCGATACGATCATGGGCGCGGTAGAGCGCGGCGAAGCGGCAGCCGCGCTGCAGGCGGTGGCGCTGCTGCGGCTCAATCAAGACGCGGACGGCGGCCCGGCGATTATTACCCATCGGCTTGTGCAAGCCGTGATGCGCAGCCGCCTGGAAGAAACCGGCGCCTTCGGTGCAACAGCAGCACAAGCCGCACGTATTGTATTTGACGCGTATGATTTTTCCTCAGGCTCTATGCTGGCGTCTGAGCGGGCCGCACGCTGGCTACCGCAGGCGCTGGCCGCGCTGGAAACAGTGCCCAGTGACGGCGCGGCTGCTTATAATATTATCTGGACGCGTATATTTCTCGGCGATTTACGGCTGGTGCTCGGCGATACGGAAGCAGCTTTAGGCGCTTATGAAAAGGTCCGCACGCAGCTTGAACATCTTGCCGCCGCAGACCCAGGAAATGCGGAATGGCAGAGAGATCTGTCTGTTTCACATAACAAGATTGGCAATGTGCTCAGAGCTCAGGGAAACCTCACCGGCGCACTGCAGGCGTTTCAGGCCTCTCTCGAGATAGCCAAAGGCCTTGCCGCCGCAGACCCGGGAAATACGGGATGGCAGCGAGATCTGTCTGTTTCACAGGAAAAGATTGGCGATGTGCTCAGGGCTCAGGGAAACCTCACTGGCGCACTGCAGGCGTTCAAGGCCTCTCTCGAGATAGCCAAACGCCTTGCCGACGCAGATCCAGGAAATGCAGGATGGCAGCGCGATCTGTCTGTTTCACATAATAAAATTGGCGATGTGCTCAGGGCTCAGGGAAACCTCACCGGCGCACTGCAGGCGTTCCAGGCCTCTATCGAGATCAGAAAAGGCCTTGCCGCCGCAGACCCAGGAAATGCAGGATGGCAGCGAGATCTGGCCGTGAGCCATGCCAAGGTGGCAAGTGCCATGCAGGCCATCGGAGACAGTATTGCTGCGCTGCAAGGCTATCGAGACGGACGCGAAATTATTCAGCGTTTATGCGAGCTGTCTCCAGACAACGCGCAACTGCCGAGCGATCTGGCGTATTTCGAGGCACGAATCGCTGAGTTTGAAACAGCAGACAGTAAAAACAGCGATACACCACCGCCTTCTGAAGCGCCACCGCCGTCATCGTTGGCGGGCAATCCCGGGCTGCGTACACGGCTCTATAGGGGCACATAGCGCCAGAGCCACCGCACGAGAGTTCACGGCCGCTCTATCCCCGGGTGCTCAGCCTAGTCGCTTTTGGCAACCGTGATATCCGGGGCTTCCTCGTTTTTCATGCCTTGCACGTGATAGCCGGAATCGACGTGGTGGATTTCACCGGTGACGCCGCGGGACAGATCCGACACAAGATAAAGCCCAGCACCGCCAACGTCTTCAATCGTCACAGTACGGCGCAGCGCAGAATTATACTCGTTCCATTTGAGGATATAGCGGAAATCCGAAATGCCCGAGGCCGCCAGCGTTTTGATCGGCCCGGCGGAAACGGCGTTAACGCGGATGCCGTTTTTGCCGAGGTCTGCAGCAAGATAGCGCACGCTGGCTTCAAGCGCAGCTTTGGCAACGCCCATGACATTGTAATGCGGCATCACCTTTTCGGCGCCGTAGTAGGTGAGCGTAATAATGGAGCCGTTTTCCCCCATCAACGACTCAGCCCGCTTAGACAGCGCCGTCAGCGAGTAGCAGGAAATCAACATCGTTTGGGTGAAGTTGTCCTCAGTTGTATCAACATAGCGGCCATCCAGCTCGTTCTTGTCGGAAAAGGCGATGGCATGAACGAGGAAATCCAGCTTGCCCCATTTTTCCTTCAATGTTGCGAACACAGCGTCCATCGATGCCCCGTCTGTAACATCGCAGGGCAAAACGAGATCTGAGCCAAGATCTTTCGCCAACGGCTCGACGCGTTTTTTGAGCGCTTCGCCCTGATACGTCAAAGCAAGGGTTGCCCCCTGCGCCGCAACGGCCTGGGCAATGCCCCAAGCGATCGACCGTTTGTTCGCGACCCCCATAATCAGGCCGTGTTTGCCAGCCATTAAATTACCAGCTGGAATGCCAGATTGATCTTTGTCATTCGACATCAGTTCTGGTTCCTTATCCTGTCCATGCGTTACTGCATCCTACACGAACGGCGCCCATGGTCCAGTGACGTAAGGCGGTGTTGGCAAAACGCAAATTGAAATCCACGTTGCACAAGCACGCGTATGTTAAAACAGCTTTTTCGTTTTCAACATGCGGGAATAGCCTGTTGCCTCGGCTTGCACAAGTCCGAATATCACCCTTCGAGCCCCCAGACGCCGTTCATGTGACGGCAGGCTATACCCTCAGCCGTTCGGGAGGTTGCCGCTGAACTTAATGTTATAACCACATGGCGGCAAACGCGGTGCATGGTATCTTTAAACGATTGCGTTGGCTTGATCATCGCATTAACAGCACTTTGGCGGCAACGCCACACATACGTTTCACCGTCGGCAACGCTGCTCAGTGCGATCTGAATAACTTCCAGAGTTGCAAGTTCATCCTGTCTCGTCAGGCCCTTAGATACAGGCAAAGATGAAGGCGTTATCTGCGATTCGTAGGGGGCACTGTTCGGACCTCGAGCAAATATTTGCTCATGGCAGGCCAAGGCTTGCGGAGCCCGGCGGATTGAAACAAAAAATATGGATGCGCTTAAAACAACGAGCACAAAAATGACGGCTGCTACAGCGAATACAGTACGCATAAGACTTTACAACTCCACAACGCAACTTCGCGTTCAGCCCGAATACAAGGTGTTTGTCAGCTTCGGACTAAAACGCATACGCCGCTAAGTTTCGCGTATTAGAGTTAATATCTGCTAAAGCAATGCCGTTTTTCGATAGACCGGAAGACAAAAGAAACAAGGATCAAGAGCTATGGAGCAAAACGCCGATAACGAGCAGGACGTTCCGCCAGAAGCAGATTTTTCGGAATCGGACAAGCCTTTCGATTTATTTGCCCAATGGCTGGCCGATGCCGGGATATCTGAGTTGAACGACCCCAATGCCATGGAGCTGGCTTTAGTCGACGAAACCAGTTTGCCGAATTACCGCACGGTTTTACGCAA
>CAYUYL010000144.1:0-6223 GCA_964449195.1 uncultured Filomicrobium sp.
TACTTGAGCGTTTGATTGGCAAAACCATCGATGATGGCCTTGACGATGCGCTGCTTGGCGCCGTCCAGCCGTGAAAGTTCGGCCTGGTGGCTTTTCACTTGCGCCAGCTTGCTGGCCCGCAGCTCATTCATGCGCCGGGTGTATTCCTTGCAGAATTCCTCGCACAGTTCCATTACACCCTTTGAGAATTCATACCCATCCAGATATCGCACCAGCGCAGTGCAGTCAGCAAAGTCTTGCCATTAAAATGCCGGTTGTGTCTGACGCCGGCGTTGCATGAATACAATCATCGCAAGCAACAAAAATGCTGGGATATAAAAAACTTCCTTTGATGGCCGTTCATTACGCACGGCAACAGTGGCGACGATGACGGGAACATCACCATAAAAGTCAAAGGTTTTGAGTTTTGCCTCAAATTTTGAACCAAGCTTGGGTACTCTAAGCTTAGCTTTGCCATCTTCAACGGCGAGAGCCAAACCTGATTGCGCAAGCCGTTCTATGGCTCCTGTCTCATCGCCGATTGGAAGCATCAGCGTGATTTGATCGGTATTGTCTGGGTTATCAAAATCCGGCCCGGACACGATAAGCCGTAATTCAGAGCCGGAAGCAGCATTCTCAACAAGCTCTATAATTTCTGCTCCATCGCGCTTATCGAATTGTGGCGTGATTTGATCTAGCCAGTAGCCTGGCCTGACAAGCGTAAATGCGACCAGCAGCAAGACTGCGGATTCCCAGATATGGCTCTTCGCAAAGAAATAGCCCTGTGTAACAGCTGCAAACAGCATCATCGCAAGCGCGGCCACAACGAAAACAAGAACTGCCTTTGAAAACGAGACATCGATGAGCAAAAGCTCTGTATTAAAAATAAATAAAAATGGCAGAACCGCAGTCCTGATGTCGTACATAAAGCCCTGCACACCGGTTTTAATCGGATCACCACCGGAAATAGCCGCTGCTGCAAACGCAGCAAGACCAACGGGCGGGGTGTCATCCGCCAGAATCCCAAAATAAAAGACGAACAGGTGTGCTGCCACAAGAGGAATAATCAGCCCGCTTTTGGCCCCGAGCGCAACAATTACCGGTGCCATCAGGGCGGATACAACGATGTAATTGGCCGTTGTCGGCAGGCCCATACCGAGAATAAGGCTGATGAAAGCGACCAGCAGCAGCAGCAACATCAAATTACCGCCGGACAGCACTTCCACGAATTCAAGAATAACATTATGGGCACCGGAAAGCGAAAGCGAACCGATGATCACACCTGCCGCCGCTGTCGCAATCGAAATGGAGATCATAGCGCGCGCGCCATAAATCATGCCTTGGAAGCATTCAGAGAGACCACGCTGAAAGGCTGGTTTCAGATGCTCAACCTCATTGCGGAAAAACGCCTTGAGGGGATGTTGCGTCAAGGCGATAAAAATCATGCCGAAACACGCCCATGAGGCCGCAAGCGCTGGCGATAACTTGTCCGGCGTCGGCAGGATACACCAGATCAAAATAACGATGGGCAAGACATAATAAATCCCGGTGATCGCCACATCGACCGCTCGTGGCAGCGCGTCCAGCGGTGCATTAGGGTCATCTCTTTCCAGATCCGGCACACGGGCCGCTATAGCGATAAGTGTGACATAGGCGATTGCGCATACAAGAATGACTGAGGCCAATGTTAAGCCTGGAAAAATATAGGCGGCAAAATCCAGCACATAATATATCGCGGCAAACAACCCGGCCGTTAAAATGATGCCCGTCAAGACACGCAGTAGCCGGGCGCTGACAGTCAGCTTTGCTGACGGCTTTTCCAGCCCCTGAAGGCCAAGTTTCAGGGCTTCAAGGTGGACGATATAGACAAGCGCAATGTATGAGACGACAGCCGGTAGAAAAGCGTTTTTGAGCAACTCTGTATAGGGTGTGCCCGTGAATTCGGCCATCAGAAAAGCAGCCGCGCCCATCACTGGCGGCGTCAACTGGCCGTTCGTTGACGATGCCACTTCAACGGCTCCGGCTTTTTCAGGCGAGAGACCGGTTTTTTTCATCAACGGAATTGTAAAGGTACCGGTCGTCACTGTATTGGCAATGGACGAACCGGAGTAAACACCACTCAATGCAGAGGCAACAACAGCTGCCTTTGCCGGTCCGCCGCGCAGATTTCCAAGCAGGGAAAACGCCAGTTTAATGAAATAATTACCAGCACCGGCCTTCTCCAGAATAGAACCAAAAAGCACAAACAGGAAGATCATGGTGGCGGAAACGTCGAGCGGCTTGCCGAACACGCCTTCATCCTGGATCCAGTAATGCCACACGGATTTACCCAGCGACGCACCTTTCCAGCGTATGGTTTCCGGCACCCACTCGCTGGAGCCGAAAAACACATAGGCAACGAATACGGAGGCAACGATTAACAACGGCAATCCGAGCGAGCGGTAAACTGCAATTCCAAGAATGATAAGGCCAAGTACGCCGATGACAGTATCCGCCGTCGTGAATGCGCCAGCCCTGTTCGCAAGCTCTTCATAAAATACAATCGCATAGAAACAGACGATGAGTCCCAAACCAATAAGCACAAAGTCATAGAGCGGGATGTGACGCCGCGAACTGGTGCGCAATAATGGATACACCATCGCTGCAAGTACCAGAGCAAACGCGAGATGAATACGGCGTGCGTGTGTCAATAGCTCTAGAAAAAAATTAAGCCCCGTCATTTCTGCCAGGTAATAGGGCAATGCAGTCGCGATAAACAGCTGATAAACTGACCATGCAAAGGCGACACCGAGAACAAGCTTTGCCTGCCAGCCAAATGGATTACGTGCGCCTGATTCGACCTGGGCAACAAGATCATCGGCGTTAGTGGCTGTATTGGTATTGGCTGCGTTGTCACTCATGTTCGGCACAGTCCTGGATGGGGCTCGGCTTTAGATACGCGCATCTGTAACTAAGTCACTTGCGAGACTAAGTATTTTGAAAGTCACACAGCAAAGCTGCCAGGGTATGAGATCCAGTCTCAATAGAAGCTAGAATATATAAAAAACGGCGGACAGTTGATTTTGCCCGCCGTATTCCGCTGATATTAGTTCAGCCAGCCTTTTTCTTTATAGTACTTGACTGCACCTGGATGCAGCGGTGCGGAGAGGCTGTCCTTGATCATTTCCTCTGCCTTAAGATTTTTAAAAGCTGGGTGCAGCTTCTTGAACTGGTCGAAGTTCTCGAAAACAGCACGCACGACAACATACACATCTTCTTCCGGCACATCAGCAGATGTCACAAACGTGGCACCAACACCAAATGTTTTAACGTCACTTTCCATACCATCATACATAGAAGCTGGAATGGTCGCTGAACGATAATAAGGATTATCCGCAACCAGCTTGTCAATGGCCGGTCCAATTGCATTCACAAGACGCGCATCACAGCTGGCGAGTGTCTCCTGAGTAAGCGCTGATGGATGGCCAACCAGCCAGAAATAAGCATCTATTTTACCGTCGCATAGTGCCTGACCGGTTTCCGCGGACTTCAAGTCTGCCGGCAAAGCCAAGTCACTGCGCTGCCAGCCAAGGGCATTCTCAATCACTTCCCAGGTGCCGCGTGTTCCTGAGCCTGGATTGCCGATGTTAATGCGCTTGTCCTTGAAATCTGTGATATTTTCAATGCCACTGTCAGAGCGGGCAAGAATTGTCACAGGCTCCGGGTGTACCGAGAAAACAGCACGCAGTTTCTTAAACGCGCCTTTGTCTTTAAATTTGGATGTACCATTGTAGGCGTGATACTGCCAGTCAGACTGAGCAACACCAAATTCCAACTCACCGTTGCGGATTGTGTTAATATTGTAAATCGAGCCGCCGGTTGATTCAGCAGAACAGCGAACACCATGATCTTTGCGGTCTTTATTGACAAGGCGGCAGATAGCGCCGCCTGTCGGATAATAAACGCCTGTTACACCGCCCGTTCCAATCGAAATAAACTTCTGACTACTGGTTGGTGCGGTTGGCGTTTCTTCTTGACAGGCAGCAAGAGTTGCGCAGGCTCCAATGACGAGGCCGGTTAATCGTAACGATTTCATACGGGCTTTCCTCCCTAGTTTTGCAAAACATGATACATTCATTAAAGTGTAACTCATGCCTCTTTTTTCTTTTGAGACCTGGGCCTTAAAGATTACGACGCGTACAGTAGCCTGGTCAAATTATCGACAAGCTGCCCAAACTTTAACGTCAAACTGGCAACTTACGCAACCCACTGAATACAAAACGCAGAACAAGTCTCAAATGCGGTAGAATTCGAAAAAAGCCCGCATACATGCCGATATAATAGTCAGAACATATGCGGGCCTTGCCATTCCTGAAGACCAGCGTCCCTCCTCTCAACCAACCCGGCCATGCAGCCAGCGGTTCAGAACATCGACATCGCGGCAAAGGCGCGCCACAAGCATGCCATCGGGACGCTCAGGAACAACGGCACGGCGGCCTTTTTCCGCAATGTAATCTGCCCACAACGACCGCCAGCGCGTTTCGTCAAGGTTGTCGCTGAAACCGCTGAAGCTTGGCATACAGACCAGGTTTTTATTCTGTGCCAGCCAATCACCAACGGCCAGGTAGACATCGCGATCCACGGCCACATTTGAATGGCCGAGGAGTTGATTGACGAACGGCCGCGCGCAGCGATCCCTCGACCAGCGGATTTCGAGCGTTGCAACCCGGCGTCCGCAGTGCCGAACGGAGAAAATCTTGCAATGTCCCTGTGCCACCTGCAAAGCATAGGTTGCAACACAATGATTCATTGCCTCACCCTCCTCATAAAGATCACGCGCCGTCAGCAGCGGCACGAGAGTATAACGGCTTGCACCTTTCCGCTTTGAATAGCGCCCTGGGCCACGCTTGGCATCTGCTCGTGTCAGATCCAGCAGAACGCGCTCAAACCAGTCAGCCATGCCCTTAATGGCAGCACCAAGCCCCATCTTGCAGTGCCAGGGATCTTCCATTAAACGCCGTGCTGGCAGATCACCATGTGACGAGAACCAGGCAAAGGCTGCAAGCGGCAGAACGGGTGTTGAAGCCATTCCGCCGTGCCAGCCGGAAGCGTAGATCTTCTGACCAGCCAACCACAATGCAAAGTCATCATCACAACCCGTCCGGGCCGCCTGCAACCAGGCGAGCCACATAGCTGCCGCTTCCGGATGCTTTGGGATCAGGTTTGCAATCTTGCGATTGAATTCCTGCCCGTCAGGTAGATCCTGAAGTCCGCCCTCGAAGGCCTCTGGCGGCAAGCGCCGTGTCCAATATGGCAACTCAAGTGCGGCAGCAACCAGTTTAAGGTTTGCACCCTCCTTCACAAGACGGACAGCCTCACCCCGTTGGCTGTGATTACCGTAGCCCGAGACAACAGCAAAAGCCGCTGCAGGGAATGAATACAGAAGATCGCCCAGGCGGCTGGACGTCTTCACCAGTTTGCGCAACCGGCGCTGATAGAGTTTCGTGAAACGCTTGATCTGCTTTTCAAGAACGCGCTCGCGCTTGGCTGCTGCCTGCTGATACGCATAGCTAACCATGGTTTTTCTCAAACTTATTCAGCATATTTTATTTAAAAGAATATGCTGCTTTAATTTAAAGCCATGCAGGCATGCGCAATAGTTTCAATAATTCAGGTAAAATGCCTGAATATATCGGAGGCTAAAACGCATGCAAATTAAACATGCAAAAAGTCAGAGCCTGTCCGTAAAAATGTTGAATCATCAGAATCACTTATGATTCAGATCCTTGAGTGAGCGAGGTCCGTAAATATGAAATTTACCCCCTTAGTTGTGCTTCTCTCTTTATGCCGACTATCCCACAATCAATAATGCAGAGCATTGAGAGGCGTTGATTTTACTGGCTAATTTTAAGGACGGACTCTCATGCATAATAATGCATAGGCTATTTCAAATTTTGGGGAGTGGCCCGGCGATAGGACGGCACAGCGAAATTATAAACTTCGCGTCAAATGCATCAGTTGCCCTTTAGAGAATATCAAGTAATGTCAGATGCGATATCACTGAATAAAAACGGGCCTTGTATGCATACGCCATAGAGATTGACGCCCAGATATTTCCAAGCGCCATTTGCCGATCCGTTCAGCATATGTCGTCTTGGATGTTCTGTCATGCGTCTCCATCTCCGTGTTTCTTGTGTGGGACTGCTTATGTTGAGAGCCCGTCCATAAAAATGTTGAGTCACTGGAATCAGTTATGATTCAATGC
>CAYUYL010000145.1:0-6115 GCA_964449195.1 uncultured Filomicrobium sp.
CCGAGGCTCTCGGGACATAACCTGCAACATCAAACCAGAACACAGCCAAGTCAATGACAGCACTGATGGTAAGCAGATTCCATGGGAGGAATCCTCCTTATTTTCAGATTTTTATTTCTTCAAGGACAAACCTCAGAAATCACTTGTTCCAGCAAAATGGAATGAAAAAGCATTTCAAGGTGAGGCAGCTCTGTGGAAGGATATCCGTAAGAGCCGCGACCCGGGCGCGTTTCGCAGCTATTTAAAAAAGCATCCAAAAGGCACATTTTCATTGCTTGCCAATGACCGTATTGCACGCCTTGCACAGTTGGCAGCCGCCCGGCCAAGTGCAAGCACAAACACCGCGAAGTCAGGTGTTTACTTCTTTGATGACTTCGAGGGGAATGAACTCGCGCGGCACTGGGATGTGATAAACCCGGATGAAGAAGCGTATATCGTTGAGGACGGTAAACTGACAGTGCTTTTAAGCGAGATCAAAAAACCATCAATTGACACAATCCCGAATGTCTTCCGTTTGCTCAAGACGATTCCAAAGGGGGACTGGACAATAACGATGAAGGTTGAGTTCCAACCTCAGACGATGTCGGAGTGGATGCGGATGGGCGCAATGAAGCGGGATGGAAAAGGAATTCTGGCATCACTTCAGATGTATACAACGAACTATGGGCGAGACACACGCGCGTACGCAAGAATTGATAAGATAGCTCGCAATAAAAGTGAATTTACCAAGGAAATGCTCAAATTCTGGGTCAAGGACGCACGAGATATTAATAGCCGGTCAAGCGCCTTCTCCAATTTCGTCAAGGCAGTTTATCTGCGCCTGGAAAAGAAAGGCCGGCGCTATGCATCCTATGTAAAGTTTGATCCAGGTAATCTGGATGATCCTAAGAAGGCCGTGGCTAAAGATTGGGTCAGACTGCCAAAAGTAACATCACTGCGTGTGCCTGGCGACCACTTCACAATGATGTTTCATACCACGCTTTCTGATACGTACCTGCCAGCCAATTCAGAAGGCCTGGTTAATGTGGATTGGGTAAAGATCGAAGTTCCCCAAGGCTGATTTGATACCAATTGTTGTTCTGATCATGGGGCAGCGTCACCGGCCGGCCCCGAGGATGACTTTACGGCTGGAATACGAACCTGCAGATCAGAGAAACCCAGTACGAAGTTTGAAGGAATACGTTGCGGCTCTCCAACGGCCTCTATCGTATCAAAACGCCGTAGGGTTTTGCCCTCGGGCCAAATTCAAGCATGACGGAATGCTTTCAAACAGGCGCACGATTCGTCTGTTTTCTGGTGTTCTGCAGATAATTTAAGTTATGCTGGGAGCAATAAACCCACGTTGTTGATCCCGGCAGGACCATATGGAAAAATCACTTTTTGCGTACGCTTGGCGCTATAGCCGTGCGGAGCAGCTTAAGCTGCTTGTACTGACTGTGATTTCGTTTCCAGTTTTGTACGTTTCGCTCGAACTGCCTAAGCTGATCATCAATGACGCCATTGGCGGTGCTGAGTTTCCCAGAACGCTTCTCGGCATCGAGCTGTCCCAAGTCAGCTATCTCGCGGTTTTGTGTGCTGCGTTCCTTTTCGCGGTTATCGCCGGCGGCCTGCTCAAAATGGTGTTGAACACATACAAGGGCAGCATCTCCGAACGCCTCTTGCGCCGCTTCCGGTTCGCGTTGATCACCCGCATCATTCGTTTTCCACTTCCCCATTTCCGGCGCACAAGTCAGGGCGAACTGATCTCTATGGTGACGGCAGAGTCCGAACCATTGGGGGCTATGATGGGCGAACTCATTGCACAACCGCTGTTCCTCGCCGGCCAGATGCTGACAATATTAGCCTTCCTGTTCCTGCAAAGCTTCTGGTTCGGTCTTGCATCCGTTGCGCTCATTCCGCTTCAGGCCTACGTCATCCCGATGCTTCAGCGCCGGATTAACATGTTACAAAAAGAGCGGATTACCAAGGTGCGAGGCCTTTCCCAGACCATCGGCGAGACAGTCGCCGGAGTCGAGGACCTGCGCGCTAACAATGCGGTGCGCTACCAGTTGGCCGACTTCACAGCACGCCTGCACGAGATTTTCGTTATAAGGTTGGATATCTTCCGCCGCAAATTCTTCATGAAGTTCCTAAACACGTTCATCAACCAACTTACACCGTTCTTTTTCTTTTCGATCGGTGGCTACCTGGTCATTCAGGGCGAACTGACACTCGGCGCACTGGTTGCAGCACTTTCCGCATTCAAGGATCTCTCAGCACCTTGGCGGGAGCTTTTGATCTACTATAACCAAATTCAGGATTACGGTTTACGCTATCGCACGATTATCGAACAATTCGAACCACCCGGCATGATCGAGGAGCATCTGATTACGGGGGCAGCCACGGCCAGCCCTAATCTCAAAGGCCCGGTGAACTTAATGAATGTGACGCTCGGAGAGTCGAACAGGCCACCGCTCATCACTGAGCTGTCGCTTGAGATTCCAGCGGGCGCGATGGCGGCAATCCAATGCCCGGACGCCTTGGCCCGGCGTGCACTTGTGCAAGCCCTGTCACGCAATTTGCTGCCTCAGAGTGGGCAGATCAACATTGCTGAAACTTCACTGGCAAGGCTCCACCAATCGGCAATCTCGGCGCGTATTGGGGTGGTCAGCGATGAGCCTTATATCTTTGATGGCAGTATCGGCCACAATGGCACACTTGGCCTCAGGCCCCGTCCTCTTGATGCAGACGCGTGGCCTGAGGATGTGCGCGAGCAGGTTGAGGAAGCAAAGCGCGCTGGCAATAGTCCCGATCCAATTGCGACGGACTGGCTCGATCCAACTTTTGCCGGCTGCAAGACGTACGATGAACTTCGCGACTGGTGGCTGCAGGTTGCCCGCTCTATAGGGACGGATGAAGCGCTCTTCCACCGGGGGCTTGGTGCCTTGATAAACCCCGCAAAACAGGTTCGGCTGAGCGAAGCGGTTATTAACTTGCGCGCCCAGATCCGCGTAGCGCTGGCCGATAAAGGCCTGACGGATGCGGTTGTGCCCTTCGACACTAATGCCTTTCATCCTGGTCTGAGCATTTTTGAAAATCTGGTATTTGCAATCAAGCAAGAGACCGATGAAGAATTGCCTGCCCGTGTCTCAGGCCCAGATCATATCATTGATGAACTCCGAAGGTTGGAGATCCTCGGGCCGCTGTACGATATCGGTCAGGACCTTTCATCCGTAATCGTAGAGACGTTCGGCGAAGTTGGGGCCAATCATCCCTTGTTTGCCCGTTTGGGAATTGACAAAAGTATATTCGAGGAGCTCAAAGCTGCTTATCATCGCGGGTGTACAATCGGCGAAGTCGAGGTAATAGAAGACGCGCTTTTGCTGGCATTGCTATTTAACATTACCGCAGATCAATTTGGTGGGGTGTTGCCTGCCCATGTTCGCCAGCAGATCCTGCAAATTCGTGAACAGCATCTTTCGGCGCTGCGGAACCTGACCTCACAAATTCTGCTGCCTCTTGATGAAGCAGTCTACGTGCCGGGCCTGACAATTCTTGAAAACGCGCTGTTTGGAAAACTGGCATCGTCAACGAACCAGTCTGCGGCCGAGCGCGTGCTTGGCTGTGTCATAGACGTATTCGATGAGGCCGGTTTGCGCGCTGATGTGGCACTCACGCATTCATTTAACGAAACGGGAATCGGCGGCTCTGCTCTGCCCCCTGTTGCACGCGACCGCATTGCCTATGTACGCGCTATTCTCAAACGCCCGGATATTGTAATTCTAGACCGCTTTTTTCCGAATCACACGCAACAGGAGCGTGAAGACACGCGCCGGCGCCTGCGTGACCTCCTGCCGGAAGCCACAATCATAACGCTTGAAACAAAGATTGAAGATCCGCAGGCCTACGACACATTCGTTGAGATCATCGATGGCCGTTTGGCAGGACATCAGCCAGTCTTGCAAACAACTGCACCGGAAACCTCTATATCGGCGGACGTTGCGCGGCGGCTCTATCTTCTCCGCGCGACCGAACTCTTTCACGCCTTGCCTGAAAGTCAGTTGCAACTTTTGGCATTTGCATCGGACTGGATTAAATTTCCAGTCGGCACCACGGTTTTCCAGGCGGGTGAAGCTGCAGATGCGGCGTATCTTTTTGTCGAGGGAAGAGCGGAGCTCCGATGGCCTACGGCTCTTCAGTCCGATGATCCCATACAACGCGTTGAACCTGGCCGTATGGTGGGTGACCTTGCCGTGCTGACAAGAGACACCAGAGTCCTCAATCTTATCACAACCACTGATGTTCAAGCGATCCGCATCCGCGGTGCCGAACTTCTTGAAATCGTTGAACACGACGCAGCTGTTGCTTTCAGCCTCTTACAGACAGTGGCCGGGCATTTAAAGAGCACAGGTTCTGAATACGCTGCATTCCGTCTATCGCGCCGAGACACCTAAATTGATGGGTATAAGCGCTTTAGTTTTACCTGGGCATAATCAAGCAACTTGATGCCTGTAAATTTCTTTTGGGCATTATCAGATGTCTTCGGTATCCCAGATAATGTATCTGTCTCTTGCCAGGCTCTATGCCCCATTGATTTCGATTATCCTTCAAAATGCGGCCACATGAAACTGGCAGAAGAGCAGGACAAACTATTGTTCTGTTACGAAAGGTTGCACAGTACTTTATTTTCCCAGGCCTATAAGATTCCGGAGGATTGAAATGTTAAAAAATTTAGGATTGACCGTGTTTCTTTTTGCATGTCTTGCAATCGGTCCAACGGCTGTTATGAGCAGTGGAACTGCTGAGGCGAAAGCTTGCAAAGCTGATTTTGTAACGGCTTGGGGTAAGCGCAGCAACACAATGTATGGTGCGCGCGTAAGCGCCAGATACGCATGGAAACGTGCGTCTAAGCTGATTAACGGCACTAAGTATGATACATGGTGGCCGTCTAAGCGCAAGAGCATGCAGTGTTTCACGAACCGTGCCGGGAAGAAGCGTTGCAGGGCGCGTGCGCGTGCTTGCACAATTCTATAGAGGATCTGCATATTTTTACGCCGAATAGCAGCATTGTCCGCTGATCTTCTTTGCTATCCAGTTGAGCTATGCTCTCGCCTGAGCCCCAGTTTCTGGATAGGCGATAAAAAGATGCTGGCAGCTATATTGTGGCTGCCTCATTATATGATTTTCGGCGTGGTGTTATCTGATATCAAGCGCTTGCTGTATTTCAGTAAGGACTGCCACAACATCTATCCCCGCGCAAAGAACGCCGTCTATGCCAGCGTTGCTACAAAGGCTTTGCAGGCTGTCGGCAGAGGCTGCAACATAAATTTTGTTTGCGCCAGCGCGTTTCAAGACGTTTGCGGTTGCTTCTGCAAATTGGTCATATGCGTCGTCTGTACCGCAGATGCAGGCAACGGTTGTGCCGCTCTCCGCGTAAGCACGTTCTATATCCGCCGGACTTGAAAAGCCATCGTTAGCCGTACCTTCGATGCCTCCTGCAGCCAACAGATTACGGACCCACATGGCGCGGGGACCGTGCGCAGAGGGTGCCCCGAGGTTTGCAAGAAACACGCTAGGACGGTTGCCCGTTGTACGCTGATGCTCATTTGCTGCATTACGCAGAATTTCAAAGGGCTCGCTTAATCGCACCGATGGCAATGCGGCTGTTGTAACCGTCTTGGCAGATGCAGATGATGGTAAAATATCAGTTATATCGGCGCCGCCACGAAAATGTTCCATCAGGTCTGCGAATGCTGTGGTCTGCTCTGCGTTACCCTCAATCTTGGAAATGGGAGTCGTAGCTTGGGTTCGTTCAATGGGATCTGCATTTTCCTCGGTAAGATCAGGAAACTCGCTTGTGCCGGTGAGCGCGATTTCACGGCGTGCAACCTTCTTAGCGCGCATCTCGCGCAATTTTGCGATGCGTGCCTGCAGTTTGCCGGAATGCAAACTGCTGATGATGCCGCCTTCTGCTTCAATATCTTGGAAGAGAGACCAGGCTTTCTGGCATAAAGCTTCGGTGAGAGCTTCGTAAGCACCGGTACCGGCAGCCGGGTCTGTTACTCGCCACAGGTTTGCTTCCTCGGCAAGCACTGTTTGCGTGTTGCGGGCGAGGCGGCGTGCGAGAGAATCAGGC
>CAYUYL010000146.1:0-6084 GCA_964449195.1 uncultured Filomicrobium sp.
GCGGCGCATTGTGAAAGACTGAAATCTAAGAATAATTTACCGGACGGACTCTGAGGCTTTAAAAGTTGTCCCCGTGATGTTTCAAAAGACTGCAAATAAGGTTTAAGAGATAAAATATTCTGAATTTAAATATTTATGTTTTGATTATATTTCATAAAACGGCTTGGACCGCGTACAATAGGCACGCTTAAGCGCTTTCGATCCGCTTTAAGAGGACGATGTTTACAAGGTGCGTGCGGTTGATTTGAATGGTCTTGTGAATTTCAGGTTTTCGATAAGCCGCAAGCTGTACGGAACTACCGGTCCCGCCGTGTTCCAAGCCCCATTTTTTTAGCGAGTTGAGAGCGTTCACGCGCGTAATTGGGGGCCACCATCGGATAATCCGGAGCGAGCTTCCATTTTTTGCGGTATTCCTCTGGCGACATTTTGTATTTTGTTCTGAGATGCCGCTTCAATGACTTGAACTGTTTCCCATCTTCCAGGCAGATGATGTAGTCGGGAAAAACGGATTTATTTTTGTTAACTGAAGGTTTAAGATCTTCGGTGTCCGGGGCGACAGGCTCTATATGGGCCAGCGAAAGCGCGCGATAAACGTCGGAAATAAGGGCCGGAAGTTCTTTGGCATCTACTGTGTGATTGGCAACATAAGCAGACACAATGCGCCCGGTTTGTTCGATCAGGTAGTTCTGTGTTTCCTCAGACATTTTGAGTTCCTGCTGTTATACTCCGAAACACATGCCATAAGACAAGAGCGCATGAGGCAAGCACAAACGCATAATTTCAACAATAAAACGAAACAAATCTAAATATCAACGACAATAATATCAACTATGATACTCTCAATCTGTCAATATTAACTATGATGACTTTAAACATGCTGTCTCATAATATACGCATATAAGGCAACTGTCCGCATCCAGAGAATTGCGAGAGCCCGTTTGATATTTGGTGCGTGAGAGCCGGTTTCTACAAAGTCCTATTGAAAGAGTGCTGATGTTTTAGGGAAGTGCTTGATGACGGCGCTCTTAAGGTCCGCGAAGCTGCTCTGCTTGGCAAGAAATGTGTTTGCTCCAGCTTTGACGAAGCATCTGATACTGGTTTTTGTTTGTGCTCTAGATTGACAAACGCTTGCGGACCATAGTCAGGGACCCAAGCGTTCGATCTGGAACATGCCTGCTCTGTCTCACCTCAAATGATGGCCTAACACGCTATGTCATGCGGGACAGAACGCTAGGCCCTGGAGCTGAAGTATAAATCATGCGGGCAGTTGCCATGCCTATATGCGGCATCCTTTCAGAGCAGACCGGTTTGGCTTGACAGTATGGGGCACTTTTCGGCTAAACCTTAAGCATGATTTGATAGAGCACGTCAGTAGAAGACAGTTCTGCAAAATCCAAAGTGTATCGTTTCTCGTTTTTCCCGTTACAGGTCTGCGGGTCAACACCGCCTAGGGTGGTCGCTAATTCTATGTTGCGCATTATATCGCTTTCAATAGTGTTATTTTTGTTCTGGCTGGCATTGTCCGGACACTACAACACGTTTCTGCTGACGGCCGGTGCCGTTGTAACGATTTTTTCTGCCGTTATTGTGAAACGCATGGGCGCGACAGAAGCAGCCAGAGATGTAAAGGAGAAAGGGAATTCCCTGTATTTTGCGCTTGCCAGCGTTGCTTATTTCCCCTGGCTTTTGAAAGAGATTATGAAGTCAGCCTGGGCGGTAACGCAGATCATCATTCATCCAAAGTTGCCTATTAGTCCGACAATGGCCAATCTTCGCGCCAGTCAGAAAACGTCAGTCGGTGTCGTCACGTACGCGAATTCAATCACGCTAACACCAGGCACACTCACAACAAATGTTTCAGGGCAGGACCTTATTGTGCATGCTCTGGTCCGTGACGGGATCGAGGATCTTGAACAGGGGACCATGAACAAGAAAGTTGCGTCCATTGAAGGTATCCGGGGAGATGCTTAGGTGTACATGATTGCAACAATAGCGATTATCCTTGCCTTGACCCTCACCGTCATACGCGCCGTCAGAGGGCCAACGATTTTTGACCGTGTTCTTGCGGGTAACGCTGTAGGAACGCTGGCGATACTGTTGCTGATCATCGTCGGTTTTCTATTCGGTCGTCCGGACTGGGTTGATATCGGCCTAACCTATGCGCTTTTGAATGTGATTGCGACGCTCGCCATTCTCAAGTATTTCCGGCATGGCGATCTTGCCTATGATCCTGATGAAGAAGAAGGACCAAGGTCATGACTGAGGCGATGGGCTGGGATATGCTGCGCGTCGCCATTGATGTGCTAAGTGGTGTTATGATACTGGCCGGTGCGTTTTTCATCTTGGTTGGTGCGATTGGTATCATTCGTATGCCAGACGTATTTACACGCATGCATGCTGCAAGCGTCATGGAAACAGCCGGTGCAGGGCTTTTGCTTGTTGGTCTGATGATCCAGGCCGGTCCGACGTTGCTGACACTCAAGCTGCTTTTTGTACTTGCATTGTTTTTGTTAACGGCTCCCGTTGCGACGCACGCTCTTGCGCAGGCCGCATTAAGCGCTGGTGAGAAACCGCAGTTGAGTGAAGATCGCCGTAGTCAGAAGGCATCTTCAGAAGCAGGTGGTAAAAAAAATAAAGCGGAGGCTGGTTGATGGAATCCTACATTAACATGGTGCTTCTGACATTATTGGCTATTGTCACCATCGCAATCGTACGGCAGAGAAACCTATTCGGCGTTGTTGTTCTTTTCAGTGTTTACAGCTTTCTTATGGCCAGTGTCATGATCGTGCTGGATGCTGTTGATGTGGCCTTGACCGAAGCAGCTGTTGGCGCAGGCATTTCAACGGTTGTCCTGCTGGGAACGTTGCATCTGACTGGGTCCATGGAAATGCGTACTGAGAGGCTGACGCTTCTGCCATTGGTAACCGCTGCAGCAACGGGCATTATCCTGATTTGGGGAACCTACGATCTGCCGGCTTTTGGTTTGGCTGATGCACCAATACATAAGCATGTGGCACCCTACTATATTGAGCAGAGTATACCCCAAATGGGGGTGCCAAATATTGTGACAACCGTTCTCGCCAATTTCCGCAGTTTTGATACGCTTGGAGAGACAACAGTTGTTTTCACAGCTGGCATTGGGATTATGCTGTTGCTGCGGCGCCGTCGCAAAAAAGACGGAGACGAAGCATGAAATTGGATGTCATTTTCCGCGTTACAGCGAAGGTTATAATCCCTTTTATACTGGTCTTTGCGTTTTACGTGCATTTTCACGGTGACTACAGTCCCGGCGGCGGCTTCCAGGCCGGTGTGATGCTTGCCGGTGCACTTATTCTATACGCGATCATTTTCGGCATACGTGCTGCACAGCATGTCGTTCCACAACAGGTCGCAGCATTTATGGCGCCATTTGGGGTCTTAATTTATGCGTTGACCGGCGCCTATTCGTTCATATCCGGCAAAAACTTTCTCGATTATACCGCGCTGGCTAGTTATCCGAAAGACGCACATCACCTCGGTATTATCCTGATTGAGGCGGGTGTTATTATCACGGTTGCAGGCACTATGATTGCAATATTCTACGCATTTGTTGAGCGGAGCCGCTAATGCAGATGCTTGAGACGATCGCTCCGCACTACAACTATATAATCACGATTTTTCTCATGGTCTCGGGTCTTTACATCGTTATTGCCCGCAGCAACATGGTGAAAAAGCTTGTTGGATTATCGCTGTTTCAAACATCGGTGTATCTGCTTTACATCTCGCCTGCGAAAATCATCGGCGGCACAGCACCAATTCTTGATGACAGATATACCGTTTATTCGAATCCGCTGCCGCACGTTTTGATCCTCACCGCAATTGTTGTTGGCGTTGGAACGCTGGCACTCGGCCTGGCGCTCACGGCCCGAATTTATGAAGCCTACGGAACCATTGAGGAAGATGAGATCCTGGAAGCTCCACCCGAGGAGACTGCCAACACCAAGACTGTCGAGGGACCTCAATGAGTGCAACCGGAGAAGGTTTTAACGTGAGTGAGCATCTGCCTGCACTCATTGTTGTTACGCCTATGATCGCCTCTACAGTGGTTGCCATGCTTCGCAGCAGCCGCTTGGCATGGGCCATTTCGACACTTGTTGCCTGGTCATTGCCGGTTTTGTCGGCGATGCTGCTTATGAAGGTGCAGGATGCCGGCACGATTTCCTACGCACTTGGCGGTTGGCAGCCACCTTTCGGAATTGAATATCGCGTTGATATCGTTAATGCGTTCACACTGCTTCTTGTCTCAGGGATTGGCGCAGTGGTGATGCCGTATGCGCTTAAGTCCGTCGATAAGGATGTCCAGGCAGAAAATCAACCCTGGTTCTATTGCATTTATCTGCTTTGCCTGTGTGGTTTGCTTGGTATGGCCGTCACCGGCGATGCCTTTAATATCTTCGTTTTTATGGAGGTTTCATCTCTGGCAACGTATGTGCTGATCGCTATGGGCCGCCGGCGGGAGGCGCTGCTGTCGGCCTATCAATATCTCATCATGGGAACGATTGGTGCAACGCTTTATGTGCTTGGGGTTGGTCTTCTCTATATTGTCACCGGCAGTCTCAACCTTGCTGATATTGCAGAGCGTATCGGTCCAGCCATGGCTGATCAGTCACGCCCGATTATGGCCGGGCTGGCGTTCATACTTGTCGGCATCAGTTTGAAGCTGGCTCTCTTCCCGTTGCATGTCTGGTTGCCGAATGCCTATGCCTTTGCCCCGTCTTTTGCCACGATCTTTCTGGCTGCAACGGCAACCAAAGTTGCGGTTTATATCTTCCTGCGGCTCTATTTCTTCGTGTTTGGTGCTGCGATTTCGTTGTCGCAATTGCCTGTGACGGAAGTGATCCTGGTGTTATCGCTGGCGGCTATGTTTATCGCTTCCGTGCTGGCCATCTATGAAGATCGTATTGCGCGTATGCTGGCTTACTCTTCCGTTGCCCAGATCGGTTATATCACGCTGGGCATTGCGATTGCCAACAAAGCGGGCCTCACCGGATCTATTGTACATCTTGTGAACCACGGCATTATGAAGGCAGCATTGTTTGCTGCTATCGGCGCCGTTCTATTCCGGATCGGAACGGACAGACTGAGCGCACTGGGCGGACTGGGGACTAAGATGCCGCTAACAATGGCAGTGTTCGTCATCGGCGGCTTGAGCATTATCGGCGTGCCGGGCACTGTCGGGTTTGTCTCGAAATGGTACCTTGGCGTTGGGGCTTTGGAAGAAGGGTGGTGGCCGATTGTGTTGGCGATGATGACAAGTTCACTGATTGCCGTCATCTACATTGGCCGCGTCATAGAAGTTGCTTATTTTAAACCGGCCAGTGAACGCTGTGCCGACGCCAAGGAGCCTCCCCTAAGTATGATGCTGCCGATGCTTCTGCTGGCTGCCGCAACACTTTACTTCGGCCTTGAGACGTCTTGGACTGGTGATGTCGCCGGCAAGGCTGCCGAACAACTTCTGGAAGGGTTGAAACAATGAACCTGACCAGCCTGCAACCGCATGAACTTATTCTGGCAGCTGTTTTGATTCCTTTGATTGCTGCTATAGCCATCCCCGTCTTCTACCGGGTCCCCAATCTTCGTGAAATGGTGACGCTCACGGCAGCGGCCGCGCTTTGGGTTGTTGTAACTGATCTGGTGCCTTATATCGTCGCGGGCAGTCGGCCGGAGGCGCTCGATTTTGATATTGTCGCGGGATTTGGCATCGCTTTTAAGGTTGAACCGCTCGGCATGTTGTTTGCCCTAGTGGCTTCAACGCTTTGGATCGTCAATTCAGTTTATTCCATTGGCTATATGCGGGGCCACAATGAACCGCGGCAGACATCGTTTTTTGTCTGCTTTGCGGTTGCGATCTCGAGCACGATTGGTCTTGCGTTCTCAGCTAATCTGTTCACGCTTTTCATATTTTATGAAATTCTGACACTGTCGACATATCCGCTTGTGGCCCATAAAGGAAATGAGGCCGCCAGGAATGGAGCGCGGACGTACATCCTGCTGTTGCTTGGCACGTCCATGGTGCTGCTTCTGCCTGCGATCCTGATCACATAC
>CAYUYL010000147.1:0-6022 GCA_964449195.1 uncultured Filomicrobium sp.
TATCAGCGTTGTCCTTGCTGCTGTAGAAACAACAACTTATGACACAGTAGGACTAAGTGTCGTGTAGTGTGGCTGACTATATAGCGGGCGCAAACGTCCCGCCACTGCAATTGGCAGGCTGGTGCACATCCTGCCTGGAGTTCAGACTGCAAGAAATCGGCGAAGCAATTCCACTGTATTCTCTGTCCCAGACATATTGATATCGAGCGCTGGCCGAGGAAGGACCAGAGCATGATCAATAGCCCCAATTAATTTTGCGGATGTGAGCTCATCTTCCCGTACGAGTGCAGCCAAGCCGCGCGCATCCCATAACTCGGCCCTGCGCAACTGTTCATTTTGTTTGATACCGGCATATGGGCAGAGCACCGCCGGACAGCCGGCGCGTAATAAATCGACGGCAGTATTGTAGCCGCATTGCGCAATGGCAAGACTTGCAGTGAGCATATGACGGCCGAGCTCGGGTAGAAAATCAACAACCGTCACCCCGACCGAGCGACCCGCTGCATGAATGTTATCAGCCGTTTCCGAATCGACATTATGACCAAGCGTGACAACCCAACGGGCATTCGCCAGCGGTGTCGCAGGCTTCGCAGCAAGGGCGGTTTCAAGTACGGTTTTTGCCGTTGTTCCACCGCCGGAGGTGACAACAACATCATACGCCGGCTCTGCAAAAGGCGTGAAGGCGGATGGTGCAACAATGCCGGTGTAATGCACCATCTCTTGAATTTTGTCTGCGTGCCGGAATGTGTCTTGCAGCGTTGCAAGATGGGGATCACCATGCACCAGAACATGATCGAAAAAAGTCTGCAAAAGCTCTAGCGTGATATCATCACGCTCTGGTTTGTCTTTCTTTTGCAGAATATCGCGCACGGACGAGACAATGATCGGTCGTGGCAATAAGGCAGCTGCCATCTCCAGGAACGGCACAAGCTCAAAATGCATCTGCGGTCTGTCAAAGGGATACGCCTCGACCATCACAATATCCGGACGCCACGACATCAGGGTCTCACGCAATTGATCGAAACGCGCCACCTTATAGGCGTCATCAACTGGAGTGCCGTCTGATTTCAAAAGCTTACGAAAGCTGTCTGCAGCCATGCGCAGCGGCGCAAGCTGCACGATTTTCACATTTTCAAATTGCAAAGCCTGCAGTGGCATGCCGCCCATCACCAGCGCCACCTCAAAACCATGACTTGCAAGATAACTCGCAATGCGTGAAGCACGCACAACATGGCCAATGCCCTGCAAATGCATCACATAAAATAGAATGCGGGGCTTCACTGCGCAGCCTCAGCTGTCACGTTTGACGCTGTCTCTACTTCTGCAGAGGGCACGATTGCAGTCTTCGAGCCTTTGAACAACGCGTCAAGCTGGCGAATTCCAATATTATAATCAAATAGGCTGCGCACTCGCGCCTCGCCAGCCTTGCCAATCCGATCACGCAAACCTGGATCACGCGCCAACGCCTCAATCGCCGCCGCCAGCGCTTCAGGCTCATTCGGCGGCACCAAACGCCCGCACGCGTCACTATCAATCAATTCCGGAATGGCTGAAATCGGCGTTGAAATGCAGGCCAGCCCCTGGCTTTGCGCTTCCACCAGCACATTGGGCAGCCCATCGCGATCACCATCTTTGCCAATGCGGCACGGCAGCACAAACAGATCCGATGTGCGATAGGTGTTGAGCACAAAGGACTGATCCTGGGCACCAAGCCAGTTGACATGGCTATCAAGCCCCAGTCTCGTGCACTGCGCCTTCAGTTCAGACGATTTATCACCACCGCCAATATGGGTCCAGCGCCAATTGAGATCAGCGGGCAACAGAGAGAGCGCATCCAGCAGCGTATCAAAGCCTTTCTTTTCAACTGCCCGGCCAACACTCATAATCCGCAGCGGATTAACCGGATCACTGCCATCACGTACACTTGGAGCTCGATCAAAGGGCGCAAAACGCTTGAGGTCGAGACCGTGATAAATGAGATGTACCGATTGCGAGCACTCAGACAGCGACTGCAAATGCGCGTGACCAACAGCGGTACACGTCGCCACCCAATCCGCTGCTTTTAACTTGGCCCGCAAATCCCAGTCAGGTGACGTCCAAATGTCTTTCGCATGCGCAGAGCAGGTCCATGGCAAGTCGAGGATAAGCCCCGCATATCGGGTAACTGCTGCAGGTGTGTGAATAAAATGCGCATAAAGTCTGTCAACATCATCCGGAAGCTCAGCGGCAAGAACGCAGGCCTGGCCAAAGCGGCGCACACGGTTGCGGGTCGGTTCACGCAGGAGATCCCCCAGCCATGACGCAGCAGCACTCCAGAAACGCGGCCGCCAGACAAGTTGGGTTATAGCAGACCAGACACGGTGAGGCTCCTGCCGCAGATATTCTGCTAAATAAACGACCTCAGCCTGGATTTCATCGTGAATCGGATGGCGTTTCGCATCACGTGGCTGGCGCATAGCATAGAATATAAACTGGTGGCCCGCCTGCTCCAGCCCCTGCAATTCCTGCGCAATGAATGTTTCTGATAAACGCGGATAACCTTTAAGAATTACTGCGGTGCGGCCAGTCATTCACGAACTCCGATCTCAAGACAGCTGAGACACTTTTTTAGGCGGGCGATCACCGCGAAGGCCACGGTCACGCCGGCGTATTATACGCCCGACGATCTTACCAATCCGCTGCAAACCATCCATATCAATTTTATTCTCGCATTCGGATGGCCGCTTGCGGAAAGGCAAAGCCCGCAATGCGTCAGCCATTCGGCGCGGATCACAGGCATTGTCCGGGTCCAGCATATCCAGAAATCCAAAATGCGCAGCCCGGTCTGCCCGGATCAATTGTTCGCGCCGTGGATGTTTACGCGGAATAATGAGCATCCGCTTATCGAATGACATCGTTTCGCAAAACGTGTTGTATCCACCCATACCCACAATGGCTGTTGCTTTGCTCATGAGGCTTTCAATCTGATTGTCGAAATCAAAGACGTAGACATCACGCAGACGCTGCGCGCGGTGAGTAATCTCAGACCGGCTACGCGACGACATAAACGGACCGAGCAACATCACCAGCGGATAAGTCAACTGACGATCAGATTCGCGAGCTGCCAGAACCTGGCTCATGAGCTGGCTTCCGTCTCCCCCGCCGCCGGCCGTGACCAGGATAAAATTTTCCGGCAGGTTCTGGATTGAGGATTTTTTCAGGCGCGAAACACGCCGGCCCAGGAACCCGACATAACGCATACGATTTTCAATCGTCTCGGGAAGCTCAAGCCCTTGTAAAGGATGGTAGAAATCCTTGGAGCCGTACACCCAGATTGACTCGAAGTACTTCTCCACCCATTCCAGCGCATTATTCTTATCCCACTCGCGCCTTACAACGTCAGGTTCATCCAGCACTTCACGCAGCCCAAGCACGATGTGGCACCCCTGATTGTAAAGCACAGGCAGAGTTGGTTCCAGTTCGCCACGCAGTCCGCGCGGCTCTTTGTCGACAACAAAGATGTCTGGCCTGAAATGCGCTGCTGCATGCTCAATAATAGAGCGCCGCATGGCCAGAGTTTCACTCAGGTCAATGTGTTTTGACAGCGACGTATATTCACCGTTGTAGAGTTTGATGACGCTTGGAATCTTAATGAAATCCACACGTGCGCGAAATTCAAAGGCACCTGCAATTGATGAGCCGGAAACAATGAGCACGTGGAGCCCTTTAAATTGCTCCACAAGAGCATGGGCAATTTCACGGCATCTGCGTAAATGACCAAGTCCGAAGGTATCGTGGCTGTACATCAGCACTCGAATGTGACGGTTACGCCGCGCAAGCACCATATCTTATCCTATTCGCTAGGCCGGGAAACCGGACAATATGTTTATCGCTTTTTGCTCTTCATGCTGCCTCTACAGTAAGAAGCAACATGATTAAGACGGGTGTTGGAGGCAATCTCAAGTGCAACGCGATCACATCAGATCACACTTTGACCAACCAGATTGTGAGGGACTCAGTCAAGATAGGAATTTGGGTATTTTCAAACTGCGAGACGATCGTCCCCAGATCAATACGCTCCGGACAACGGATATGCGATGGATGGGATTAATCATTATGCGTTCTCTCATCACAGGACATGCAAAGCAGCTTAGCGTATAAGTTGCCGAAAGCACCATCTGCCACCGGAACCACGACACACTATTTATACGGATCTGCTGCATCACGCAGTCCATCTCCTAAAAAGTTAAACGCAAGCACAACCAGGATGACCGGAACAACCGGCAACATCAGCCACGGGTACAATGCAACGGCGTTGATATTTTGCGCCTGTGTGAGCAAAACACCCCAACTGACAATTGGTTCGCGCAGCCCCAGGCCAAGAAAGCTTAGAGCTGTTTCACCGAGAATCATACTTGGAATGGCAAGCGTTGCAGACGCGATCAAGTGGCTTGTAAACCCTGGGATCAAATGCCGGCTGACAATGCGGCCACCGCCAGCCCCCATCAACTGGGCGGCCAGCACATAATCTTCCTCCCTCAACGACAGCAGCTTAGAGCGCACAGACCGCGCCAGTCCGGTCCACTCGATCAACCCCAGAATCACAGTGATAAAAAAGTAGACGGCCAGCGCACTCCAGGTGATCGGAACCAGTGCCCCAATCACCAGCCAAAGTGGAATCGACGGCAAACTTTGCAGCACTTCGATCAAACGCTGCACGAACAAATCTGTCCACCCGCCATAATAACCGGCAATCCCCCCCAGAATAACGCCGAGAATAATACTGACGGCCACACCGGCAAGCCCGATTGTCAGGGAAATCCGTGCGCCATGGATGATGCGGGAGAGAACATCATGGCCAAGTTTATCGGTACCGAGCAGGAAGGCCTGGCCACCTTTGGCGGGACATAACAAATGCCAGTCGGTTTTGTAGATCCCCCAAAACTCATAACTGTCCCCCCTGCAGAAAAAACGCAGGTGCTGAACGTCGGCCTTATTCACCGCATATTCACGCTTGAGATTCTCCATATTGAGATTGAATGTCGTGCCATAGACAAACGGCCCCTCAAATCTGCCTTCATGGAAAAAATGGATCGCCTGCGGCGGCGCGTAGATAAAATCAATATTCCGGTTCTGATAATTATAAGGCGCAAGAAATTCTGCAATCAGAACCATAATATAGAGCAGGCCAAGAAAAACAGCGGAAACCATCGCCAGTTTATGCCGCTTGAATTTCCACCACATCAGCCGCCATTGCGACGCAAGATAGACGCTCTCCTGCTCCTTTGTCAGCCGTTCGATGGAACGCGCATCAAACGGCTTTCCATTAACATAGTGATGCATATCAGCGCCAGGGGGGGGAAGCTGCGAGCTCGTCATTTTGTTTCTCCCCCGGCAAGGCGGATACGTGGATCCAGGATGGCAAGCGCAATATCGGAAATCAGCACACCAATAACGGTTAGAAATGCCAAGAACATTAGAAAGGAACCGGCCAGGTACATATCCTGGCTTTGCAACGCACTAATCAAAAGCGGCCCTGTTGTCTCCAAAGACAGAACGATCGCAACAATCTCTGCCCCTGATACAATCGTTGGCAGAAGCTTGCCGATATCTGCAATGAAGAAATTCAGCGACATGCGCAAGGGATATTTCACCAACGCCCGAAATGGTGCCAGTCCCTTCGCTTTTGCTGTCGTCACATACTGTTTTTGCAACTCATCCAGCAGATTAGCGCGCAGAGTGCGGATCATACCGGCGGTGCCGGATGTGCCAATCACGAGAACAGGAATCCACAAGTGCTCGAGGACCGAGACAAACTTGGCCCAACTCATCGGCTGGTTAACAAATTCCGGAGCCATCAATCCGCCGATGGAGGTTCCGAAATAGACGTTGGCAAGATACATCAGCAAAAGCGCCAAAAGGAAATTCGGTGTTGCGATGCCAAGCAGGCCAAGAAACGTCAGCCCATAATCACTCCAGCTGTACTGATGCGTTGCCGAATAAATACCAATTGGAAACGCGATCACCCAGGTCACAATAATTG
>CAYUYL010000148.1:0-5929 GCA_964449195.1 uncultured Filomicrobium sp.
TAAGGAGAATTGTAAGATTGAGAAATGCTTAGATTTTTATTGGGACAGACTCTAAAGCGGGTCAAACGCTATAGTAACCCATACACCGCTAACCATCACATAGGTTCATCATTATTGTGGGATGGAGATCAAAATTCTGGATCAGCAGGCCGGTGGAGCGGTTTTGTCGAAGGCTGGCACTGCTTTGCGAAAGGCTTCAAGCCAGGAAACCAACTTCGGATTACCGTCTCTCCACGCACCATCCTGGCGTAAATCCAAATACCCGAGGGCGGCCGCAATTGTGATATGGCTATAATCCGGCCCCCCCTGCCAAACGGGTGGGGCGGCTTCAAGTTGCGCAACGGCAGCGCCAATCTTAGCCTGTTGCATATCAAGCCAGTTTTGCACCTGCATGCCGCCCGGCCGGTATCGATGCTCGTACACCACCAAAAGTGCAGCATCGAGAATACCGTCGCCTATTGCAGCGTGCGTCAGCATCTGCCATCGCTTCAGACCTTCGCCTGGAAAAAGAACCGGACTTGCAACCTGGGCATCAAGATATTCGCAAATGACGTGACTGTCGTAGAGTGCAGCCCCATCGTCCAGAATCAATATTGGAATTTTGCCAAGCGGGTTTTGCGCACGCAGAACCGCATAGCTGTCACTATCCGGCTCAATCAGATCGATGCGATCATCAAGTCCTTTCATGCCAGCCACGATACGTACCTTACGCGCATAGGGAGATGCCCCTGAAATGAGTAATTTCATCCCACAACTCCCCTACGAAAAATAACACTGATCAGGCATAATCTCCGGTCTTGGCCCCCCACATATATCCCATCTTTCTCGCTTTCCACAACGCAGACGAGTTTGCGCGCAGGATGCGCCAAAGGCAAGCCCGTAAAGAGGGTTATCAATCCCTGCCCCGCCTGCGTGACACAACGATTTTGCCGTTGCGGACCGATAAAATAAAGCGGTCGCCACGACCTGTTGTAAATCGTGCAGCACGATTAGGCTGAGCTGCAAGGCCGACAGATCTTGAGAATTGTAATTTTCCAGGCTCACAGGCCGTGGTCTTCAGGACAACACGCGCCGGCACGGTGCGCTGACGGCCTGCAAAGCTATAACCAACGCGCTGTTGCGTTGTGTTGCGTATTTCAAAAGTATATCGTAAGGCGCGCGGCCGACCGAACAATTGTACCGACAAATACTGGTGCTTACCCGGCGCCTTGGCAACGCCAACGCCAATTTCAGTCACACTGGGTTCCATCATATTGCGACGATGGCCGGGTGACTTTTTCCACCCCTCCACGGAAGATTTTGCAAGTACGCGAGCTTTAAAACCGCGTGAATCTCCACGCAACGCCAGGTTTTCAGAAATACGGCAATACTCATAGCCTGTGGCTGAAATACGCTCAGCTGGTTTGCGCCCGTCCGCTGTATGTGAAAACTTGCCGGTTCTTGCGAGGTATTGCGCAAACCGGCGTGCAGCCAGATCAAGCAAACGATTCCGCCGAACTGCATTCAAGGCATTTTGGCGGCGGAATATATTGGTTTGTTTCACAATCGCAATTTCAACGGTTGGAAGATCTGGTGTCATTTGCAATCCTACTGAATGGATCATCAGCGTATGATCTATCTAGAGGCAATACGGCAGGGTTGTGGTTTTGCACTCAAGGGTGATATCTTCATCACTTCACGACACGATATCGTGAAAAGCTCTTCAACGTGTAAATCAATGACGTTAACGTGCACTCGAGCAATATATTATTTGCCCAAGAGGTATCATCTTTTTCTATATGCTCGAGTTAAGAAGTTATGGCCAAGCTACTAAGGAAAGACATGAGAGCATGACATTGAAGCGGCATAATTACATAATCTTTATTGCCGCCGTCCTTACCAGCGTTGTTGCACTTTCATCTCAGCTTTCCAACGGTCAGTCTTTTGCAAGCTGGTCTCAAAAACTTGCAAAGTTGAGCTTCGCCGATAAAGCCGTAACCGCACAACCGCAAGCCAAACCCTGCACCAAACTACGCGCTCCTCAGCCGCCCCGCAACGACTGCAATGGCAAGCTCAGTGGTGTTACGTCCCATGCTCGCTCACGCAGCAACGATGACGACAAACGGCTGTTGCCACAGCTCGCTGCAAGCACACCTTTCTTTTGGAATACATCACCACACCCCAAACGGCTTATACCGCTTGGCGGGTGGCTGGATCCGATCCGTGGACCAACAGGATCACGCGCTGCATTTTGGTCCATTCACGCGATTTCCCCACGGATGCGCAATTAACCCCTGCAAATCAATGCTGCACGCACGAATAGCTCACGCCTGATCAGGCCGTGCACCGATCAGTGCCACAACCACTCAAATTCTAATCTGCATTGAACCTGTCTCAACACGATGAGACACGCGTAGGAATCTTTTAATGAAACACCACTTATTTGCCGTCTGGCTCATGCTCGGTGCGGTGCCTGTCACAATGGCGGCCACATCACCTGCAAAAGCCCAAGCCTCCTGGCTCTTCGGGACGGAAAAAAACTCCGTGAACGACAAAAGGCTTGTGCGTTTTCCAGAGAAATACGCACAAGGCAACATTATCGTCAGCTTTGGCGACCGGCGTCTCTATCATGTCACAGATCGTGGACGTGCCATGAGCTATCCGATTGCCGTTCCACGCGCAGAAAGCCGTTGGCAGGGCTTTGAGCGGGTAACACGCAAAGCGGTTAACCCCTCATGGACGCCAACAGCGTCGATGCGCAAGGAAAACCCGGAACTGCCTGCCTTCGTGCCGGGTGGTCATCCGCGCAATCCAATGGGGGTGCGTGCTCTTTACCTGGGTAATACGCTGTATCGCATCCACGGCACAGACGCCCCCTGGACCATCGGCCAGAACGTCTCCAAGGGCTGTGTACGCATGCATAATGCGCATGTCATTGAGCTTTACGACCGCGTAAAGCTCGGCGCTCGCGTGCTTGCAACCTGGGACACATTCGAGGCGCCTGCATGGCATGATGAAAAGCCAGCAGACGTATTCGCCAGTGTTTTTGAAAAAGACAAATAACAGCACAGAATTTGTGCCTTGCCTTGTTAAGGAATCTCATACATGATAGTTAAAAAATCACAAGACCTAGCTACGCAAACCACGCATTCAGATCGCGCGCAAAAACCGGATTGGAGTACCATCGGGACCTATGATCCTGCAATGATTGCCATGGCAATCCGTATTGGCATGGGAGCGCTCTTTATCATTGGTGGCTGGAACAAACTCTCTAAGCTGCTGATGCCCGCTACAAGTGATCAGCTGGTCGCCAGCTACACATCCACCACAGGCTATATCAACGAATTCTTCATGGTCTGGTTATTTGGCCCCGGCAGCTTTCTATCGCCATGGGCCTTCCTGAGCATGTTATCAGCTTTCGAACTGGTCACAGGCATCATGCTGGTTGCAGGCCTGCTCGTCCGCCCCATTGCACTGATCTACGCATTTCTGCTCTGGTCATTTGTCATCGCATTGCCAGTTGTGACCACGAACGGTGTTGACCCTGGCGTTAAAACCTATATGGCGCCGGCTATTCTCGTGCAAATCAGAGATGTTGCGCTCTCGGGCATGATGTTTGCCCTCTATGGTCTCGGTTCCGGGCACCGTGCCATGGACCACCGCATCTTTGGAGACGCTGCGCTACAGCCAATTATAGATCGTGAAACAACCGGCGTGCTGCTGCGCCTGTCCTTGGCCTCGGTCTTCATCGTCGGCGGAGCGTTCGTCGGCATGCCAAGCATCAAATCTTTTCTGGAACCCGGTTTCATTCTAGTCGCAGTTGGTATTGCTCTACTTTGGGGCGGCCATGTCAGCCGCTATGCAGCAATGGCGGCCTGCGCCGTACTGCTGATCTATGCCATGAACAAATTCGGCTTTTCCAAAGGGCTTGTCGGCAATCTCAATGCGATCAAACGGGAAATCGCATTATTTGCCGTCTCTCTCATGATTGCGCTGCGTGGCAGCGGCGTACTCTGGGGCATACCTGACATAGTCGGGCGCCTGCAAAGTGGGATCAAAGCCGCACAGGAGCAGAAGGCCAGCACGCAAAACGCCTCCAGCTAATCAACTCGGCAACTCCTGGTATGAGGCGGCCGCGCGTTGGCGCGGCCGTCGTCCATGGAAACTGATGCTGTCATGAAGAGTGATACGCCACGCACCAAGATAAGATAAAAGGCTTTTACAGAGAGAGCATTGAATTCGCATTAAATTTTTTGATTGAACGCGCCCACTTCAGGATGGCGTTGCAATTGGCCATCGATATCAGCAAAAATTGCGCGCATATTCTCTTCCGACGTCGGGCTTTCGACAACAATGACCAATTCCGGTTTGTTCGAAGATGCACGCACCAAACCCCAGGTTCCATCTTCCAACACAAGACGCACACCGTTGACAGTGATGAGGTCAATCACCTTCTGGCCTGCAATCTCACCGCCATTATCGAAAATGCCCTTGTAATGGGCAACAATGCGGTCAACGACGCCGTACTTCACTTCATCGCCGCAGTGCGGTGACATCGTCGGTGACTGCCACGTCTTAGGAAGATCGCGGACAAGGCCTGCCATCGTTTTCGTTGGGTTGCGGTCAAGCATATCGCAAACGGCCAAAGCAGCCACGATACCATCGTCATAACCTCGGCCGAGTGGCGGGTTAAAGAAGAAATGGCCCGACTTTTCAAAGCCAACCAGAGACTTCGTCTCATGGCTGTAACGCTTCATGTAAGAGTGACCGGTTTTCCAATACGTTGTCTTGGCGCCATTGGCCTTAAGAACAGGGTCCGTCATAAATAGGCCTGTTGATTTCACATCTGCAACAAACCGGGCATCGGCGTGTAACACGGAGATATCACGGGCCAGCATAACACCAACCTTGTCGGCAAAGATTTCGTTCCCCTCATTATCAACGACACCGCAACGATCCCCGTCACCATCGAAACCAAGCCCCACATCAGCATTGTTTTCGCGTACCGCATCTGCAATGGCGTACAGCATCTTCATGTCTTCAGGGTTTGGATTATAGCGCGGGAACATATGGTCCAACTGCGCATCTAACGGTATGACTTCGCATCCAATCGCTTCGAGAACCTGCGGCGCAAACGCACCGGCCGTACCATTTCCGCAGGCTGCAACAACCTTGAGCTTACGCGTCAGCTTTGGCCGGTCTACAAGAGATGCGATATAGCGATCAGCCATATCGGATACAAAAATATATCTGCCGCCCCCAGAGGATTGCGATTGGTTTTCCAGAACGATTGACTTTAATTCGCTCATTTCATCGGGACCAAAGGTCAGGGGACGGTTCATCCCCATTTTAATGCCTGTCCAGCCATTGTCATTATGGCTGGCAGTGACCATGGCAACGCCCTCTACGTCAAGCGCGAACTGGGCAAAATAAGCCATAGGTGAAAGCGCCAAGCCGATGTCATGCACTTCACCGCCGCCAGACAGTAGACCGCACATGAGCGCCTGCTTGACAGAGGAGGAATAAGAGCGAAAATCATGGCCGACGACAAACCGCTTCGGCACGCCACGCCGTTCGAACAGCGTTGTTAGCCCAAGACCAATGGCCTGCAGGCCCATCAAATTAATTTCCTGCGGAAAAAGCCAGCGCGCATCATACTCTCGAAATCCAGTCGGCTTGATCAAAGGAATGCGTTCAAAATCAGCTGTATTGGACTGCAGATCAGTGCGTGGTAATGGCAACATACTTAATTCCTTAAATTAACTGGCGCGCCTGTTTACTCCGAAACGAGCATAAATAGCAAGAATTGAAGCTCACGCTATCGAATTGTGAAATAAGGTAATTTGGGTGCGTAGGTGCACTGGTATAGATGAAAACACAAACGCTAAGTCTGGTCAGTGAATTCTCCACCGGCTAAAAGCCGGATCGGTCCGCTATACAGCGGACTATA
>CAYUYL010000149.1:0-5857 GCA_964449195.1 uncultured Filomicrobium sp.
CATGATTTGCAGCATAAGGGAAACCACACGAGTCGATTCATCTACAGCTTGGTATTATTCCACCGTCAAAGCCATTTGCTTAACACGCTTTGCTAAGCGCGAAACTTTGCGGCTTGCCGTATTCGCATGCACGATGCCAAGCTGCCCTGAACGCGCGATGATTGGCTGCGCAGCCTTGAGAGCTTCGGCAGCTAGCTGCCGATTGCCGGCTTCTATAGCCTCTTCAACGCGGCGAACTTCAGTGCGCAAGCGTGTGCGACGGGCTTTATTGATAGCTGTTCGGCGGATTGCTTGGCGTGCCGCTTTTTTTGCTGAGGAGGTATTTGCCATAAATGATAGATCCTGTTCGTCAAACGTTACAATTGATCAAATGCTTTTACAGTGAGCCATCCCGGGATATCAGATAAATGAAATTGTAAAGACGATCCCGACATTTGATTGTCCTAGGCTCGCAGGAGCGATCTTCACTATACGAGATATACCCATCCGGCACGCTGTTTCATAAGCAGAAAAGGCAGTACGAATATCGAAAAAATCCAAATAAATTCTTACAACTTTCGTACGCCATTGCATATGCTCAAAAATCAAGCGCCCAATGCATTGGGCGCCGGAAATTCACTTTCCAGCGTTTTAAGCAATGTATATGTCCTTCGTAGGATATGGTCAAGAGTAAGATGTGTATCTGATTGCGACTACGCCAATCTTACTGTGTCGTTGCATTAATATTGCGAATGGATTCTGAGATAAATTTCATAAGTTTTTCAGCAACGTGCTGCTTATTCATCCTGGGCCAGCTTTCGACTGCATTGCCTGTAACAAGATGTATGGTATTGCGCGTGCCTCCCATAACACCGCTTGCAGGCGAAACATCGTTTGCAACAATCCAATCGCAGCCTTTGCGTTTAAGCTTGGCCTGTGCATTGGTAATCACATTCTCGGTCTCTGCCGCAAAACCAATTACAAGACGCGGACGCTTTTGACACCGCTGCGCCACTGTCCGCAAAATGTCGGGGTTTTCTGCAAATGATAAACTTGGAACTTCCTCATCTGTTTTTTTAATTTTGCGGTCCGCTGCTTGTTCCACACGCCAATCGGCAACTGCGGCCGCAAAAATAGCAATGTCGACGGGCTGTGCTTGCTCGACTGCCGTCAGCATTTCCTTCGCAGTCTCAACCCCGACAAATGTTACACCATACGGAGCCTCTAAACTGGTTGGGCCGGAAACGAGTGTGACTTCTGCTCCCAAATTGCGGGCTGCAACAGCAAGTGCATAGCCCTGAATTCCTGAAGATCTATTTGCAATATAACGCACAGGATCAATAGGTTCATGTGTTGGCCCGGCCGTAATCAATATATGTTGACCAGCGAGTTCCGCTTGGCCAGCCAAGCGCCATCTCATCATATCGAGAATTTCAGCAGGCTCTGCCATACGGCCCGGCCCTGCCTCGTTGGACTCGGCCATCTCACCGGTGTTTGGACCTAAGAATTGCACACCATCGGCCTTAAGCTGCGTGACGTTCCGTTGGGTGGCTGGATGACGCCACATGCGCGGGTTCATGGCAGGCGCAACAACAATAGGCTTATCGCTCGCCAAAAGAACCGCTGTTGCGAGATCGTCCGCATGACCGCCAGCCATTTTTGCCAGCAAATCTGCAGTGGCTGGGGCGACAACAATCAGATCCGCTTCTCTGGACAAACGAATATGGCCAATCTCACGCTCGTCGTTGAGATCAAACAAATCCGTAAAGACGCGCTCATTGCTAAGCGCCCCAACGGACAATGGAGTTACGAATTTCTGCGCTGCCTTCGTCATGACAACGCGAACCGAAATATCATGTTCACGCAGCCGCCGGATCAACTCAAGCGACTTATAGGCAGCTATGCCGCCACTGATAATCAACACTATGCGTTGCATTTGCACTGTCTCTTGCCTGGACGGTTAAGACTTCGCCTGATTGCCGTCACCAGCCACCGGAATTACCACCGCTACACTCAAACGCTGACATCTCAAGCATCATACTATCGATAACAGAGCCATTATGCGCTGCGAGACTGCAATGCCAGCATAGTTATGAACGTCCAAAGCATTGGGAGAACATGCATTTATAGCGCACGTTACGTCTGAATATGACATATGCAGACTGAGCAAGAACAGCCGTGGCCGATGCCGCCATCAATAATTTATCACATACCACTATAATTAGGGCCGCCACCACCTTCAGGGCAAACCCAAGTGATGTTTTGCGCAGGATCCTTAATATCGCAGGTTTTGCAATGTACGCAGTTTTGCGCATTAATCTGGAATTTCTTTTCCCCATTGCTATCTTCTACGACTTCATAAACGCCGGCTGGACAATAGCGCCTTGCCGGCTCGGAATACTCCGGCAAGTTCTCCTTAATAGGGATATCCTTATCATTGAGCTTGAGATGAACGGGCTGATCTTCTTCATGATTTGTTGCGGAAAACGAAACATTCGTCAGCTTGTCAAAGGTGAGTACGCCATCAGGCTTCGGATATACGATGCGCATCGACTGGGCGGCCCGTGTCAAGGTTGTATGGTCAGGGCTTTTGTGCTTGCACGTATATCCCAATCCAACCCCTGGAATGAGCGTATTCAGCCACATATCAAGTCCGCCAAGAGCAACACCGCCAACGGTGCCAAGATTTGACCACAACGGCTTGGCATTACGCACCTTCTTGAGGTCCGCCGCAATGGGTCCGTTACGAACAGCCTTTTCGTAGTCTGTGAGCTTGTCGTGCTGACGACCATTCTCCAGCGCCTCAAAAGCAGCTTCTGCAGCATGTATTCCAGATAGAACAGCGTTATGGCTGCCCTTGATACGTGGCACGTTAACCATACCTGCCGCACAACCGATAAGAGCACCGCCGGGAAACACCAGCTGCGGAAGAGACTGCCATCCACCTTCCGTTATTGCGCGCGCTCCGTATGCCAGACGCTTGCCGCCTTCAAATGTTTCACAAATTGCCGGATGTGTTTTATAGCGTTGAAATTCGTCATATGGCGACAGGTATGGATTGGTGTAATTGAGATGCACAACAAAGCCGACAGCAACAAGGTTTTCGCCGTAATGATATAGGAACGAGCCGCCGCCGGTGGCGTTGTCCAGAGGCCAACCGAAGCTGTGCTGCACGAGGCCGGGCTGATGCTTTTCCGGCGCGACCTGCCAAAGTTCTTTCAGGCCAATCCCGAACTTTTGCGGCTCTGCATCGCTGTCGAGTTCAAACTTCCGGATTGCCTCCTTAGACAACGAGCCGCGTGCGCCTTCCGCCAACAATACGTATTTGGCATGTAACTCCATGCCGCGCTGCAGTGTATCTTTGGGCCGGCCGTCTTTGCCAATGCCCATATCGCCGGTAATAACGCCAGTTACTGTGCCATCGTTACTATAAATAAGTTCGCTGCCTGCAAAACCCGGAAAGACCTGCACTCCGAGTTCCTCAGCCTGCTCGGCAAGCCAGCGCACGACATTGCCCAGGCTCGCGATATAATTGCCGTGGTTACTCATCAGCGGCGGCATCAAGAAGTTCGGGATAGTCAAGTCCCCGGCCGGCCCGAGATAGAGGAACTTATCCTGTGTCACAGGCGTTGTCAGCGGCGCCCCCTTATCTCGCCAATCAGGGATTAATCGGTCCAAGCCAACTGGGTCAATCACAGCGCCAGATAAAATATGCGCACCAGCCTCGGAGCCTTTTTCCAGAACGATGACAGATAGCTCGGTGCCAGCGTCGTTGGCCATTTGCATAAGCTTAATGCCAGCAGCAAGGCCTGACGGACCGCCACCGACAATCACAACGTCGCATTCCATCGCTTCGCGCTCTGGCAAAGCCGCACCATTCTTGGACATTCGTGCGAAAATCCTATCTTAATTTGAAACTAAGAGATTAACCTACGATAAGCTCGCAATCGTCAAGGGGAGAGCGTCGAAGATACACGCCTTCATTTTTATACGCACCATGCCGTTGCTCAGTGTTTGATTGCCTCTATTTAGAACGTTTCGTGAGCGCGTGTATATCTTTTCCGCACTCTACAGATTTTTCCGCCAAAGCACATTATGCTGGTGAAATCTCAGCTATTGGCAATTATATTACACTCATGAATGAAGATCAGACACTCCATAGTATTGAGCGAGAGGCACTTCTATCGCTTCTCTCATGGTATCGCACGATGGGTGTCGATGCAGCAATCAGCTCCAGCACCAACGATTGGCTGGCTCGTGGCAATGTGCCTCCCTTAAATGCCACCGGCCTTATACAGCAATCGACCACGGTCAAGCAGAAAAACGCAGCAGTATCTGCTCCGGCACGTACTTTCGTCATAACACCACCCGACGCTGCGGAAGCTGAAGCAAGAGAAGTCGCCCGCACAGCTAAAAATTTGCAGTCTTTACGTGAGGCTCTTGCCCTGTTCGACGGATGCAGCCTGAAGGCAACCGCCAAGAATCTCTGCTTTTTCCGGGGGGCCGAGACGGCGCGGGTTATGGTGATTGGCGAAGCCCCAGGACGTGACGAAGACCTTTCAGGCATGCCGTTTGTTGGGCGTGCAGGGCAGCTTTTGGACAAAATGCTGCGAGCAATTAGCCTTGACGATAGTGGAGTACACCTCACAAACGTTGTGTACTGGCGCCCGCCGGGCAACCGCACGCCAACGCCCCAAGAAGTGCTTGTTTGCCGACCTTTTCTGGAGCGCCAAATCGACCTTGTTGCGCCAGAGATAATCATCACACTTGGAGGCCCGGCAGCAAAAGCAATTTTGAATATTTCGCAGGGTATTATGAAATCACGTGGAAAGTGGGGCGAGGTCTCAACGCAAAGCGGTGCTAAGTTGCGCGTTATGCCGACACTACATCCGGCCTATTTGCTTCGCACACCAGCAGCTAAACGCTTAACATGGCGCGACCTGCTCGCGGCTCAAGAAGTTTTACAAAAGACGACTGCCCCCGATTGATGCCGGCTCACCGACCCTAATCAGGGCTATGCGCGTGGCCAAGCCTTTTAAAAGACGCTTCGACAACAGCACAAGCAACTCAACCTGTAATTGGAGCATATCATGGTTAAAATCGATGAAACTCGGCCGTTTCTGGCCCTTAATATCGCTGTGCTAACCGTGTCCGATACGCGTACGCTTGATGATGATCGCTCCGGCGACACACTGGTCAGCCTACTTGAAGAAGCAGGCCATAAAAGCGCCGACAGAGCCATCATTTCAGACGATGTGAACCGGCTTCGCGCAAAGGTCGCAACTTGGATTGCCAGCCCTGACATCGATGTCGTACTAACCACTGGCGGCACGGGCTTCACAGGCCGCGATGTCACCCCGGAGGCTCTCACCCCCTTATTCGAAAAACACATCGATGGGTTTTCAACTTTGTTTCATAGTATTTCTTATGAAAAAATTAAAACGTCCACCCTTCAGTCACGTGCATGCGCAGGCGTTGCAAATGGAACTTACATTTTCTGCCTGCCCGGCTCGCCAAATGCATGCCGCGACGGCTGGGATGGCATCTTAAAATGGCAGCTCGACAATCGTCACCGCCCTTGCAACTTCGTTGAGATTATGCCGCGCCTCAACGAGCGCTAGAGTCTTTTCGCAACACGTTACACCACCTCTCCGGCCCGCTCCCCCTCCCCGGCCGCCAATGAGATCGTGCCGTTGGGTGGCCAGGAAGGGCAAGCTGATGTTGTGGACGGCACCCCTCCACCGGCGTCTCGGCGCCATTAAGATGATGTGCGAGTGCGCATTATTGGGCACGTGAGTTAAAACGACTTGGTCATCATGTTCATCTCATGCCGCCGAAATACGTGAAGGCTTATGTCAAACGGGGCAAACACGATGCT
>CAYUYL010000150.1:0-5806 GCA_964449195.1 uncultured Filomicrobium sp.
AGAGCATTGAGAGGCGTTGATTTTACTGGCTAATTTTAAGGACGGACTCTTACTATTCTCAAGCCCCCCAGAAAAGTGTATGAAACCACAAAATGCCGCGTATATCTCTTATGGCAGCTAATTTTGTTATCCTGCTCAAGATGCCGGAGAATAAATAAAAAACATGGGAGCTTAAAATGAAGATAAATTATTTTTGCGCCTTCCTGGTTGTTATTATGGTTGCTTTTGGGTCTTCCAGAGCATATTCGGCCTGTCAGAAACTGGCTTTCTCAGTCAATGATTATGGAAAAGAAGGTCCAACAAAAGATGCCAAAAGGCTTCTTGATAAATATATAGCAGAATGGACAGCCGAGCGTGGCATCACAAAATACCGCGTCGGCAAAAAAGAAGTAACATGTGAGCTGTTTTTGGACTTTGGCTTTTTTGATGAGCATACGTGCAAAGCAGTTGCAACGTTTTGCTGGAACGGTCCTGCCGTTAAAAAAACAGTTGAGTAATATCAGGTAAACCAGATAATCATCAATTTTAATGGTGCCGTCGTAATCGTTAAAAAAGCGGAGAGCGATATGAGAGCGAGACGTCATTCTCGCTCCTGAACGGTATAGAATTACGTTTCCCAAAAAACACCTGATGACCCGAATATATCCGCTGGAACTCAAGATTTTCTCTGATCTTACCATAATCTTGATAATCCCGGCATTCATTGCCGGGACGCATTGCTCAACAAGCGTGGTGACCGGAAATAGTGCACGTAGTAAGGCTTAAGACGGTGCCGTCAGGCAAGCGTTTTCCCGTTTCGGTGGAGGATTGCCGGTGACAAGCACCGGCATGACAGGGTTTCTGTTTGCGTCCGGAGAACGTTCTAAATTCCGGCGGATGCTGAGTTTGGGTCATCAGGAAGAAGCATACGCTTGCCCCGCATAACGGCTCTTATGCAACAACTCGTTCGCCACTGTGTGTTGGCAGACACAGCCTCTTTACAGTTCCTGCCCCGCATCTCACAACGCCTCGCGATACCACTTAACGATCAGGGCCCTGTCGCGGTCTTCGAGCGCGGTGATGTTTCCCGGTGGCATGGCGTGTGACAGGCCGGACTGGAGGTAAATTTCCTGTGCAAACGTCGCAATTTCGGTTTCGGTTTCGAGCTTGACGCCCTTCGGCGCGACACGGATGCCCTCCCACAGCGGTTCTGCGGCATGACACATCGAGCAACGGCTGTTGACGATCTCAACCACATTGTCAAACAGTGCGTGCTTCTGGAAACGCTGATGGTAAGCGCTGACCCTGGACGCTTCCTCCATCTCTTCCGATGTTGGCGTTCCAAGCGTTGAAACCCAGGCAATCAGGCCGAACAACACCAGTGAGACACCCCATGTCCACACCAACACACTACGCTTGCCGTAGTAGCTATTGAAATAATGGCGGATGCTTACGCCCATCAGAAACACCAGCGAGGCGATAATCCAGTTGTACTGCGATGCAAAGGCCAGAGGGTAATGATTGGAGAGCATCAAGAAAATCACGGGCAATGTCAGATAGTTGTTATGCAGCGAGCGTTGCTTGGCCTGTATACCAAGATGCGCATCCGGTGTTTCACCTGCCTTCAGCGCGGTGACCACCTTCTTTTGATTCGGAATAATGACCATGAAGACGTTGGCGGACATTACCGTTGCCGTAAACGCTCCAAGGTGGAGAAAAGCCGCGCGGCCCGTAAAAAGCTGCGTATAGCCCCAAGCTATCACGACAAGCACCGCATAAAGCAGTAACATCAGAGCAAGATCATGACGGCCGATGGGTGAGCGGCATAAAAGGTCATACATAATCCAGCCAATCGCGAGTGAACCAATGGATAGCGCAATGGCGGCCGGTGCTTCAATATCAAGAACGTTCCGATCAATCAGATAAAGGTCGGCACCGGCATAATAGACAACGCACAACATGGCAAATCCGGTGAGCCAGGTCGCATACGACTCCCATTTGAACCAAATCAAGTGTCCCGGCAGTCCGTCAGGCGCAACCATATATTTCTGGATATGGTAAAATCCGCCGCCGTGCACCTGCCATTCCTCACCACCGACACCCTCCGGCAGGTTGGCATGCCTGCGCAGACCCAGATCAAGCGCGATGAAATAAAAAGATGTTCCAATCCAGCCGATCGCAGCCACAACATGCGCCCACCTCACTGCAAAAGACAGCCATTCCCAGAGTTGCGTCATGTCAAGCATCGTCTCATCCATTCGAAAAAGGGGGAAGATAACTGCGGCAAGCCTTATTAGCTTCCACGATAGGTTGAATATCCAAATGGCGACAACAGCAGCGGTACATGATAATGCTGCGTGGCGTCATCAATTCCGAAACGGATCGGAACCTCGTCTAGAAACGGGACATTATTGGAGCAGGCGCCGCTCATCTGCCTCAGGTAAGCGCCTGCATGAAAAAGAAGCTCATAGGAACCGGGCGCCATATCAGCACCTGCAATCGCGGGCCGATCCGTCCGGCCATCTGCATTTGTCACCAGGCTGATGATGTGGCTGCGATTTTCATTTTCAAGCTCGCCAAGACGATAGACGTCAATTCGCATCCCTGCAGCAGGCAGGCCGTATGCTGTATCAAGAACATGTGTCGTTACATAACCACCGGCCTGTTCCATGAGAGCGTTCCTTGATCCATCAAAAAGAACAAAACATGCATAGAGTGTTTGCGCTGGCAAATCATGCAACATGCATGCGGACAAACGCTGCAGGATTTGCAGTTATATTGAGCCTCATCAACAGCCCCCCAGTCAATGCACTCAGTATATTTTTTTGTACTTTGCTTTTGAGCAGTGATCAGGTGCATAATTATCATCGTGCTAAATATTATTATTCTTAGCAAAGTATGATCAGGAGGCAGGAACTATGGCGGTCACCCAGGAGCAGGTGCGCGAAGCTTTGAAAAAGGTCAAAGGGCCTGATCTGAAGGGGAATATTGTCGATCTTGGACTGGTGTCTGAAATTGTTGTCCGGGAGGATACGGTTTATTTTTCCATTACCATCGATCCTGCACGAGCCGAAGAACTGGAACCATTGCGCCAGGCTGCATCCCGCGTGGTTAGCGAAATTGATGACGTTAAAGGCGTACGGGCGAGCCTGACGGCTGAAAATGCGCCAGGCACATCGCGTTCTGGCAAAGCGCCAGAACATCCGCGTGTCAGCCAAGTGCGGGCACAACAGGCGGCTCCCAGACAAACCGGCCAGTCGCAAGGTGCAGGCGCACAAGCTATTCCAGGTGTCCGTCATATCATTGCGGTTGCAAGTGGCAAAGGCGGCGTCGGCAAATCGACAACAACCGTCAATCTAGCGCTTGGCCTGCAAGCCCTAGGACTTAAGGCCGGTATTCTCGATGCAGACGTCTATGGACCGTCCCAGCACCGGCTGCTCGATATTTCAAGCCGCCCCGAAGCCGGGCCATCTGGCAAACTCGTTCCGATGCAGGCTTATGGCCTCAAAGCGATGTCCATTGGATTTCTGGTCGAGGAGGGTGCGCCTGTGATTTTCCGCGGGCCGATGGTTGCCAGCGCACTCAATCAGATGCTTCGGGATGTCGACTGGGGCCAGCTTGACGTGCTGGTTGTTGACATGCCCCCGGGAACAGGCGACGTACAGCTCACTATGGCGCAACAGGTGCCGATGTCGGGAGCCGTTATTGTTTCCACACCACAAGATCTGGCATTGATTGACGCACGCAGAGGTCTTGCTATGTTCCAGAAGGTTGCGGTGCCGGTACTGGGCATTATCGAGAATATGAGTTTGTTCATTTGCCCCAAATGCGGAGAGGCTTCCCATATTTTTGGGCATGGCGGAGCCGAATCTGAAGCTGAAAAACTTGCCGTGCCATTTCTGGGACATGTCCCCTTACACATGGATATCCGGGCAACGTCGGATGATGGTAAGCCGATTGTTGCAGCGAAACCCGATAGTGTGCACGCGAAGATTTATCGCGACCTGGCTGCCAGGACATGGACCGAAATTCAGGCTGCAGAAGGTACCCTTATCAAGCCAACTTTGTCTTTGGACGACACACAAACCATCTTAACTGTAAAATTTACTGACGCAGAGCGTTACGAACTGACGGCAGAAATGCTGCGGGTGATGAGCCCGTCAGCCGAGGTTCAGGGGCATGCGCCCGATCAGCGTATTAACGTTGCCGGCAAGCAAAGCGTCAAGATCCGCGACCTTCGCGCAGTCGGCAGTTATGCTGTCCGTATTGTCTTTGATGACGGCCATGATACAGGCCTCTATACCTGGAGCTATCTTAAAGAACTCGACTTGGAAAAAGACCAGCGCTGGGCTTCTTATCTGGCAGAGCTTGATGAGCAAGGCTTAAGCCGTAATGGCCTCATTTGAAAGGGGTGTTCCATGCCGTTTTGGTTTTACATCCTCGCGCAGATCACAATCATTGCATATGCTTTGGTTGGCGGTGTATTTCTGGGCTTCTCCGATTTTATTATGCGGTCACTTACCAATACGTCGGGCCGTGGCGGGGCTGAAGCGATGCAGGCCATCAACCGCGAAGTATTTCGCTGGATTTTTATGACGCTGTTTATCGGCCTTGTCCCTGTATCTCTGGTGATTGGCGGTTACGGCATATTAATGCTTCCCGCACCGGCAGGGCTTCTTGCATCTATCGCGTCAGGTCTTTACGTTATCGGCTGCTTTGGCATTACCGCGGTCTGCAATGTGCCGTTGAATAACAAGCTGGCAGATCTGGATGTGTCGAAGAATACAACGCTGGAATTCTGGCACAACGTTTATCTTCCACGCTGGACATTTTGGAACAGCGTCCGCACAGTGGCCTGTATTGCTGCATCAGGGTTATTGCTGTTTACGCTCTTACAGTCATTATCGGTACAGGTTACTTAAAACGGTTGGCAGCGATGGTTCGCGGGTTTGTCCCGCACAACGCATAGCTCATGATTTTGTAAGCAATGGCTGCTGCCGTATAATCATAAGCGTGAAAGCCTTTGATGGGGGCCAATTCAACAACGTCGCCGCCTACGATGCGGCCAACCTGCGCAGCTTTGCGTACCAGATCAAGTGCCTGCCAATAATCAAGTCCGCCCGGGGTTGGTGTCCCTGTTGCAGGCATTTGTGCGCTATCCAGTCCGTCAACATCGAAGCTCACGTAAATCGGCCGGCCGGCAAGCGCACCGGCGATATCGTCGATGTTCCAGGTAGCCTGATCCTTGGCCCACCAGATCGTGATGCGGTCACGATTGGCTTCGTAAAATGCGTTTTCCTGCAATGAAATGGCACGGATGCCTACTGACATGACGGAGACGCCCGGGCAATCAAGAACACGCCGCATTGCCGAGGCATGCGAGTAATGTTCCCCCAGATAACCGTCACGCAAATCAGCATGCGCATCAATATGAAGAATGGCGAGATCTGGGAAGCGTTCTGCAAACGCACGTACCGCGCCCGGCGTTAAAGCATGCTCACCACCAAGAATAAGGGGAAATTTATCTTGGCTGAGAAGCTCGCTGGTGAGTTGTGCCAGCTGATCGAGAGCTTCAGGCATCGACGACGGGATTGCCGGCGGCACCAGCGTTGCAACACCGTAATCACAGTAAGGCTCGCGGCCAAATTCTTCATCGAAAAGTTCAAGCTGGTTGCTGGCCGCCAGAATCGCTGCCGGTCCCAAGGCCGTGCCCTGGCCATAGCTGACGGACATTTCAAGGCCGTAGGGCACAACAACGGCGCGCGCCATTTCTGGCCGATCCGCACCCTCGCGTTCCGGTTCAAGAAAGTCCTCACTGGCGGAAAGA
>CAYUYL010000151.1:0-5796 GCA_964449195.1 uncultured Filomicrobium sp.
GCAATGGAACAGGCAGCAGTTCATCGCCCCCCTTTTCAAGCCGCGGGCCGGCGAACCGGACTAAAACGCCTCCATTTTCAAGCCATTCGCTCACTCTTTCTGCATCGCGGCCGGTTATCGTGCCGACGTCTGTCATAAGCAGCAGTGACGGTTTGCGTTTGAGAGTATTTTGCAATCCATCGGAAAGATTGGCTGTTTGATTTTCAATCAGCTCTGCATAAGGTCCAAGTGCGCGGCGCACGTAGTAAAGGGGGCTTAGAAGCGGCTGATCGCGCTCACGTGCAGTTCCGGAAAGCAAGCCAATGCGTGACCAGCGCGATCCTGAAGCCAAAAGGTGAACTGCCCCGGCAGAGCGTTCATTCACAATGATGACACGGCTGACCTGATTGCGCAATTCCAAAGGCAGCAGAATTTCTGCTGTTTTCCGCGTTTCGCCACTTTTGAAATCAAAAGAGGTTTCGCTTAATTGCTCTCCGCGTGCTGATAACGCTGCAATCACACCGCGTCTGTCGCTGCCGAAGGGGCGCAGCACGTCCACTTTCAGCTTGCCGCCGTCACCAATTGTTGCTGCAAGAGCCAATGGGGCGGCGTCGTTGGCCACAGCTATAATTGAAAGGCCAGCATCTGAAACTGTATCAAGCCCTGCAGCGAAGTTTGCAGCTGCGCCGTGATCAACACCATCGCTCAGCCAGACAGTATCAACGCCACTGTTTTGTTCCAAAGCAGCCTTGATACGCTGTAATGCACTGATCTGATCCGGCACAAATGGCCTGGGCGTCAACGCAGCTGCCCGGGTTCTTGCCTGTTGAGGGGGGACAATTTGAAGGGTCTCATTTGCAGGCTCTGCCGTACCAACCACAAGCACTGGACGGTTCGCAGCCTCAGCTTGGCTGATCAGTCGATCCATCATGCGTACGCGTTCCGGCCAATGTGCACCCGCGCTCCAGCCATTGTCGACGACAATCACAACAGGGCCATTTCCCTTAAGTTCGCCATCCTGTCCTGCATTCAGAATCGGATCTGCAAGTGCAAAAATAACCAATGCGGCGGCCAGCATACGAATGAGCATGAGCCACCAGGGTGTCTTTTGGGGAGTCTTGCGGGGATTTTCTATCCCAATCAGAATGCGGGTTGGGGGAAATGCAATTTGGCGCGGCCTGGGGGGCACTGTGCGCAAAAGCCAATAAATAATTGGCAGGGCGATCAAGCCGGCAAGCAACCATGGACTGAGAAACGACAATGCACCAAGTGTCATCGTTGACCTCCAGCATCGGCCGTCTGAAGCCGCATGATGAGTTGCAAAAGAGGTTCGGCTGCCGAGCGATCCGTATGATGAGCTGAATGCGACCAGCCAATGCGCTGAAGATGTTCAGAAATGCTGGCCTTATGCTGTGCCAGTCTGGCTATGTAGTCCTCACGGAGGCTATCAACATGATCTGCAACCCAGCGCTGATCGGATTCCGGGCTATAGAATTCCGCGCGTCCCTCATAAGGTAATGTTTCTTCGGCCGGATCAAGCACCTGGATCAGGTGCCCTGAAACACCATCGGCAGATAAAGCCTCGATACGCGTGATAATATCGGCCGGCGGATCGAGAAAATCACTCACCATGATCACCCCTGAGAAACGCGATAATTGAGCTGCTGGAGGCAGGCTGGAGGTGAGGATCGGTGTGTTTTCATTGGTTGCAATCAGTTCAGCAAGACGGCTGGTGGCGTTACGGCTTGAGATTGCTTTGGAGAGGCCAAGCAAACCAACCCGCTCACCGCTGCGCACTAGAAGTTCAGCCACGGCCAGTAAGAGAACAAGTGCACGATCGCGTTTACTGAACGCGCTTAAGTGGCTCTGGAAATTCATCGAAGCTGACAGATCCGTCCATAACCAAAACGTATGGGCTGCTTCCCATTCTCGTTCACGCACGTAAAGCTGATCAGAACTGGCTGATCTGCGCCAGTCTATAAGTGTCGCAGCATCAGCATTTTCATATTGCCGGAATTGCCAGAATGTCTCACCAGGCCCAGCCCGCCGCCGGCCATGTATGCCATGAGCAATTGTCATCGCAATGCGCATGGCTTCAATCAGCAGAGCCGGCAGACGATCAGCAAGCGTTTGCGCCTCTGCTTCGCGCGAAAGCAGCACGCGGCGCTTTTCATTAAGCGCCGTTGTTAAGCCGGCCGGGCCACCCAATGCCACGATGATCTACTCCAAATTTGCTGCCAATTGTGCGATCACGGCATTGATTGTTTCACCTTCAGCCCGGGCTGCGAACGTGAGCGCCATGCGGTGCTTTAACACCGGCTCAGCAAGGCTGATAACGTCGTCAACCGACGGCGCCAGGCGGCCTTCAATCATGGCCTTGGCGCGAACGGCAAGCATCAGCGCCTGGCTTGCCCGTGGTCCAGGACCCCAAGCCACAATGCGATTGGTGTTTTCGGACGCATTCGGGCCGGGCCTGGCCGCACGTACGAGTGCTAGAATCGCTTCAACAACCTTATCGGAAACCGGCATTATTCTGATGAGACGTTGCATCTCCATCAGCTCCGGCCCGGATAGCGCGGCTGTTAACTGCTGTGACTGCGTGCCCGTTGTTGTTTGCAGCATCCGGCGTTCTGCATCGATATCCGGATACTCAACATCAACCTGTAGCAGGAAGCGATCCAGTTGGGCTTCGGGCAATGGATAGGTGCCTTCCTGTTCAAGGGGGTTCTGGGTGGCCAGAACATGAAATGGCTTGGGCACATCATGGCGGGTTCCGGCCACGGTGACATGGTGTTCCTGCATCGCCTGCAACAGCGCCGATTGCGTTTTCGGGCTGGCCCGGTTAATCTCGTCTGCCATCAGTAGCTGCGTAAAGATCGGACCTTTAATAAAGCGGAATTCCCGTTTCGTGCCGCCCTGAACCTCTTCTAGCACTTCAGATCCGATAATATCAGACGGCATAAGATCTGGTGTGAATTGAATGCGCTTGGCTTCAAGCCCGAGAAGCGTGCCAAGTGTTTCCACCAGAAGTGTTTTGGCAAGCCCCGGTACGCCGATCAACAGCGCATGGCCTCCTGATAAAAGGGTGATCAACGTCTGTTGAATGACGCGATCCTGGCCAAAAATCACCTCAGCAGCAGCGGCATGTATACCTTGCATACGTGCGCCTGCAGCTTCAATCCGGGCAACGGCATCCGTATCGGGGGTGTCAGTTTGGAGTATCGTGTTCATGATTTCTTTACTGGCCTGGGTGGATCTCGATCTAACTAAACTGTGGCGTGGTGAAAGTGGTCAGAATATGAAGGTGCACTTTCACGTTGGCGAAATATGGGGGAAAGCCGCCTGCAATCACCCAAATCATAGCTTCCAAAAGCGCTATCGTATTTAATAAAATTTTTTTTGAATTAAAATAGTGCTGTGTGGTCTTGATTTCCCAGCGTTTCACCAAGTTTGGCAGTATTTTGCCCTGGATCATCATCACAGGCACATATCTCATCAAACTGTCGTATATATCCTTTAGATGGGAGGAATGTGATGAAAAGCAACGCTAAAAACGGTAATTGTATCCAGGGATTGGCCGATTTTATTGCTGCCCAAGGCCATGATAACCTGCCTCCGGTTGAGCTGTGGAACCCATCCTATTGTGGTGATATCGGGCTTGCCATTGCAGCTGATGGGACGTGGCTATATCAGGGAAGCCCCATCTTGCGCAGATCTATAGTTAAATTGTTTTCGCGTGTTCTGCGGTGTGATTCTGATGGCCGGCATTATCTCGTTACACCGGTTGAGAAAGTTGACGTCACTATTGTGGATGCACCTTTTTTAGCTGTTGAAATGCAGGCTGAGGGGCACGGTGATGGACAGCGGCTGATTTTCAGGACGAATGTCGACGATATCGTGGTATGCGGGCCTGATAATCCAATTCGCTTCGTCGAAGAAGCCCACAACGGGGGGCTCAAGCCGTACCTGCTAGTGCGCGGCAGGCTTGAGGCCCTTCTGACGCGTGCGGTTTTTTATGATCTTGTCGAACTGGCCTGCCAGGAACAGGATGATCCTAATGCTCTGTTCATCTGGAGCCGTGGCATGCGTTTCGCGCTGGCGGAAGCCTGAGGCTATATCTCAGGCCGCATTAAATCCGTCCCTCTGAACAGGTATTGACTAGATCTCCAACACACGTACGTTGTTAGTGGAGCCCGCAACGCCAAACGGCACACCGGCAACCACGACAATGCGGTCTCCTGTTTGAGCAAAGCCTTGTGTTACAGCATAATGCCGGGCCTGTTTTGCCATATCTCCGAAGCTGTCGATAACTTTTGTGTGTACCGCGTAGGCACCCCACGTCAGAACCATCCGGCGCACGACCTCCTGGTTGGGCGTGAGCGCCAGAATAGGCACCTCAGGGCGCATACGCGCAATGCGCGATGCCGTGACACCTGAGGATGTAAAGGCGACAATGGCTGCCGCACCAATTTTTTCAGCAATTTCTGCCGCAGCGGCGGAAACGGCATGATGCACGGTTGGTTCAACATGCGGCGCCAGCGCCTTGATGATAGAGTGATAGTCTTTATGATTTTCCGTTCGCTCAATCACACGGCTCATGACGGCAACCGATTCAAGGGGAAAGTCACCAGCCGCAGATTCGCCGGACAGCATGACGGCGTCAGTGCCATCATAGATTGCGGTTGCAATATCTGATGCCTCTGCGCGGGTTGGCATTGCCGCAGTCATCATCGATTCCAGCATTTGCGTTGCAACAATCACGGGCTTGCCAGCCAGGCGGCATGACCGGATCAGTTCCTTCTGGCGGCCTGGAACCTCCTCGGGTGGCGTTTCAACGCCCAGGTCACCGCGCGCCACCATGATGGCATCGCACAAATCAATAATGCCGTCGATGGTCTCCAAAGCCGTTGGTTTTTCAATTTTAGCCAGGACACCGGCGCGATTACCGATAATTTCACGCGCCTCAATAATATCGGCTGGCTGTTGCACAAAGGAAAGTGCCACCCAATCAACACCCAACTCAAGGCCGAATGCCAGATCTGCGCGGTCTTTTTCAGTCAGTGGTGATAGCGGCAGCAGGGTATCCGGCAGGTTTACGCCCTTGCGATCGGTAAGCTTGCCGCCGTAGATCACGCGGGCTTCGATGGCCTCACTTTCAACGCCGGTCACTTCAACGCGGCGGCGGCCATCATCCAAAAGAAGGCGATGGCCAGGGGCTATGCCATCAAAAATCGGCTTATGCGGCAGAGGAATGGACTGCGTGTCAGCGCCCTCCTTGGCAAGCACGAAGCGTACTGTTTCGCCGGGCACGAGGTCCACGCCGCCTGAGGTGAGTACACCAATGCGGATTTTCGGGCCCTGTAAATCCTGCAGAATGCTGATAGGATGACCAACTTTGGTCTCAAGATCACGAATAATCTTGAAGCGCTCTGCGTGATCGTCGTGTGTGCCATGGCTGAAATTCAGACGGAAAACGTCAACGCCGGCGCGGAACAACTCTTCGATTCTTTCCGCAGATGAACTGGCCGGCCCCAGGGTGGCAACGATTTTAGCTTTGCGATCACGCTTCATGCGTCCATTCTTTCCTATTGCAGGGCTTGTTGATTCGCAGTCCGTTATAGCACCAAGTGATGACGGCACTTCAATGCTAGCAGATTTTATCATCCGTGCGCCGGAAAACGGGTTAATGCGATGAAAATTCAGAGCCGCACCGTAGCATCGCCCACTCACGCTCTGCAATAGAGAGGTGGCTTTGCTGTTGAGTTGGTTCTTTACATAAGGCTGCTGCGTCAAGTGTTTTTTTCGTTTCCGTGTTTC
>CAYUYL010000152.1:0-5784 GCA_964449195.1 uncultured Filomicrobium sp.
CCTGCATATCACCAACAACAAGATCGGAAACACGGACGTTGTCGCGGAGAATGTGCCAGACCATCTGGTTGGGCTGTCCCTGCTCCATAATCTTGATGGCTTTGAATTGCAGGCCTTCTGCATAAGCATCCATAGCGTCGACAATGCCGCATGAGCTGGGACTAAGCGAACCAATATCCAGATGGTGGGCAGTATTTGCGGAATAACCGATAATCTGACCGCCATAGAAAACCGGCACGATGAAAGCTACGTCCGGCCCGTGACTGGCACCGGAATAGGCATCGTTATGCATAATGACGTCACCCGGGCTCAGTGTTTCGCCGCGGGCCGCCATAATCTTTTTCATCCCGCGGATATAACCCGGGACCGGACTGAAGTGGAGTGGACTGGACAGACTCGGCCAGACCTCGGCCATCGGCATCCACGAGACCGGCGCCAAAGTCTTCTGATTCGCGAATGATGGAGGAATAAGCCATGCGCATAAGCTTCCAACCCATCTCAATGGCAATATTTTCCAATGCCCCCTGAAACACGCTAACGGTGACAGCATCTATTGTCTTTGTCATGGTTGTAAAGCTCCCAAGCGCAGGATGAGATTGCCGGCCTGATCCGCTGTAACGCTAGCGCCAGGAGGAACAACAGTTGTCGTATCTTCCTGCAAGATAATAGCTGGTCCTGGAATATCCTGGTTCAGAGGTAAGCTGGCGCGTTGCCAGAGCTGCGTTTCAGTCCACTCAACGGAGCTGCCCGGACTGGCGAAAGCGCAGGGGCGGGTTGCTATTGGAGAGCTTGCTGCAGGTTGTGCAACTGAAGGAGCCGCGATTTTCTCCATAACGGCGGTAGCGGTGATGCGCACATTGACAATCTCAATAACACTGTCATCAAAACGATGACCATATTCAGCCTCATGTGCTGCACCGAAGGCCTCAAGAACTTTGGTCATGGTCAGGGTATCGAGAGACCCGCCTGGAAATGCGATGCGTAGCTCGTAGCCCTGGCCGGCATAGCGTAGATCACCCGAACGCTCAAACGTTACGCTTGCGCGTGAAATGCTGTCAGCTGCAAACCGCTCGGCGAGATTGTCTTCAAGTCCCTGAAAAAGGGCATTCAAACGCAGTATGTCCAAGCCATCACTCGTCTGAAAGGTAGTTGGCTACAGCATTATAACGTAAGTCCGTGGTCAGCAGCCCCACTGCGGAGGTGATGCCGGGACGCGGTGGAATAATAACCGTCGGGATGTCCAGCATGGCTGCCACATCAGCTCCATGCAACGGCCCCGCGCCGCCAAACGCAACCAACGCATAATCCCTGGGGTCCAGCCCTTTCTGTACGGTTCTGCTACGGATGGCATTGGCCATGTTGGCGTTGAGGATGGTTAGAATGCCATGTGCCGCATCTTCACGGCTCATGGCAACCTTGGCTGCAAAGGCATCCATAACGCCTGCAGCCGCCTCAGCATCAAGTGTCATCCGGCCGCCAAGAAAATTATCCAGAACCAGCCGTCCCAGCGCCACATGCGCATCGGTAACGGTTACGTCCTGCCCGCCATGACCATAGGCTGCTGGGCCGGGACGAGCTCCTGCGCTTTGCGGACCAACCTTTGGCGCGCCGCCAGCATCGATATGTGCAATGGAACCACCACCGGCGCCTATGGTGTGGATATCGATCATTGGCACCAAGGCTGGATAGCCGGCAATCCAGGTGTCACGAGCCGTTGCCTCGCCGAATGCACCGCCTGTGACAATGCCGATGTCGGCTGATGTCCCCCCGATATCAAACGTAATGAGATTATTGTAGCCGGATAGCATACCACTCCACGCGCCGCCAAGAACACCCGCGGCAGGGCCTGAAAGTAATGTCGTGACCGGCTGCTCGCAAATCATGGCAGGTGTCGCAACACCCCCGTTGGAACTCATAATGCGCAAATCACCACGCATGCCGGATTTCTTGAGGTTCGCTTCCAGATTGAAGACATAGGTTCCAACCTTGGGGCCGACAAACGCATTCAGCGCCGCAGTCGTGAAACGTTCAAACTCACGGAACTGCGGTGAAACCTCGGCGCTGGTGCATAGAAATGCGCTGGGGAATTCCTCGGCGACAATCTCCTTGGCGCGCAGTTCATGGGCTGGATTGAGATAGGAAAACAAAAAACAGATCGCAATGCTCTCAACATTGGCCTCACGAAGTTCGCGTGCAGCCTGGCGCACAGCTGCTTCATCCAGCGGTATCAGGCTGTCTCCTTTTGGCGGGATCAGACGTTCCGGCACCGTCTTCCGGTAGCGCCGGCGTATCAACGCCCGGTCCTGCCAGGGGATTTCCTGGCGAATGGAATAGTGCTGTGGCCTCTGGTGACGGCCGATGTGTAAGATATCACGATAGCCTTCGCTGGTGATCAGCCCGGCTGTTGCACCGTCATATTCAAGAACCGCATTCGTCGCAATCGTGGTGCCGTGAAGAACCCTATCGAGCTGGCCTATTGAAAGACCATGCATATTACAGATTTCCAGAATGCCATCGGCAACAGCCCGGCCAGGATCTTCAGGTGTCGAAGGTACCTTGTGAATCAGCGTTCGACCGCTGATTGTATCTGTGTAGACAAGGTCCGTAAACGTCCCTCCAACATCAACGCCGATCAGATGCATGCTTCAGACACCTTGTAGCTGTTAGATACCAACCCGTTTTCAGATCTCATGCCGCATCAGATAAAAGAATAACTGCCCAAAGCCTCGCTGTATTGCATCACATGCCCGCTCTGTTGAACAGGTAAACATATCTTTGAACCTATTCAAATAACCAAAAAATATGCTGATCAGAAAAAAATGCGCAATATTCCACCAGCCCGCAGAACCCAGCATGATACTCAATGACCAACACTGATGTTCACCGTACCGTGCAGCGAAAGAGGATGGGGAAGGCTTTGTTGAGGTTTACGCGGGTGATTGCGATGGCGCAAATCATGTTTCAGATGCACGGCGTTGCCATCCTGAATGATCAGCGAACTTGAGCGCAGGGCGGTCGCGCATCAATCAAAGACAAGGCGGTAGCGTACGAAATCGTCCGCAGGAGTGAACTTATCGTAAAGACGGCGAGCTACAGCATTATCTTGCCTTGTATGCCAATACAGGCGTGACCAATCCCGCTCCTTTGCCAGGTCGACAAGATCCTGAATGAGTGCGCGTCCCGCTCCCGATCCGCGCGATGATGGATCAACAAACAGATCTTCCAAATAACAGATTGGCTCCTTTGTCCACGTACCAGAATGCAAAACCGATAAGGAAAAGCCAATGATTTCCCCATCTAATTCTGCAACGCGTCCTATGATAGAACTGTGCGGATCGATGGCCCGCTGCCACGTGAAGTTTGTGACGTCATTGGGAAGCTTGCTTTCGTAGAAGCTGAGGTAACCTGACCAAAGCCTTAGCCAGTCCGCCTCATCACGCGCGTGCAAATCTCTCATCTTCATTTCAAAAGCCTTGCAGCAAAATCAAACTTATGTTCAGCTTAAATTCTAAGTTCCCTGATCAGGCGTTGAAGCGGTCTGGTCAGCAAGCAGGGCATCGTCGATTTCAACAGCGCGGTGGTGGGCATCCCGGCTGCTAACGCGCTGCCAATAGCTTTCAAAGACAGGCGTCTTCTCAATTGTACCGAACTGCATACTCCAGCCGATATGGGAGCCGATATATACATCAGCTGCCGTAAAATAATCCGCAGCAATATATCCTCCACTTTCGACAGCTTGCGAAAGCGTGCTTATCGTAGTCTCGTAGTTGCCATATCCGATCGTTGCCCCCTTCTCGGCAGGCACCGTGATTTCTAGAGATCGATTGAAAACCGCAGTCTCCAGCGGGCCGGCAGCAAAGAACAGCCACCGATAGTAAGCGCCCCGCGCATCAAGAGGAGGTGCCAGTCCAGCATCCGCGAAAACATCAGCAAGATAGGCGCAAATTGCGGCACACTCGGTCACAACTGTTTCGCCATGACGAATGGCGGGCACTTTGCCCATGGGATTTATGGCCAAGTATTCAGGTGCTTTCATGAACTGGCCGTATTCGAGCACTTTTGTTTCGTAAGGACAACCAACCTCTTCAAGCATCCAACGGACAATCCGCCCACGGGACATGGGGTTTGTGTAAAATACGAGCTGGTCTGCCATAATGGATATCACTCCTGTCCGGATATGAGATAAAATTTAGCTGTGCGCAATTTTATCGGCCTGATCTGTCAGAATTCACCACCATTGCCATAACACCGCAACTTGGCTCCGGTCAGGTACTTACCTTATCACTTGGTATGTTCCGGGTATTTCTTGCAGCCTCCCCCAGTTCGCGGGCGAGGTGATCAAAAACAATCCTGATCCTTTTGCTTGTTTGCAATTCCCGATGCGCGACAAGCCAAATTGGAAACTCAAGTGAAGGCAAACTTGGCAGCACTTTCTCAACGCCCGGCTCAGGCTCACAGAGCGCCTCGGGCAGCATCGAAATGCCATAGCCGGCTTTTACGAGTTCCCACACCACGACACCGCTGTCACTCGTTATGACGAAGTTCTCAGGCCGCACTGGAATTCCCTGGTTATGCAAAGGTGTGATCAGCCGATCCGGATGTGGGGTGCCGATAAAGGCATGATCAGCCACCTCGCGCGGCCCCCGTGGGCGTCCGGCTCGCTCGAGATAATTGCTTGCAGCATACAGGCTTGCGCGGAAATCACCAACATGGCGCGCAATCAGCTCCGGTTGCTCCGGCCGTATATGCCGGATTGCGATATCAGCCTCACGCTGCATAAGGTTCTGGATATCGTTTGAGGAGACAATACATACGCGAATGCCTGGGAAACCTTGCCTGAGTGGCGCCAAGATCGCAGGCAGCATTCCGGCGGACAAAAGATCCGTTGCCGTGACCGTAACCTCGCCCAGGACCTCTTGTTCGTGGCCTACGGCAGCCATTGAGATCAATGTTGCCGCCTCTCCCATGGCCTGCACATGACCAAGGAGGTCGCGACCTGCCTCAGTCAGGGCCGGTCCTCTCACGCTGCGCTCAAACAGCGTCACGCCAAGCGCAGCTTCCAGCTCAGAAATTTGCCTACCGATGGTCGGCTGGGTGGTTTTCAGAGCGCGCGCCGCGCCGCTGAATGAGCCCTCCTCGACAGTTGCAAGGAATGCGCGCACCTGGTTCCAATCAAAGGATATTGCCTGCCAGTTCATGCATACACGTATAGCAAGTGTATAATTTTCGGCAATAGATCGTTATCTGGAGCATAGCTATATCACCTCTTGAATAAGGAGATACAAGATATGCAGGCCACAACCTCTCACCGCCGCAGGCAGCAATTCTGGGATCGCATTGCCCCGAAATATGCGCAGAAACGTATCAATGACCCAGCCGCCTATGAAGCAAAACTATCGCGTGTTCGGCAGCTTTTGCATGCCAAGGGCCACGTCCTGGAAATCGGATGCGGCACTGGAAGCACGGCGTTGCAGCTTGCACCCGGCGTCGCACACATCACGGCAACAGACGTCTCGTGCGGGATGATCGACATCGCACGCTCAAAGCTCGGCCCGGATCACACAAATAATGTCACCTTTCGGCAGGCCGATGCAGCGGACTTGGTCGAGGGCCATCCCTTTGACGCCATCTGCGCCTTCAGTCTTCTGCATCTGATCGAAGACGTGCCAACTCTTCTGGACCGCATCCGCGCGCAATTAAAGCCGGTTGGTTTGCTCATCTCCAAAACGGAATTCCTGAGAGCCCGTCCATAAAAATGTTGAGTCACTGGAATCAGTTATGATT
>CAYUYL010000153.1:0-5784 GCA_964449195.1 uncultured Filomicrobium sp.
CCGCAGAATCAATTAGCTTCAAGGGCATTGAATCATAACTGATTCCAGTGACTCGACATTTTTATGGACGGACTCTTACCAAAACCTTTGTTATCCCGGCATTTATTGCCGGGAACCATTGCTCAACAAGCATGGTATCTGGGAATAGTGCACGCAGAAAGACTTAAGCTATTGCCGCCAAAAAGCGTTTTCTCGTTTCGATGGATGGTTGCCGGTGACAAGCACCGGCATTACAGAATTTATGTTTGCGGCCGGAGAAAGTTCTAAACTCCGGCAGACGCGTCTGGGTAATCAGGAGAGTTTATGTATATTTGCAAAGAGTCTCAAATCTGGCCCGACGTTACTGACGATGCCTTTTTCGATGGCGCAATCCAGATTTTACAGCCGCGGAAAGGGTATAGGGCCGGCATTGATGCCGTTCTTCTCGCTGCAAGTCTTGATATTAAAGAACATGAGAAAGCGCAGGTGTTAGATGCCGGCGCCGGGGTAGGGGTCGCAGGTCTCTCCGTGGCAGCCCGATGTCCGCAAGCCTTTGTCACACTACTCGAAAAACAGCAGGTCCTGACTGAAATCGCCCAGCATAACATTGCCCGCAATCGTTTTGAGGATAGAGTGCATGTCAAGATGGCAGACCTTCTGACACCAGCTGCCATGAGCAGACTGAAGCAACCCTATTTTGATCACGTTATTTCCAATCCGCCGTTTTATGATGCAGATGCGATTAGGGCCTCGGACAACACTCTGAAGGCGCAATCCAACGCTATGCCGCGCGGCGATCTGAAAGACTGGATCAAATTTATGGCTATGGCGACGAAGCCCGGAGGGTCGGCAACCGTAATACATCTCGCGGAACGCCTGGGCGAGCTTCTACAGTTTTTTGCTCCGTATTTCGGCGGCATACAGATTCAAATTCTTTATCCCCGCAAGCATGAGACGGCAAATCGTATACTCATTCGTGGCATTCGCGGCAGCAGAGCCCCTATGCAAATTGGGCCGGGGCGCATTCTTCATACCAAAGATCATACGTTTGATCCGCAAATCGAACGGGTTTTGCGCAAGCCGGTCGCCTGGCCAATTTGGCAGGCGACCAAATCCGGTACTTGATGTGCTTTGCTTAACATCTGGCACTTAAACACACGACATATTAAATAAACAGGTGCATAATAGAAAACCTCTACCGATCAGCCAACAGGATTGACTATGTGGCCCTTTAAATCACGACCAACTGTGCCTGTCCTCAGATTAAACGGCCCCATCGGCATGGCAACGCCCCTCAGGCCCGGACTGTCCAGCGCGATGCTTGCAGGACCGATTGAAAAAGCTTTTACCATGTCGCGATGCCCGACGGTGGCTATAATCGTCAATTCACCGGGTGGCTCTCCCGTGCAATCGAGCTTCATCCTCAAGCGTATTCGGCAAATGGCTAAGGAAAAAGAAAAAAAGGTTTATGTTTTCTGTGAAGATGTTGCCGCATCGGGGGGGTATTACATCGCAGTCGCAGGCGATGAAATTTACGCAGATGCCTCATCCATCATTGGCTCAATCGGCGTTATTGCGGCAGGTTTCGGATTTGACAAGGCAATTGAAAAACTTGGGATCGAACGGCGCGTGTATACAGCGGGCCTGAATAAATCAACACTCGATCCTTTTAAACCCGAAAAAACCGAAGATATTGAACGTATTAAAGAAATTCAGAAAGATATTCATGATTCTTTTATTGGTGTCGTGAAAGATCGCAGGGCTGGTAAACTTAAAGGTGCCGACAGTGATTTATTCTCTGGCGCGTTTTGGTCAGCACCCAAGGCTCTGGAGTTTGGCCTGATCGACGGCGTAAGCGATATTCGCAGCAAAATGCGTGAGATTCATGGTGATAAGGTTCACCTTAAGCCGGTTCCCATCGGCAGCGGTGGTTTAATGAGCCGGTTGCGCCGGCAGCCTGACTTCGTCGGCAACAGCAATGATTGGCACATGCGCGCATCACTCGGCGACGAAGTGTTATCGTCGCTTGAAACTCGCTTAATGTGGTCACGTTTTGGTTTATGATACTGTTCGGCAGTTAGCACCAGGAGTATGAAACATGCCGCAATTGATTGCTTTGGCCGTAGCCGGCACGATCGCGTATGCTGGCTATAAGTGGATTGTAAAGCAAAAACAGCGCACGGCCCAAAAGGTCCGCGTGCAAACGCAACAAGCTAATCAGCCACGTGATCTTGGCGAACTTTATTGGGATGAAGCCGCCGGCGTTTATCGCCCCCGGCGCTAAATGCCAGACCATCTGGCAGCTCAGAAATAACCGCTTATTCGCAGGTGGCACTGTACACACCGTGCTGGAAAAATGTAGTAAGACGTTTTAAAGTCCGTATCATAACGTTTTACTCATATTTTCTGAAAGCGGTGCAGAATGGCGAAAAAGCCTGCAAAAACCTCAAAATCGAAATCAGTGCCTGAACTGCGCCCGCGTGTGTCATTTCAAGACCTCATTTTGACGTTGCAGCAGTTTTGGTCGTCTCAAGGCTGTGCGGTGCTCCAGCCCTACGATATGGAAGTGGGCGCCGGCACCTTTCACCCTGCAACAACGCTACGATCTCTGGGCCCGAAGAGCTGGAATGCAGCCTACGTGCAGCCATCGCGCAGGCCTAAGGACGGCCGCTACGGCGATAACCCAAACCGCCTGCAACATTATTATCAGTTCCAGGTGATCATGAAGCCGTCACCGCCGGATATTCTTGATCTTTACCTGGCCAGTCTTGATGCGATCGGAATTGACACGTCGGTCAATGATATTCGCTTTGTCGAGGATGATTGGGAAAGCCCGACGCTTGGTGCCTGGGGCCTTGGCTGGGAGGTTTGGTGCAATGGCATGGAAGTGACCCAGTTCACCTATTTCCAGCAGGTCGGCGGCTTTGACTGCAAGCCGGTTTCCGGTGAAATCACATACGGCCTCGAGCGTCTTGCCATGTATGTCCAGGGCGTAAATCGCGTCTATGATCTCAACTTCAATGGCCGCGAGGATGAACGCAAGCTGACCTACGGCGATGTCTTTCTGCAGACCGAACGCGAATATTCACGCTTCAACTTTGAGCACGCTGATACCGAAATGCTGCTTCAGCACTTCAAAGATGCAGAGGCGGAGTGCCAATCAATCCTGGAGCGCGGCACGGCAGACGGCGGGGGTAACAGCGCGGGCAAACAGCAGCATTTGATGGCGCAACCAGCCTATGATCAATGCATCAAGGCAAGCCACATCTTCAATCTTCTTGATGCGCGTGGTGTCATCTCCGTGACCGAGCGCCAAAGTTACATCCTGCGCGTTCGCGACCTGGCAAACGCCTGCTGTGCGGCCTGGATGCAGACAGAAGCCGGTGGAGCCACGTCATGATACCCGACGGACCGCAAATCATAGGGTCGCTGACAATTGCAATCCTTGCAATTTTGCTGATGATCATTTTCCTTCGCAGGCAACCGCGCATGGTATGGATCTTTGCATTGGCGCTGCTTATCGTCGGGCTCGGATATTTGTCGACAACGCCTGCGCCCACAGACCTGGCCCGTATGGTTTTTGGCCAACCCGTTTAAAACACAAGACTTTACACATATTCAGAAAACTCCAAGAGACATTCAATGGCTGAACTTCTGCTCGAACTCTTCTCAGAAGAAATTCCTGCGCGTATGCAACAGAGAGCCGCTGAAGACTTGCAACGGCTGGTGCTGACAGGCCTGAAAGACGCCGGACTTGCAACAGGCGATGCCAAATCCTTTGTCACGCCGCGGCGTCTGGTTCTGGTAATCGACGATATCCCCGATATGTCTCCCGCTGTTTCAGAAGAGCGCAAGGGACCGCGAGTTGGCGCACCGGAGAAGGCAATTCAAGGTTTTTTGCGCGGTGCAGGCCTCAAATCAATTGACGAGGCAGACATCGTCACCGACTCCAAAAAAGGCGATTTTTACGTCGCCAGAATTGAAAAACCCGGCCGCACGGCCGCTGAAATCATCGGCGAAACCGTGCTCGCCGTGTGCAATAAATTCCCCTGGCCTAAGTCAATGCGATGGGGCAGTGCGGATTTCAGCTGGGTCAGGCCTTTACACGGTGTATTATGCCTTCTGGACGGCAAGGTCGTGCCCTGCACCATCGGTGGTATCGAAGCCGGCGACACAACACACGGCCACCGCTTTCATGGCAAAAAGACTTTTAAAGTCAAAGACTTTGAAGACTACCGGAAAAAGCTTCAAGATAACAAGGTTGTACTTTCAAGTGCCGAACGCGCAGAGATGATCGCAGAACAAGCCAAGGCCACCGCGACTGAGGCCAGACTTGAGCTTGTCGATGATGAGGCGCTAACGCACGAAAATGCAGGCCTGACCGAGTGGCCGGCCGTTCTCATGGGCACGTTTGACGAGGCTTTTCTGGATGTCCCTGCAGAATGCCTGATCACATCCATGAAGACGCATCAGAAGTGCTTTTCACTGCGTGATCCAAAAACTGGGGAGCTAGCCAACCGGTTCCTCGCCGTCACCAACCTGATTGCAACCGACGGTGGTCAGCAGATCATTTCCGGCAACGAAAAGGTCATCCGCGCGCGCTTGTCGGACGCTAAGTTCTTTTGGGACACCGACCTAAAGCAATCGTTGGACGATATGGCCCGCGGACTTGAAAATGTTACGTTCCATGAAAAGCTCGGCTCTCAGAAAGACAGGGTTGAACGCATTGCCGAACTCTCGGCGCACCTCGCGCCATCCGTCGATGCCCCCGTGGAGGAAGCACGCCGTGCGGCACAGCTGTGCAAAGCGGATCTGCCATCCGAAATGGTTGGTGAGTTTCCCGAACTGCAGGGCCTGATGGGGCGTTATTACGCCGAAATAGCGGGTGCCAAGGAGGCCATTTCACAGGCCATCGAAGAGCACTACAAGCCCAGGGGCTCAGGCGATAGTGTTCCGGCAGAACCAGTTTCAATCGCTGTCGCACTGGCTGACAAGCTTGATATCCTGACTGGCTTTTGGATCATTGGTGAAAAGCCGACAGGCTCTGGCGACCCCTATCAGCTGCGCCGGGCCGCCCTCGGTGTGATCCGGATCTGCCTGGAGAATGACCTGAGGTTGGGACTAAGGACCACGGTGGAAGCTGCACATTCTTTCCATTCTGAACAGGGCCATGTCCCGCCGAAACAGGCGGAATTGGCAGATGATCTGCTGTCGTTTTTCGCTGACCGCCTCAAGGTACATCTGCGTGAGGAAGGCATGCGCCACGATCTCATCGATGCAGTATTTGCTCTTGGTGGCCAGGACGATATTGCGCTGATCGTCAAGCGTGTCGCGGCGCTTAGTGCGTTTCTCGCGACCGATGACGGCGAAAACCTTATGGCCGGCGCCAGGCGGGCCGCGAACATTCTCGCCATCGAGGAAAAAAAGGACGGCAAAACCTATAACGGCGCACCTGATGGCAAGCTCTTGAAGGAACCGGCGGAGCGCGCGCTGGAAGCCGCCATCGCCAAAGTCAAGTTCGACACCGGCGCTGCGATAGATGTTGAAAATTTTGCAGGCGCTATGCGCGCACTAGCCGAACTGCGGGCGCCGGTAGATGAGTTTTTTGAACACGTCAAAGTCAACGACGACACCCCCGGCATTCGCGCCAACCGCCTGAAAATGCTAGCTGAAATCCGCGCCGCAACGCTGACAGTCGCAGATTTTTCCAAGATCGCGGGATAGCGCCTCGCCTTAGAGCATAAACTGACATGGCTGTGTTCTGGTTTGATGTTGCAGGTTATGTCCCGAGAGCCTCGGCGATGA
>CAYUYL010000154.1:0-5782 GCA_964449195.1 uncultured Filomicrobium sp.
AGATTTTCACGGTGCCATCGACCGGCTTTGTGATGATACGGGTTTCGGCTTCACCGCCGCTGGCGTAAACCTTCACAAGCTGGAACGTCTTTGTCGAACCGTCGCCTTGCCCCAGCGGCTGGGCCAGCGCCTGATAATCGGTCCAGTCCTTGAACCGGAAACCATAAGCCCGGCCCCGCCTGGCCCGAAAAAACGCGATGAGCGCTGCCACCTGCTCACGCTTTTTAAGGCCGTGGGCAACATTCCATCTGCCGCGCGCAGCTGCCCAGTTGGCGTTGCGGCGTTCGTGCCCGGACACCGTTGTGACCACGGTAGTCAGATAGCCAGGCCCACCGGACGCACCGTATGAGATATCCGGCGGGAGCTGCACCTCATGAAACCCGCTCACTGCGTCTTATCTATCAAAGATTGCGCCGCGCCCGTTCCATGGCGCGGGCAGCGTCGGCAGCGATCTGGCCCTGGGCGTAACGAAAACTGTTGGCATCCGGCGTTGAAATGTTCATCACCACGTTGACGGGTGACTGGGTATTACGAGCCTCGCCCATAGCAGCCAGTTGTGCCTTAGAGAGCACCATCTCGCCACGTTGCAGGATTGCTGGCACCTCATCGGCACGGAGCCCTGCAATCCCGCCGTCATGGAGATTTTGCGCACCTGCAAATGCCAGCGCAGAAACCTGCCGTTGTTGCGCAGGTCCGCCGGCAATGCCGCCGCGGTGAAAAATGCCAGCCAACAACCCGCCGCCATCAAACAGGCCACCAAGCAGTCCGCCCCCTCCACCGCCGAGTGCGTTGGCCAACGGTCCAAGGATGGCGGAACGCACGGCAATGCGGGTGATATCGGCCAGCATACTGTCAGCCAGCGACTTAAAATCAATCTTGCCACCGGTGACAAAGCTGGCGATGGCATCCTCAGCGCTGCGGAACGCACCTGTAAAAGCATTGCCGAGATCCTTGCCCCAATCCGCCGCGTCGTTCGCATAGCGGGCCAGTTCATCGCTCACCGCCGCCCAGCCTGTTGCGGCCTGCTTGGCCGCTTGCGCTGCTGCTGTCCCAGCGGACTCGCTTGCGTCTGCGGCTCGTTTTGCCGATCCAGCGCTGCCTTTTTCGTCCCCCTGCCCGCCGCCAATTGCCTTAAAGCTTTGATCCAGACGTTCGGTTGCCGCGGCTGCACTTTTGATCTCACTGCTGGCACCGGCCATGCTGTCCCGCAACGTAGAGATCGAGGCAAGCGGCGCACCTGCCCTGTCACCCAGCACCGTTGCGGTCTCTCGCGCACGACCTGCCGCAGCGCGGGCATCTTTGGCGAAAGCCGAAAACCCAAGATCCGGCACCTTGAACGTGTCAGCCTTGAATGCAGAAGCGAACGCATCCTGTGCCGCTTTACCAGCCTGGCTCGCAGCGCCAGAGAAAGCGTTATCAATCCGGCCCAGATCAATTTCCGGTACGAGTTTGATACTGCGCTCGATCCCCAGCGCCGAGAGCCCGGTGTTAATGCCCTCGAGCAACCTTTGATGCTGGCAAGCGCACCGTTCAACATGGCCTCCAGACCAGAGATCAGAGCATTTGCAGCCTGCATCGTCAGATCGCCGATCGCGCGAGGCAGGTTGCTCCAGATCACAACCATGGCATCGAACGTGCCCTGAAACGCTCCAATCGCCCGATTGCCAAAGGCAACGATGGACGTAAGGGACGCCTGCAACGCATCTGCAATGCTGGCTTGAATGCCGCTCCAGGTGGCAGAAATCTGCGCTCCCAAAGCACCGCCCAGCAAACCAATTCTGTCCCAGACCTCACTGGCGACATCGCCCAGAAGACCAAGCGCGGCACTGAACCCACCGGTTGCCTGGACCAGTTGAGCAAATTGAAAGATCAACTCGCCTGCTGCCACGACGAGCGCGCCAATGCCAGTGCGGATCAGAGCACCACGCAGAAACACCAGCGCCGTCGCCAGGCCGCGCACCGAGGCCACCGCCGCGACCATGCCGGCAATCCAGCGCCCGGCGATGAGGCCGGCAAAGGCCGCGGCAATCGCGGCAAGGCGGCCCATGTTGTCGAACAGGCTGCGGATGGCCTGGCCAAGCAGGCCGGATTTCTGTGAAATCTCCGCCAGTGCATCTGCGACAGCTTCCAATGCCGGTGCAGCGGCAACAGCAAGCTGATTGGATAATCCACGCCAGATCAGACCAAGCCGCGAGATCGCATCGTTGGTGCGTTCAATCTGATCGGCGTCCTGTTCGGAAACAACTACGCCAAAGTTGCGCACATCCGCAGTTGCCTGCCGAAGCGTTGCGGTGTCGATCCGCGAAATCGCAATGCTGCCTTCTTCGCCGAACAACTGACCGGCCACGGCGGCACGTTGGGCTGCAGGCACAAAATCCAGCATGGCCTGATTGATACGCCCAACGCGCTCATCGAGTGGTAATTTCAGCAATTCTGACGCTGAGAGCCCGAGGCGTTCCAGCGCTGCAACGGCCGGGCCAGTGTCAGCGGCCGCCTGGCTGAGACGGCGCGTCAAGTCCTTGGTCGCCTGCTCGATGCCGGACATCGCGACGCCCGCCAGTTCACCGGCACGTTCCAACACTTGTACGCTTGCGACAGTGGTGCCGAGTGATTGCGCAAGCTTGGCCTGTGCGTCAACAACCTGCAACCCCGAGTTGATCATGGCCGCCGCGCCTGCGGCAAAGGCTGTTGCTGCGGCAGCTGCTGCGATCTGCACGCGCCGGTAGAAGGTTGCAACGCGGGCGTTGGCTGCCTCCATCTCCCGCGACAGTCGCCGAAAGCCTTGCTCACCGGCGTCACCGATACCCTTGAGCTCGGCACGCACGTTACGGCCGCCAACGGCGGTCAGGCGCACAGACACACGTTTTTCAGCCATTTCGGTCCCTCTTGAGATGATGGCAGGCTTCGGAGAGGTTCTCTAAACTCTTGAAATATGTATCGCAACATGATACATATGCTTATGATCGTCAGCACGAAGGGCAAACGCGCGGCTAATGCGGTGGCCGACCGGTTCGGCAAGGGTTTTCCTGCCGACCTGGTCAGGCGAACGCGGGCGATGCTTTCGGCACTTGATGCCGCCGTGATCCTTGAGGATCTCCGGTTTCCACCGGGCAATCACCTTGAGGAACTGAAGGGCGACCGGGCCGGGCAGCATTCGGTACGTATCAATGCTCAGTGGCGCATCTGTTTCGTGTGGACCGATCAAGGACCGGCCGATGTCGAGATCGTCGACTACCATTGAAAAGGGCGCGACATGACACTTATGAAAAACCCCTCTCATCCCGGCGAGGTTCTCTCTGAACTCTATCTGGGGCCGCTCGATCTGAGCCCGATTGCGCTTGCCAAGCGCCTTCACGTTCCCCGAACACGGATTGAGCGGCTGGTGAAGGGTGAAACCGCACTCACCGTGGACACTGCACTCCGGCTTGCGAAGTTTTTCAGTACCACTCCGGAATATTGGATGAACTTGCAACGGGCATGGGACCTCGCACAGGCGCGCGACATGATCGACATCTCAGACATCACGCCTCTCGAGGTTGCCTGAGCCTATCTGTTCGTTGAGTCTACGCACCATCATGCCCTCAACCTCAGGCAGAAGTTCTGCGCACATGAGCGTGTTAATCCCCAGCGCCTCGGCACAGGCCAATGCAGCCGTCATGTCCAGGCCCACAACCGCGCCAGGCACGACACGCAATTGCCCGGTGAGCTGCTTGGCCAGCTCCCAGACCTGCCAGCCTTCGACGGTGTGCGGACGGTTCAAGATGATTGGGCATGCGGGACAGGTAGCCTGGCATGATCGGCAATACTGTTCGCCCCCGCTGAAGTGCCAGTCTGCGAGGGCGCGGAGGCGTTTTTTTCTTCTTCCAGCAACAGGCCTTTCGAGACGTAATGGAGCTGGAAAGCCTCAAAAATCGGCAGAATATCAAGCAAAGCATCAATGCCTTCTGGCGTGACAGAGATAGGCTCACCTGCCTCATCACCAACGCCCTCCCAATCGAGCACGACCAGTTTGGCCAGTGCCTTAGCCATGGCGATCGCGATGGCCTCATTAGAGGTTCCCTCGGGCAGAGCCACCACAGTTGCGTCACTGCGGGCGGCCGCCATCAATGATGTTGTCAACGGCACAATGTGCAACCGCACGTCATGGCCGAGATCAAGCCAGCTTGGCTCGCGTGATAAATTTAAGCGTATCAAGGAAAGTCACCTCATGTGTAGGTTGCAATGTCGTTGAGAAGATACGTGCGCAGCATGGTGCCCTCGGTCTCATCGAAAGCGGCGCGCCAGTCAAAGCTCGCCTCAACCCCGCCGGGGCCTGAGACGGCGTATTTGGGTTTCGGCAGAAACACACGCGGCAGTTCAAAGCGCAGCGTGTAGCCCTCTGGGAACGTAAAGCCATACTCAAGCGCAACAGGATCGCCATCGGCGGCCTCGGCCACCAGCGTGGCGCCATCGAAACGCACGGTCATTGCTCCTTCCGCTGAAGCAAAGGTGGGATCGGCGGCTTCGATCTTGCCGTCCTCGCGAATCACACGCACACGTTCGAGATTATTGGAAAACGTCAGACTGCCACCAGTGACACCAGCAAGTTGCTCTCCGCCGCGGCGGATAAAACCGCGTCCGAGACTGAAGCGCCGTAAGCTATAAGCCGCCGGGCTTGCGTCCACCGTAGCCGAAAAATTTTCTTCGCCCTGCGCCACCAGTTGCAGACGGCCATTGGCCGGGCCTTCCTGGCCCATCTCGAAGTTCAGGCTTTCCATCACCGTGCCAAGATGGCGAAAAAACACCGGCGTGATTAGTTTTGGATGGCCAACCTCAATTGTGTAGCTCGGAATATCATCAGCGCCACTTTCCCAGGCGTGATTGTAACCGCCGCCAGTTAATGTGGCCGCTGACACCGCTGCTCTCGAGGCTGCAAGCGTTAATGCATTCCCAGCCGGATCGGCAGTATCAAATGTGATGACAAGAGTTTGCGTGCTTGCAGGCCGTGAATATGTGCATTTAGCGATTTCAGCATCGGCAGAACCATTCAGATCGCTGACCAGCCGATTGAGTGTTTGATTGATGCTGCCCTGAATTTCAGTTTCTTGTGCACCAGCCTCTCCAGACACAAACGTCCAGTCTGTGCCGTTGAGTGTGATTGTATCTCCCGCGGATGGATTTGCAGCAAACACAATCTCGCCGCTGGCGCTGACCGGCGTGGTTGTTGGATTGCCAAACAGCCCCGTCAGCCAGAAGCCGGTGCCCTGCAAATCGAATGGAATATCAATCTGGCCTTCATCGGTGATGAGGCCGCGATATGGATCTTGCACGTTGCGGCCGCGCCCCAGCAACGGATCGTCGCCCAGAGGCTGCGCCGAAGACAGATCGGTTGATTTAAAATCAAGGCTTTGATAGCCGGTTGGCGGCGCAACGCCGTAGCCTGCCTCGCGGCACGCCTTGAGGGTGGCGTCCGCACCGTAAGCACGCACCTTGGGCATATATAATGTTTCCTTCTGTGTTACAGATCAGGCCGTGAGAGGATCGCTGACCAGATATTCGATTGTGATGAGTATCCGGGCCGTCAGAACCGGCGGCGCGCCTTCCAACGCCAGCGCGCCTGTGTCCGGTGCTGACGGGGTGAGGTTTTCAGCAAGGCCGCCGAGTGTTTCATCGACACGGAGGGCGGAACCGATCTGGCCCAGCAGCTGATCGAGCGCTGCCTCACCGCTGCCGTCCGCCTCTTGCAGCACATAGACTTCAAGCTCAGCGCGATGGGCATAGAATTCCGTGCGGGGATTGAGCG
>CAYUYL010000155.1:0-5689 GCA_964449195.1 uncultured Filomicrobium sp.
ATATGCCTGACCCTGCCGATCGCCTGGCTCACATCTGAAACAATGTCAGTAATCGCTCGCTCTGCTTTTTTTAAACCTGAATCAACTTCGTGTTCAATAAATGCTTGTGATATAAAGCCGTGCTGATTTGATTCAAGTGTATGAAGTGCCTGCTTTGTTTGTTTGAGCGCAGAGCTGTATTCCTCAATGACAACCTGAAAAAATTGCAGGAAGGGAATATGGCATTCTGTATAAAAGGAGCGGATGGCTTGTCCCGCCTCTCCCTTTAGTGCGCCATCAAGTGAGATGATCTGTTGGATTTGTTTTTCTATGGAGCTAATTTGTTGTGATTGCTGCTTTAATGTATTCAGCGTTTGGTCAATTCCGTTTATTAGCGCAAAAGCATCAAGGGTTTTCATTGCGTTCTCCTTTATTTTCTTTTACTGCTGGAAGCAAGCGCCTTGTCCGTTTCGATCATGGTGTTCACCGCTTGTTCTGTTTGTACAAGTTGTTTCTGAAGAATGTCTATATAGGATGTACTTAATTCGTTCAACTGCTGATTGATTTTTTCTAATGTGTCTGCCGTCAGGAGCTGATTTCTTCCTTTGATGGTTGTTGGAAGTGTTGCATTCATTTGAGCGCCTGATTGTTTTGCATGCTGTAATACTCGTTTGACCTGACTGGCATCTATTTTAATTTCTCTGCTCATGTGACTACCCTCTTTTTTCTTCCAGTTGTTTCTGTTTTTCTTTCTCTATTTTTCTTTCAACCGAATGAATTTCATGTTCTAATGAATGGATCTCTGATTTTAAGTCGCTGATTTTCTCATCAATTCGATTCAATAGATTGGTCAGCTGTACACTTTTTATCTCTTGACTGGCGGATGCCATCTCGTCTCGAATGTCATCAAACGTATCTGCGAGATGGCCAAACCATGTATGTGATGTCAGATCTGGATGAGTCATTTTCTTGTTAGCATCTGCCAGAGCAGACTTTGCCTCTTTCACTTCTTTTCGGCATATGCTCAGTTCTATGATTTGTTCTTTTTTTATGGATATGTCTGCCTTTAACGAATACAAGGCCGTTTTATATCCGATGATGGTTCCAGATATCGTCAACACCCCTATTCCTCAAATAGTCCTTCGTTATGTTACCATTTACTAGCACAAGAGGCATATGATTGAAAACGAATTCACTAAAAAATGAATCGTATGTATTGGGTTTTTATACCTAATTCACATAAAAAAGCTGAATCCTTCGATAGGATCCAGCTTTTGATACTTATTTTAAAGTTTCCGTGACTGATGCTGAGCCATGATCGTTACATGCAGCGTCTTTCTTCTCAGGGATATAATGGAGTGAAAACCCGACAAGGCTAAAAAAGGCACTTAACACCAGTGTTGGGTTTTTAAATAGGTTCGTACTTGCAATGATCATATCTCCCTTTTGCAAGAGAATTCCTAGTATTTGACCGAATACCAACAACGTTCCTGACGTTAGGAATAGGACAAGCAGCACTTTAAATAAGAATTCCATCAATACTCTCATCTGTTTCTCCTTTCTATACGGGAAGTATCTCCATTCCAATGAGCCAGCCAATACCAACGATCGGAAGCATATAATAGAGGATCAGTGGGATAAAGGTTTTTTCTGGTCTGGCCCCTGCAAGACCAGAAGCGATAAATATGGACCCTGATGCAGGTGGGGAAGCCCCTTCTGTTGATGAAAAAGCTAGAATGGCAACTACAGCCACAACTGGGTCCACTCCAACTGAGATTAAAGCTGAAAATGAGACAAGCCCAACAGCTGTTAATGTTGCTGTTGAAGATAGAGGGCCTGCCACCAGTGTGACAAGAACACCCACAATGAGCACCATGAGCCATTTCGGAATGGCAAGTACTGATGTGATTTGCGTCAAATCATCTGCGAGCCCTAATTCTGCAAGCACTTGACTAGCAGCCACTGCAAACAGCATCAAGGCTCCGATCGTTGTAAACTTAGGAATAGCCGACTTGAAAAACTGAGACCAATCAAGTGCAGACGCCTTTTTTCTTCCAATTGTTAGACTAATTAATATCATGAGAATCGGAATCCACGTAATTAAAGAAATTTGATCCATTGCCTCCGGTCCGATGTTTGGATTACTTTTTAAGTAGTTTGCAAACGGACCAATGGTGATCATGATAGGAATCAAGGCACCGAAAAAAATAAAGATCGACTTCCACCCTTGTTTTACCGCTTCCCAGAAAGGAAGAATATCATCTGGCGGCATGGCCTGAATTTTATTCTTTTTCACCAGAAGATACACCAAAATAAATCGGTATACGACTTGATACAGTCCTCCTATTAGAAGGGCAATATATAAATCTCCCTCAGATACAAGGGCGGCAACTGGTGCAAACCCAAGCATGATAAACATGGAAGAGTTCGGAGGCAGTGCCGCTCCAAGTCCGCCATTCCCTGCTAGAATCGTGGCCGTATGGGTCCGGCTCCACCCGGATTTAATCATCCAAGAGGCCGTGATAGAGCCAGTCGCAGCTGTGTTTGCAGAATTTGAACCTGAAAGAGCGCCTAACACTGCTGAACCTAACGTACTCATATAAGCCGCTCCGCCAGGAAGTTTACCTACAACCGAATTTAGGATTCGTAAGAGTGCATGAATTAATTCCAACTTTTCGATTAAATAGGCCATGAATACAAATGCGACAGCTGCATAAAGCACCTCATATGTGGATGCAAATATTAAACCATCCCAGAAAAGTCTTAACGCATCCAATCCGCCAAATAATGTGGTCGCAATAAAGCCTAGTAGCATGGCTTCTCCCATATTCCGTTTCACCATAACATTCCATATAATGATGACAGCTATGAACACAATCAACGCAATAAAACCCATATCGTTTCTTCGCCTCCCCTTTATTAAATAAAACGCTTACAATTTATTCCCCTTGCTGCATCACGTCAATGACTTCTTCCCAGCTAGCAGGTTTTACCCCGTCAAATCGTTCAGCAAAGTGAAAGCCTGCTAATCTCTCAAGCTTCTGTTGTGCTGCCCGAGACATACTAGCATCAATCTCTGCTTCATCTAGCATTTCAATAGAGCCAAGCAGCTCAACCGCCCGTCTTTTTGCATGCAATGCACTCCCTGTCACAAGACGGTTCATGGTCTCTTCAAAACTTTTGCTATCGATTGTATCGCTTAGTGAAGAAATCACTTGATGTTCCACATTATATTTTTTGGAAATTTCCAAAAATTCAATCAAGAGACCGACAATCCCCTTCATATAAATGCTTCTGATTAGCTTTAGTGCCGAAGCATCTCCTGGCTGGTCACTAATTTTTGTGATATTCATGCCATAAGCATTCATCACTTTCATGAATTGGTCAACTCCACTGCCGCTTGCCGTGATCGGAACCTTGTGTTTGTTGATTGGAAGAGGCCCTAGCATGGCGGCATCTACAAATAGAGCTTCTTGCTTTTCAATTTCGTTTGCTACTTGTTTTTTGATGTCTGGTGTTGATGCCGATACATCTACATATAATTGATTCTTTTTCAAACTTCCCGATACGGATTGTGCCACTTCTAAGGTTTTATTCGCTGGCACAGCTGCAATCACAAGATCAGATTTCTCAATGACTTCGCTAATACTGCTCGTTAATTGAACGCCTGTTTGCGATGCTTTTTCTTTCAACGAGCCAGCTAATTTCTCACTTAGTAATAGGACATCATACGCATAAAATTGGTCTAATCCTTCTGTTTTCAATCCCGTTGACAGCTCATATGCCGCTTCACCATATCCGATAAAGCCTATTTTCATCACCGATTCCCCTATTCCTCAAATTTTTTCATTCTGCCTTCCAGCCATGCCGGTGCTAAGAGACTGATGTCTTGCTTTCCTTCGTCCACATACTGTTGAATCGTTTTTAATCTCTGATGTTCATACGCTTGTTTCTCTTCCGCTAGTGTCAGCAGGTGTTCCGCCTTTTCCTTTGGAACGATGACGACTCCATCATCGTCAGCAATCACTAGATCACCTGGGGCTACTTTGACACCGCCGCACGAGATGGTTTGATTCAATTCCCCAGGACCATCTTTAAAAGGTCCGTTTGGCATAAATCCCTTGCTGTAGATTGGAAAAGCCAGCTCCTCTAAAGAGAGTTTGTCGCGAACAAGCCCGTCAATCACGATTCCTTCTATTCCTACAGCCTTTGCTGAATGTGCCATCAATTCCCCTAAATAGGCATGACCCTTATGGTCTTTTCCATCAACAATCAGTACATCTCCTTCTTTAGCAGAGTAGATCGCTTGATGAAGAAATAAATTATCCCCTGGCCGTAAGCTAACAGTAAAAGCTGTGCCGACTACATTCATGCCTTTCGCAACTGGTTTGATTTGATGATCCATCGCGCCGGTGCATCCCATTACGTCTGACAGCAAGGTCGAGTTAAGCTTTTTTGCCCTAGCGATAAGATCATTTGACACGAAATGAACAGTACTCATTGTTTCCATCATCCCCTTTGAGTTATATTCATTACACTTATTTTTATTAAAGTAATATTTATTACTTTCGTGATATGATCATACCACCTCATTTTCAATTAGTAAAGCGCTTTCAAAAATAAAAAAATGAGTTCCACACGACTAATGTGTTGTGTGGTAACTCATTTTCGTTAACATATGATTGATTTGATCTAAACGTGGTTTTGTTCTTTCAGGATCATTCATCGCTAAGGCACTTAAAATGTAATCGACGATAAAGATAGCAGATACGACAGAGTTATGAGAGCCTACACTTGCTGAGGAACATGGTAATACATATTGTGCATATTTGGTTAATGGAGAGCTGTAGCTGTCTGTAATTAAAAGGACTTCCACCCCATAAGACTTCGCTGCTTCCATCAAATCTTTCATACGCTTTGCATAGCGCGGATAGCTGACAGCTATAATGAAATCACCCGAGTTGAAATGAACCAAATCATCCACCCAGTCGCTTTTGTCTGCATCAATGTATTGGCAATTCCCCAATAACCGATTGATTCCGAGTGACAGATACTCACCAACAGGTCTTCCACTTCGAACACTTGTACACAAAACGTGGCGTGCGCTGGCTATTTTCCCAACAATCTGCTGAAAGGTTTCTTCCGTGATATTGTCTAGTGCATACTGGATATTTTGAAATTGCAGTTCTACATGGTCATGCAGGAGCTTATTTTTATTTGAATGCTTGAGATTCGCTTCAAGTCTCGTTTGAGGGTCGGCTTTATGCTTCATAGCTGATTGAAGCTCTTTTTGGAATTCAGAAAAACCGGAATACCCCACAGCAGCAGAGAAGCGCATGATCGTTGCTGTACTCGTCCCGACTTTTGACGCCAATTTATCGACAGTTAAAAAAGCGACTTCCATTGGATTTTGTACGATATAATCTGCAATTCTCCTCTGCGCATCGGTTAAAAATGCGACCTTATGCTGAAGTTTATATATTAAATCCTCCATTATAGCACCTGCCTATCCTATCGGCTTTATCTACGATTCGTGTTATCTTTTCACTCTTTATTGTACACATTTGGACAAAATAAAAAAACAGCCAGCACGAATCTATCGTACTGACTGCTCTAGTCGAGATGCTATTTTATAGTGCTTGAGCTGCTGTAATCAGCGCAAGATTGTAAACGTCTTCGGCATTACAGCCTCTTGAAAGATCGTTTACTG
>CAYUYL010000156.1:0-5653 GCA_964449195.1 uncultured Filomicrobium sp.
TGACGTTTTGCAATATGCTTGGATTTTACGGCATGTACTCGTTTTTAGGTGCTTATTTGCAAAGTCTGTTTGATGGCGGACAATCAACAGCTGGACTTCTTATTATGGCTTATGGCGTCGGCTTTTCTATGAGTATGTTTACTGGAAAATTAGCAGACTGGTTCGGTAAAACCCGTTCCCTTGTCTTCGTGCTGGGTGGAATTGCGCTTGTTCTAGCCTTGCTTCCTTATGCGCCATTCTCGTGGATGTTGCTGATTTTCGCCCTATTTATTTGGGGTGCAATGCAAAGCTTATCTGTCACGCTTCTAAGCACCGTTCTAAGCGACTGCTCTCAAACCCATCGCGGGAAAGTGATGGCTTTTTACAGCCTGGCCTCCAACCTTGCTGTTATGCTCGGTTCCGCACTGATGGGACCCGTTTATGTCCATTTCGGATATCATACAGTAGGTCTTGTCTGTGCATTGATCACACTTGTTGGTTTTATCATCAGCTTCGGCAGCTATAAACGAGAACGTGCCTTACAGAAAAAACAACCAACTACACTTGAAACGTAAGCACATTTCACTGCACATCTCGATATGTGCAGTTTTTTAGATCAATTTTTAATATCATCGTAAAATACATTTTTTATAAAATTTGTTGACAATTACCAATTTTAAATTTTATAATCTAGTAAAAATTTGAAAAAGATTGGATGGTAAACATGATCCTAAAGAATGATGATGTGTTTCATTTCAAAGAAGAGCCAAGCCCTTCATCTAAGATGTTTACAGTCAACACACTAGGCCCTAAGGGGACAAGCAGTGAATACGCAGCAAAACATTTCATCTCTCAATCCACCACTACACTCGGTACTCATACGAAACTATCCCTTTATGACACATTCGAAACTTGCATTGAACATACTCTCTCTCAACCACTTCAATTTACTCTCGTTCCACACGCATATGAAGGCATCAAACACTTCTACATGAGACCAGATCTACAGCTTTTACAAATTTTCAGATGTGACACGCCCATGTATGGGTTGGCTGTCAGACCTGATTTCCCATTCAATGAACAAATGCTCCACCATTTAAAAATTGTCTCACATCCTGCACCTGTCAATTTAATTCAATATTTCATTCACCAAAATGCTGAATTTGAACTTGTTAATTCTACAAGTACTGCCGCGCAGAAAGTAAGGGACGGCGAATTTGATTTTGCTTTAACGAATGAGGTGGCAAGAGCCACATATGGCCTCATCTTCATTCGAACGTTTAAAAGTATACCCATGAGCTGGTCCATATTCGGAAAAGGAGAGATGTAAGATGCAAACTGAACAAAAGACGCAAGAACGATATTTTCCTCAAGCGAAAAAATTAGAATGGGATAATGGCGTTATCCAATATTCCACTGTAAGAGGCGGTACGGAAGTGTTAATTTCATACGTCCCTCCCCGCACGATTATTGAACCTCACGAACATCCCGAAGCACAAATCGGTATTGTGTTAAAGGGCGAGCTTCAAATGACTGTCGGCCAATCGACTCAACTGCTCACCCCATTAGAATCAGCCTATATCGCACCACCGTTTGTCCCTCACGGCGCTTCAAATCTGACAGATGAAGAAGTGATCGCCATTGATATTAAGAGATTAAAGGATGACGAAGAATATACAGCTCCACCCACTTATTTCTTAGACATTTTCAAAACACGGGATTTACTCCCTGGCATGGAAGTGACTTTTTTTGTGGAGGATTGGATGGAGCTGATGATTGCCAATATCCCTGGAAACGGCGGAGAAATGCCTTTTCATAAACATAGAAATGAACAAATCGGCATTTGCATCAGCGGAGGGTATGATATGACGATCGAAGGCTTTACAGAAAAGATGGAATTTGGCACCACCTATTTCTGTGATCCACGGGAAGATCATGGAGCCATCAACCCAAAGCCAGAAGCATCAAAGTCTATTAATCTCTTCTTCCCTCCTCGCTATAATCGCTTAAAACCAAAGGCATCTAAGGTGAAGAAATGAAGCTGGACGGAAAAGTTGTCCTCATTACAGGAGGTGCGTCGGGGATTGGGCTTGCTGCTGTCAAGCTCTTCCTCGAGCATGGAGCAAAAGTAGCTGTCGCTGACATCAATGAAAGCAGCGGCAACCAACTAATTGAATCATTGCCGCATGAGCACCTTGCATTTTTTAAAACAGATATTACGAAGGAGTCTGACTGTCACCAAACCGTTCAGAGCGTGCTGAGCCGATTCGGTGCCATTGATGTCCTCATTAACAATGCAGGCATCGAAATTGTCTCACCTATTCATGAGATGGCACTGGAGGATTGGCATCGTATTCTTCAGGTCAACCTGACCGGCGTCTTTCTCATGAGTAAGCATACATTGCCGCATATGCTTGAAAAGAAGAGTGGAAGTATTATCAATACCGGATCTGTCGGAGGTCTTGTGGGCTGGCCTGACATTCCGGCATACAATGCAACAAAAGGCGGTGTCATTCAGCTCACCAAATCAATGGCCATCGACTATGCCGCTCATCAAATCAGGGTGAATTGTATTGCCCCTGGCATCATTGATACACCATTAAACGAAAAGTCCTTTTTAGACAATCACACAGAAAGTCTCGAGATCGTCAAAAAGGAAAAAGCAAAGGTAAATCCTATGCTGCGGCTTGGAAAACCTGAAGAAATTGCTGGCGTGATGCTCTTTCTCGCCTCTGATCTATCCAGCTATATGACTGGAAGTGTCGTCACTGCAGATGGCGGTTACACCGCTAGATAAAAAGGAGTGCTTTCATTGAGTAAAAAAACTGTACTTGTCATTGCTGACTTAGGAGGGTGCCCGCCCCATATGTTTTATGAAAGCGTGGCGGCATCGTATCATATCGTTTCTTATATCCCGAGACCATTTGCGATTACAAAGGGACATGCCGAGCTAATCGAAAAATACTCCATTGCGGTCATCAAAGACCGTGATTATTTTGAGACACACCCTTCTTTTGAACACCCTGATTCTATTTACTGGGCACATGATGATTATCCGAAATCAGAAGAAGAAGTTGTGGAAGACTTCATTCGAGTAGCTTCCTTTTTCAAAGCAGATGCAATCACGACCAATAATGAATTATTCATTGCACCGATGGCAAAGGCCGCTGAACGTCTTGGGCTACGAGGTGCCGGTGTCAAGGCAGCCGAAATGGCGCGTGATAAAAGCCAAATGAGGGCTGCATTCAACGCCTCTGGCGTCAAAGCGGTGAAAACTCAGCCTGTCACGACTTTATCTGATTTCCAAAAAGCCATTGAGTCTATCGGAACACCGCTCATTTTAAAGCCTACATATTTAGCCAGTTCTATTGGCGTCACCTTGTTTCATGACAAAGCCGGAAGTGATGACTTGTTTTTACAAGTACAATCGTATTTAGAAACCATACCAGTCCCAGACGCTGTCACGTATGAAGCACCGTTTGTCGCTGAAACGTATTTAGAGGGTGCTTACGAAGATTGGTATGAAGAAGAAGGTTATGCTGATTATGTCAGTGTAGAAGGGCTGGTCGTAGAGGGCGAATATCTCCCTTTTGTCATACATGATAAAACCCCTCAAATCGGTTTTACAGAAACGGCTCATATCACTCCGACGATCTTAGACAATGAAGCCAAGCAAATCATCATTGAAGCAGCAAGGAAGGCAAATGAAGGGCTAGGTCTTGAACATTGTGCAACCCATACAGAAATCAAACTCATGAAAAATCGAGAAACTGGACTGATCGAATCAGCGGCTCGATTCGCTGGCTGGAATATGATTCCGAATATTAAAAAGGTCTTTGGCGTCGATATGGCCAAGCTATTGATTGATGTATTAGTTGATGGTAAAAAGGCTGTACTGCCAAAACAGCTGCTTTCTGGACATACATTTTATGTAGCGGACTGCCACCTGTACCCTCAGCATTTTAAAGAGAGTGGGCTTATCCCACCTGAAGCCACACATATCACCATTGATCATGTGTCTATTCCGCAGGAAGCATTCGTTGGAGATACTGCGATTGTCAGTCAATCATTCCCTGCCAAAGGGACTATTGTGGATCTTGATTTATTTGAAGCTTTTAATGGAATCGTATCTCTTGAATTAAAAGGATCATCCTCACAAGACGTTGCCGCGTCCATCCGCAACATTCAGAAACAGGCAACGATTCAGTTAATGGATGAATTAGTGAAGGGATAGAAAGAGAGGCTGCTGTGGTGAAAATGTTAGCATCTAAAATGATTGAACGGCTGCCTGAACAAAAATTCGGCACCGTCTTTGAAAAAATTGCTCAAAAGACAAAAAACGGAGCAACCATCATGAATCTAGGTCAGGGAAACCCTGATCTACCAACTCCTGCCCATATTGTGAGTGCCCTACAGGAGTCAGCAGGTGTTTTGCCATTTCAACAATATGCCCCTTTTAGAGGCTTTGACTTTTTCAAACAAGCCATTGCAGATTTTTACAGATCGGAATTCGGTGCTGAGATTGATCCGCAGAAGGAAATTGCTCTTTTCACTGGCGGAAAAACGGGACTGTATGTCATGAGTCAGTGTCTGCTTGATCCAGGAGATATCGCACTCGTTCCCGATCCAGGATACCCTGAATATCATTCAGGCATTATGATGGCGGACGCCAAGCCATACAGTATCAAACTTGAAGAGAAAAATGGCTATTTACCAGATCTCTCCTCAATTGATCCTGACATAGTCAAAAAAGCAAAAGTACTGTTCTTGAATTATCCGAATAACCCCACGGGTGCTGTTGCAAATGAGGCATTCTTTGAAGAGGCTGCTGCCTTTGCGGCCACTCACGAGCTGTATGTTATTCATGATTTCGCCTATGGTTCATTTCATTATGAACAAACACCCGTGAGCTTCATGAATACTCCTCTCGGGAAAAGTGTAGGAGTGGAATTATATTCTCTATCAAAGACATTTAATATGGCAGGATGGAGAGTCGCTTTTGCTGTTGGAAATGAGGAGATCATCCAAGCCATCAACACCTTCCAAGACCACGTGTTTGTCAGTATGTATGGCGGATTTCAACACGCTGCGACTGCTGCCTTGCAAAGTGATGACTGCCATATTCAATCATTAAAGGCGATATACCTTGAACGAATCAATTTCTTCATCCGGCAAGCGGCGAGAAAGCTTGGCTGGACAATCGAACGTCCACCCGGCGCCTTTTATTTATGGGCTCCGATTCCTGATGACTTTGAACATTCTCATGCCTTTGCTGACTATTTACTCGAACATGCCGATGTTGTCGTCACGCCCGGAGGAGTATTTGGAGCCAATGGAAGCCGTCATGTACGCATTTCCATGGTTGCCCCGATTGAGGAGCTTGCTCTCTTTATCGATCGCCTGTCCATCCTCCCCATTCGATTTCATCAAAAAACCCACCTATAGCGGGTTTTTTTCAGTTTATATACTTTTCATCGTTCCACCGTCTACGGAGATTTGTTGACCTGTGATATAAGAAGCTTCCTCTGATGACATGAAAGCTGCCAATGCCGCCATCTCACTCGCGGAGCTCACTATTTGCATTCGGATACCTGATGAGACACCTTGTAAAGCCTGCTCTCGAGACACTCCCTGCTTCATCATCATGATAGCGATAAATTGTTCATACCGATGG
>CAYUYL010000157.1:0-5625 GCA_964449195.1 uncultured Filomicrobium sp.
ATTGCGAAGTGCCTGGCCTGTGCCAACAGCCACCACATGCACACGGATGCCGGATGTCTTTTCAAAAAGGGGCAAGATGTGATCATACAATCCGGCATCCGTGTGCATGTGGTGGCTGTTGGCACAGGCCAGGCACTTCGCAATGGCCGCGCCGGCGATGGCGACGTCGTCCTGGTTCATGCCAAATCCCAGGAAGAGAAGTTTGTTGCAGAAGGTTACGGCGTCCAGCGCTTGGATGTGATGAAAAACGATTTCGTATTAGCAGGCCCAACCGCCGATCCGGCCAGGGTTTCTGATCTCTCAACCGCCCGTGCAGCATTTACGGCGATTGCCGTGTCAAAGTCAGTCTTTATTTCTCGTGGTGATAACTCCGGCACGCACGACAAGGAATTGCAGATCTGGAAGGCTGCAAATATTGACGCTGCAAGCGCCAGTGTCACATGGTACCGCGAGATCGGCGCTGGCATGGGGGTAACGCTGAATGTAGCCGCGGGCCTCGGCGGTTATACCCTAACGGACCGGGGAACGTGGATCAATTTCAGGAATAAGCAAAGCCTCACACTCCTGCTTGATGGCGATGCAAGTCTTAACAATCCTTACGGTGTCATCCTGGTTAACCCTGAGCGTCACCCGCATGTGAAGGCTAGAGAAGGGCAGGCTTTTATCAATTGGTTGACATCACGAAGTGGCCAGGCGGCAATTGCGGGCTACAAAATTAACGGCCGGCAGCTGTTTTTTCCGAACGCCCAGCCGCAATGAAGCGAAACCCTGCTTACGTTTGACCGGAGTGTGTCCGTTCGATGCTTACCCCTCCTGCTCTCAGCCCGGTCACCCAACGGCACAATTATATAATTTCATGGGCTGGTGAGAGAGCCGGTGGGGAGAGTGTAACGTGTTGCGAAAAGACGCTAGCTTGTTTTTTCCGCCATTTTAGGCCCACTGCGCCGCCCTGGCACCAAAAGTATACGGCGTAACACAAGAAGAAAAAATAAAAGTGCTACGCCTGCCGCAAGCGAGACAAAAGGATGTTTGTGCAACATTAAGAATGGGCTAACCTGCTGTTTTAAAACTAAGTTCAAATCTGAGCGCATGATATTCATATCTAGTCCGCGATCCACGCGCAGCATCATCTGCACAGCCGCCAACTGGTTATTGCTACTCTGAATTGCCTGTTGCACATAATCACCAGACAGAGCGTTAATACGATCTGGCGTCTTGACGATCGTTGTTATGATCTCCTCGCGGGCCGGGCCCCCAAGACTCGTCATATAACCAGCCAGTATATTTAATTGCTGCGGCTGCATTTCGCGCGCCAGAGGAATAATCTGGTCATCGCTCATCTCCATCAGAGTATCACGTGATTTATGCGGCATTTCTGCCAGGCGTGCAACGATGGTGGCATCACCCAAATTGAGCAAACGCTTTAGCGTACCCGGAGAAAACGCTTCTGGTTGCGTCTTCCTGTATAAGCCAAATCTGACAATATCAGCGAGCTGTTCGCCGGCCAGATCCCACCACGATAGCGCGAGGTCTATAGATTGTGTTTCGCGCGCAATCTGTAGTCCGGCATCAGGCAGTTGAACGACCGCACGATGCAAAGAACCATTTTTCATCATCCGGTCGATATTGCCTTCGTCTCCACGGCGCAGTGCAATGGCAACCACTTCATCGACACGCGCCAATTGCGTGGGTTGTGCTGTATCAACGAAATCCTTGAATTGCGAGTTGGTTTCCGCCAGTTGCAGAACCTTCATATGGGCCAGCCTGAACTCTCGCCAGATATCGATAATACGACCGGACGCGCTGTCTGCCAGAATTTCAAGCTGACTTTCGATCTGCCCTTTGATCACTTTTGCCAGCTCATCGCGGACTTTCTCTTTCGTGGCTTTTGATTTCATTTCATCAGCGACGATCGGCAAAACACCATAACGTAGATCCCATACATCTTTGGCAATCAATACGACGCCTATGCCGCCTGCAACAATTGCAACCAAGCGCCCGAGAACAGCACCAACGACACGCTGGCCCAGACGCTGTGCCATGCGTGAAAGCTGCCGGCGAACCAACAGGATCACTGCACCGGCGATCGCACCGGACGCGTTTGACGCAATCTCTGTGCCCGATGCAGCAGCTGTTGCCTTGCCGGGTGGTACGACAAATGCAGCCGACGTATCGTCCACCACAGCGCTGGCCACTGTCTGGCCGTATCGCGGCCCGAGAAAAGCACGCAGGCAGGCTGCAGCAGGACGTTGCGCGTCGCTCGTCGTCAACTCAATTGATTTTCCGATCTCGCGGCCTGCATCAATGGCCATATTTTCCAGGGCGGTCTTTATCGTATCGGAACGGTAGACCCGCTCGGCCATGGCAATCGCCAGGTCTTTAGCCTTATCTCGATAAGCAAGCGACTGCAGAAGTTGCCCCCAGCTGGTCTCACTGCGAACCTGTGCCATAGCCTCATCGACTTGGCCATCGAGAACATCGTCAAGTTTATGCGCGCGCCATTGGTCTCGAACCAACGCCTGGTAATCCAGATGAGCAGTACCTTTTTTCAACGCCGACAGAGTGATTGCGTTTATGGCTGCTCTAAATTGTGCTTCATCCTGCGTCTGGCAGTCTTCGTATTCCCCGCGTGACAGGGGCTTGAGCTGGGCCTGCGCAAAAGACGGAAGTGTCCATTGGAGTACCATGCATAATGAAAAAAATATGCTTGCTGCTTTATGCGTGACGGCGTGCATGATACTCGAAACTCCCGCGCAAATCATCCTGTGTCTTAGTTTGGACCTGCAAGATCATAAAATGTCAATTGATCCGAAGTTCCTGCGAATAAAAATATTGATTGTGAAATAAAGGTGTATGGTCTAAGAGCGGCTTTCGTGTGCTCATTGACGATACGCTTTAGCAAGAGATATTGACGATATGCAGACGCTTATAAGCGCTGATTGCCGTATGTTCCGCGCTTTCCGTATGAACTTGAGGCATCCGTGTTGCCATATGACGCGTTCTGCCACTGTCTCCATGATACGACAGATAAGGCTCCGAATAATGCATTCGCAACAAAGCAGCCAGCGCAGGGGGAACGTCTTTGGCAGAGACTGATTTGGGAGCGGATGGCGGCGCCGCGCAAAAGAAGGCTTCGCTCTGGCAGGCCATTCTAACCTGGGCACATATCGGTATTTTATCATTCGGGGGGCCGACTGCACAGATTGCGCTCATGCATCGCGTTATTGTTGATGAGCGTAAATGGTTGTCTGAAAAGCAATTTCTCAATGCGCTCGGCTTTTGCATGCTATTGCCCGGCCCCGAGGCGATGCAACTGGCAACCTACGCTGGTTGGCGTTTGCATGGCGTCATTGGCGGCTTGGCCACCGGTTTGCTCTTTGTAATACCTGGCGCTTTCGTCGTTTTGGCCTTAGCCATGATCTATGCCACCTACGGCAATGTGCCATTTGTCGAAGCGGTCTTTCTCGGTATCAAAGCTGCAGTTTTCATTATTGTGATCGAAGCGCTTTTGCGAATTTCCAGGCGGGCACTGAAACAATTTGAGTACTGGCTGATTGCCGCGCTCTCATTTGTAGCAATTTTTTTTCTTGCACTTCCCTTTCCGCTGATCATTTTTCTGGCCGCTTTTTGGGGCTTCATCCGCCTGGCTGACCAGACAGAGGATCAGGCAAGCGTGGCCGCAGCACACAGCATTCGCAAAGGATTGGGAGGAACGCTTGCGATTATTGTTTTATGGCTGACAATCTGGTTTGCCCCCTTGGCCGCAATCGCGCTGATCTTTGGCCAGGGACACGTTCTGACGGATCTGAGCCTGTTCTTTTCCAAATTGGCCGTGGTGACTTTCGGAGGGGCCTATGCGCTCCTCGCCTATATCGGCCAGGATGTTGTTGTCCACTACAAATGGCTGACAGCCGGCCAGATGATGGACGGTCTTGGGCTGGCTGAGACAACACCAGGCCCGCTTATTCTTGTGAATGAGTTCGTCGGTTATATGGCTGCCTATCAGCATGGTGGCGAACCCGCGTGGACCATGGGAATTGCAGGCGCGGGCGTTGCCCTATGGGCCACGTTCGCTCCATGTTTTCTCTGGATTTTTGCAGGAGCTCCCTACATTGATTGGATCAATGCCCAACCACGTTTGAAAGGCGCGTTATCAGCCATCACAGCGGCCGTCGTCGGGGTCATTTTCAATCTTGCGATCTGGTTTGGCCTGCACGTTTTTTTTGCTATTGTCACGCGTCAAACAGTCGGCATCTTCACATTTTGGCTGCCGGATGTGACAACGCTGAATTGGCAGGTCGCGGGCTTAGCCGTCGTCAGTGGCTATTTTCTACTTATTCGTAAATGGGGGATCGCTCCCGTACTCGGCATTGCTGCAGCATTGGCTATCGGCTTGATTTACAGCTCTGATATCTATGCAGCCCTTTTCATGTGATCTGCCTCACCGAAGCGGATCAACAGGCCATTCAGCAGGAGGGGCAACGTTGACCCTGCTGAACGGCTTGAACGGGGCAGGAATGGCCAAACAGAAACGAAAGCACTGTGAACGACCACCGGCTAAAAGCCGGTGGCTTCCTGTTACGGCTAAAAGCCGGATTGGTCCGCCATTCGGCGGACTGGGTGCCCGAAACAAACTTGGTCTTTTGACGCCTCCGTGCCGCAAAATTAGGAGAAACAAAAGATCAATAACGAAAAAGCTCTCCTCTTGATCCCATGCCGCCTAAAGGCGTGGGGTTTACGGATCCCCTATAGGGGACTCTAAATTGGATTGCAAGGCGTTTGTGCTGCCTGCGTAAGGCGCATCTCAATCAGCTGCTGCTGCTCGCTGACCGGGTTGGCATGGGGCTGCTGCTGCGTATCATCCGCGTCTCCCTGCAGGGAGAGGTCGATCTGGTGGATATGGCTGCTCAGCGCGTAACTCTCGCGAATGATATGTTGCAGGCCGTCGGGCAACTGATCCAATTGTTTGATATGCGAAAGGCGTCCGAACGGGCGAAATTTGAGGTCTCCGCGTTTTGCCAACGCATCATCAAGGGAAATTTCACCTTTTTTTAAGGCGCGTTGCACGAGAAGCCAGGATGAGAGATCAAGAAGTCGGGTTGTCAGCCGCATACTCTCGGTTGCGTAAATAACATTGAGAGACGGTTTGAGCGCTTTTGCTTGTTTTCGTCCTTCACTATCCAGGTACCGGGCTGTTTTCTCAACCAGCGCCATGCCCTGTTCAAAGACGTCATCGAATTTATTCGAACGCGCGAAATACTGTCCAAAATAAATCGTTATACCGTTTTTACCAACTGCACTTGACACAATTTCACCGCCAATCAAACCAAAGCAAACACATCTTATATAACAAATCCATCATTGAACTGCGCATATTGCAGGTATTTCGTTAATGTTTTGCCTAAATATAAGATTATTTCAGGACATGGCTGATAAATATGTAAAAAAAGAGTCGTGTCTGAAAAATAATTTTGAGTTTGCTATGCAATGAAAAAGAAAATGATGTAAGTTGCGCGTCCATACATCCAATCCCAAGAAGTTAATTTTATTAATAAAAAGCTCACTTGTTTTTAGAGCCCGTCCGATAAAAACTTGTTTCATTGGAATCACTTGTGATTCAATGCC
>CAYUYL010000158.1:0-5621 GCA_964449195.1 uncultured Filomicrobium sp.
CATTGAATCATAACTGATTCCAGTGACTCAACATTTTTATGGACGGGCTCTCAGCTTTTTTGATTGATGCGGCCTGGACTGCTATAATCTTAATACCAGATATTTCCATGCCAAATATATTTCACGGCCTGAACACTTCTAAGCGTAAGCGTGTTAAGATCGTATTGCGTGTGCAGTTCAAGGGTGTGGTATGGTCAAACCGATATGGCAAAAAGCTAGAGTGAATCATCATGACGACCACAGAGCCGAGTTTTCAATTTGGAATCGAGGAGGAGTATCTGGTTGTCGACTTGGAAAGTCGTCAGTTATGCCCCGCCCCGCATGCTTTACTGGCATCCATCGAGGCAGCCTGTCCCGGGCAGGTTGCGATCGAATTAATGCGCTCCCAGATCGAAGTCTGCACCCGTCCAACACGATCCTTGAAAGAAGCCCGTGCCGATCTTGCTAATCTGCGCCGCGTAGTTGCAAGCAAGTCGAGAGAACACGGCCTGGCGCCTGTTGCGGCTTCATCTCATCCGATTGGCGGATATCGTCTTCAGGAGACGACGCAGAACGAGCGTTATATCGCATTAGCGCGTGATCTTGCCGGGGTCGGACGGCGGTTTCTCGTTTCCGGCATGCATGTGCATGTTGAAATTCCAGATGATGAACTCCGCATTGATCTGCTCAATCAGGCACGTTATTTTATGCCGCATCTTCTGGCGTTATCAACATCTTCACCGTTTTGGGAAGGCGAGGAAACGGGTCTCAAAAGTTTCCGGCTTGCTGTTTTCAATGGTCTGCCGCGTACTGGCTTGCCGGCGCGTCTGGAAAGCTGGCAATCCTACCGGGCATTTGTGGATATTCTGATCGGCTCCGGTGTGATTGATGATCCGGGCAAGATCTGGTGGGATATTCGTCCGTCGGCTAAGTTCCCAACCCTCGAAATGCGTGTCACGGATGTGTGTACGCGCATTGACGATGCAATTGCGATCGCCGCTCTGTTCGTCAGTTTATGCCGCATGTTTTACCGCCTCAGGCTCAACAATCAGAGCTGGCGGCAATATCCTGTCCTGTTGATGCAGGAAAACCGCTGGCGGGCCCAGCGTTATGGTGTCAAGGGTAATTTATTTGATTTTGGCCGCAGTGAACTGATGCCATTTCCCGAATTGCTCGAAGAACTGTTATCGATCACTGAGGAAGATGCTTACTATTTAGGTCATCGCAATGAAGCTCTGGTTGCCCGCCGCATCATTGCCGACGGCACGAGCGCTGACCGCCAGGTGCAGGTTTGGAATGCGGCTTTACAGGATGGCAGTGATGATCATGATGCATTGTGCCAGGTCATCGATCACCTGATCGCCGAGACTGTTGAGGGGATTGGGAGTTAGGTCCTGATAGTTTTATCTTTTCTTGGATTTGGTCTCTGAGGTATGATGTTTTCATAGGACGATACGTTTTTCTCTGCATAATTATATAAAGGGCCTTGGCAGTCTGATCCCTGGCATGCAGTCAACATATATGACGGCGCCTTTATGAGTCGTACCGAGCCGTCATTGACCGCAAAAGGATCGGGGACCGGGGTTATGCTTCAGGACGGCAAAATTTTCGTCGGTAAAAGCGCCAAAGGCCAATATCTTGACTTGGGCTTTGCCAATCGCCACGGATTGATTACAGGGGCGACGGGGACGGGCAAAACAGTGACACTGCAGGTGCTGGCTGAAGGTTTTTCCAAGGCCGGTGTGCCGGTTTTCGCGGCTGATATAAAAGGCGATCTCTCCGGCATTGCCCGGCCTGGCGAGCCGAAAGACTTTATCAATAAGCGCCTGCAGGATGTTGGCCTGCCGCCCTTTGATCCAAGTGGCTATCCAGCCGTATTTTGGGATGTGTTTGGAGAGCAGGGCCATCCTGTACGGGCCACCGTTGCCGATATGGGCCCATTGTTACTTTCCCGCCTGCTGGAGTTGAATGAGGTTCAGGAAGGCGTTTTGAATATTATGTTCCGGGTTGCAGAAGACGAAGGCATGCCGATGCTGGATCTGGCTGACCTGCGCTCCATGGCTATGGCAGTGTCTGAACGTTCTAAGGAGCTCTCTAAAAAATATGGGAACATTGCCGCGTCTTCAGTTGGCGCCATTCAGCGCCGTTTGCTTGTATTGGAAGATCAGGGGGCGGATTGTTTCTTTGGCGAACCTGCCGTCAATGTCTCTGATTTTATCAAAACGACGTATGACAATCGCGGTTTTGTCAACCTTCTTGCTGCGGATAAGCTATTCCAAAATCCCCGTCTTTATGCGACGTTTTTGCTCTGGCTGCTCTCCAAACTCTGGGAGGAACTGCCTGAGGTGGGGGACCAGCCTAAGCCAAAACTTGTTTTCTTTTTTGATGAAGCGCATCTTTTGTTTGATGAAGCTCCAAAAGCGCTGGTTGAACGCATTGAGCAGGTCGCCCGCCTGATCCGATCAAAAGGCGTAGGTATTTATTTTATAACGCAGAATCCGCTTGATGTGCCGGATACGGTTTCGTCACAGCTTGGCAATCGCGTTCAACATGCCTTGCGCGCCTACACGCCCAAGGAACAACGTGCTGTCCGTGCGGCTGCTGAAACTTTCCGGCCGCATCCGGATCTCGATACGGAGCGCACGATTTTGGAATTGGGAGTTGGTGAGGCGCTGGTGTCATTTCTCGAAAAGCAGGGCGAACCGTCAATCGTGCAACGCACGTTAATTCGCCCGCCCAATGGACGCATTGGGCCAGTCTCAGCCAGCGAGCGGCAGGAGCTGATGGCGCGCAGTCCTGTTGCCGGGAAATACGATCACTCGGTTGATCGCGAAAGTGCGCACGAAATGCTTGCTGAGCGCGCGGCCCGAATTGCTGAGCAGCGCGCCGCAGCAGAAACTGCTGCTGAAAAGAGCAAAAACAGTTGGGTGAATCTGATATTTGGCCGTGGTCCGCGCGGAGGCCGATCTCTAGGCGAAAAAATTGCCCGCGATGTTGGGCAGCGTGTGAAGCGCCGGATCATGACCCACATCGCTAGATCCGTTTTTAAGTCCATTGGGCTACGCTAGGGCCTGTTGAGAAGCATGATTTCCGAAGCACTCATTTTCAGATTCAAGCCTCCCTCTGTTGGAAAGCTTGAATCTGAAGTGCCAGGGATTTGTCGGAGACTTCGAAGCTGAGAAGCCGAAGTCATGGCGAATGCGAAAAAGAAATCTGCCAACACCTCTCCCGAGATGTGCGAACGTGCTGTGCGCATTGTGTTTGACAACACCAAAAATTATCCCCGTCAGTCGGCCGCAATCAAATCCATCGCCGCCAAATGCGGTTGCGGAAAATCCAGCCTGAGCTGTTGGGTGCGCCAGGCCCAGGCCGGTCAAGGCGTGAAGCCGCCGCTCCCCACCCTCCACACACAAGCGAAGAGCGTGCGCAGATTAAGGAGCTTGAACGTGAAGTTCGTGAGCTCCGTCAGGCTAATGAAATTCTACGAAATAGCTCATGGCCTTTTCACGTTTAACACGCCAAGGCAGCAGGGACTGTTTGCCGTGAAGGGATTTGGAAAAATCAGCCCTTGTTTTGATTGGCATTTTGGCAATTTCGCCGCAGCAGGGTAAAGCAGGTTACATAAATGAAAAACATAATATATATATGCACTCTATTTTTTGAACTGACAGGGCCCTACGGAGGGGTGGCCGAGTGGTTGAAGGCACCGGTCTTGAAAACCGGCAGGCGGGAAACCGTCTCGTGGGTTCGAATCCCACCCCCTCCGCCACGCTAAAATCTCCTTTTAGAGATATTTCGGCGGGCCCGAAATATATAGATATTTCAAAGGCTTGACTGGTAATTTAGGGCTGCAAGCGAACCAAATTCAGACTGTGTCAATGGAACTCAGGCATTTGTCTCCGTCGAGCTATTTGGCAGTTCGGTTTCGATATGCGGCCCCGGCTTGCGTGCACCCCAATCTGTCAGAACTTTTTATTTGCAGATACCAAGTTGTGGTGCGCAGACAATTATATTCACAATTTTTGTAGGAAGAGACGAGCCTGCTGCATTTAAAGCACAGCTTTAAAACCGCTCAATCAGCTCTTTTTGATTTTTCCAGCATACTGGAATGTCCCATAGCTTAGCTAGTTGTGTAGCTGATAGTGATTTTGAATGCTCCCCACGCAGCAGACGATCGGTTAGCTCCGGCGCCAAAAACGCGAAAGGCAGCAGCCGGGCAACGTATCGTGGGCTGACACCATCTGCTTTGGCAATGGCGTCAATGGATGCTTCTGGTTCTTCTATCAGGCGCTCCGCCCAATCATATGCGCGTACCAGCATGCGGACAATTGCAGCATCAGGTTCGCCGCGGGGCTGGATTGCATCTTCAGGCGTTAGCAAGCGTGTTTCACCACCGACACGAGTGAACTGCGCATTCCGCCTGATCTGAATGACTGAACCAACCTTGGGCTGCGAATTGATCTTTAACAACCACATGAGATGTGATGCTGAAACATGCAACACGATCTGCGTTGCCAGAATGTCGACCCTGTGCAGCAACTCACGCAAGACAGCCTCTTGTTCGCTGTCTATCATGCTTCTTAAAGACGCTGCATAAGCTTTGGCACGCTTCAGTTTATCGATGGCGTCGGTGTTTGTATTGCCGAAGCAAAGAGCTTCAATAATAGCGTTGTCATTTTGCAACCAAGCCAGCAACGCATCAATCACAAAGCGTTCGAGTTCATGCGCCGGCACACGCACAGGTCGCGCCTCACTGTTGCACACCTCGCCTGTTACCAGAGCCCGTGAAACATAATGTCGATACCGCTTGCCGTTCTTCACAGCATGCGTTGCAGTCATCGCCATACCATCGGTATCAAACAGCAATCCGCTGAGTAAGCTGGGATGTTTGATATTGGTTTTACGGCGATGCGCAGTGCCATTGCGTTTGCGAATAGCTTGCGCCTGATCCCAGGTTTTCTGATCAATGATGGCAGCGTGTTCTCCTGGGTAGCTTTGGTCCTTATGCGTGATCTCACCAATGTAGATGCGGTTCGTTAGGATCTGATCGATATGACCTTTCGAGAGCGGATGCCCACCACGCTCTTTACCAGCTTGCGTAATACGCTTCTGCGTAAGGTATCCACGCTTGGTTGCTTCGTCTGCTACAGCACGTGTTGAGCTTTTTGCGATGTAGAGTTTAAAAAGTTCCTGCACGATGCTTGCGTGATCTTCATTGATCACCAGCTTGCGATCTTTGATATCGTAGCCCATTGGGATAGTGCCTCCCATCCACAGGCCCTTCTTTTTGGACGCGGCCACCTTGTCACGAATACGTTCCCCCGTGACTTCACGCTCAAATTGCGCGAATGATAGCAGAACATTCAGGGTTAAGCGTCCCATGGATGTCGTAGTGTTAAACTGCTGCGTGACCGACACAAAAGACACGCTATGTGTATCGAACAAATCAACCATCTTGGCAAAATCACTCAATGCACGCGTTAACCGGTCAACTTTATAGACCACGACAGTATCAACCATTCCGGCCTTGATTTCTGTGAGGAGAGCCTGCAAGCCCGGTCGCTCCATTGTGCCACCGGAATAGCCACCATCGTCATACGCCTGCTTCAGCGCCACCCAACCTTCATGACGCTGGCTTTTAA
>CAYUYL010000159.1:0-5517 GCA_964449195.1 uncultured Filomicrobium sp.
CATCCTGTCGCCTAAAGGCGAGGGGTTTACTGATCCCCTATTAAAGACTCTAAAGCGCGGGGCATTTAACCATCTTACCCCGCACCTTAAGCTTTTGAAAAAAACCGGATCAGATCATTTAAGCAGTACAGCAAGTTTCTTTTTGGCGTCATCATTCAGCCAGTTGGCCCAGACGCTTTTGTACTTTTTCAGGAAATGGGCTGCGGCTTCTTCAGATGAGGCTTTGTTGTCCTCTTTCCATGCCAGAATCTCGCCCAGTTGCGCGTTTGTAAACGATAACTTTTGCATCAACTCAAAGATGGCTGGATTTTTCTGGGCCATATCAGTTGTTACCGCGGTTATGACTTTGGCAGTTGCAAAATCGGTGACACCTGGCGTGTCGCATTCGTCACCTTTTGTATTGCATTGGTAAACGTCAGGCTTGTGTGGGCCAAGGCTGAGCTTCACCATCGGGTATTTGCCGAGGATGGCTGTTGGCGCCCAGTAATATCCAAACCATGGTTTTTTGTCTGCGTAAGCAGAGGCGATTGAAGCAGCAAGTGTTTCGCTGCCGCCATGGTTGAAGATTTCCATTTTTTCTTTCATGTTGAGGGCCTTGGCCACGTTGTCATTAAACTTTTTGCAAACCCAGCCATCGGGACAGTTATGGAATACGCCGCCGACCAGCTCTGGGTTGTTGATAGCATCCTGAACCGTTTTGAGTTCCGGGTGCTTGTCGGCCACATATTTTGGAATCCACCAGCCTTCGACACCGCCATCAGAAAGAACGCGTGTTGCGGTTTTCACTTTACCTTCGGCTTCCAGCTTGTCGTATGCGGGCGTCGCATTGATCCAAAGCTCAGTCACAACATCAGGCGTGCCGGTTTCGACCAGCGATGTTATGGCTGTTTCGGTTGCAGACGGCACTGTTGTGACCTTGCAGCCGTAGCCCTGTTCCATAATGAATTTGGCAACTGCCGTCACAACTTGCGAGGACGCCCAGTCCATCTCAGTCATCGTCACTTCACCGCAATCGGCTGACGCGGTTGATGACATCATAGACATACTGACGATGGCGCTGACGGCGCCAATCAATGCTCTACGCATATATCTGTTTCCTTGATTTGATCTCGTAATTTCGAATTAGCTGCACGGAATTCGAAATAGCCAAACAGAGTGTTTGACACAGCTGTAAAAGTCATCGCGTCGTAAAGCAACGCGGTAAGCGCAGCGCAAAGGCGCACCGGCACAAGGGAATAAAACGAACTCTCTCGGTTCATTCCACTAAACAGCTGAGATACACGTCCTCTCCGCACAGCTTGGGTTGCGAGCCGGACGACTGTATCCCCTATGAATTATAAATGTTATGATCTGAAAATGCAAATTTGTTCTGAAAATAAAAAACGTAATGTTTTGAGAAACACAAAATAACAATATTAAAAGCAATTACAGAAATATTTTTTCGCCTGTACGATGTTGCTGACCGGGCTGAATTTTGTGACGCTCGAGGATTGGAGAAGTCGTAATTTATTGTTGTATTCAGGTGAGATAGTTTGGATTGTCTGCTGAGCGGGCGATGTCACGCGACATCGTCCGTTTGTCTGGCAATCCATGCCAGAAATGTTTCGCAACCGCCGTCAACAGGCAATACAATAGCGGCGGGCACATCGTAGGGGTGTTGTTCCCTGATGGTGGCGATGGCGAAATCCGCTTTGGCCGCTTGCGTTTTGGCCAGCATTGCGACCTCGTCATCACGTTGAATTTCGGAGTTCCAGATATAAATCGACACCATTCGAGGGAAAATATTCACGCACGCTGCGTGCCGGCGTTCTATAAGTGCCGCGCCGATGTGTTCGGCAACCTCAAGCGATGGACACGTTGTATAGATGATCACGATGTTATTGTGCTGCATATGCACTGGCCTTCTATATCGTGCAAATATGATTGCCACATCATTGGGGCCTGTTGAGAACTAGCACACGAAAGCCGGTTTGGCGAAATCGAGACATTTCCAGAAATGAGGACGCAGGGCATGCAGCGCATATTCAACGACGAACGACGCCGGAATGGACTGATTCTGTCAAATCCCAAATTGAGCGCTGCTCTTGCCACGCGCGGAATGCGCCTTAGTCAAGGCGCAAGAACTTGTCTCACCCGACGCCGCGTGGCGAAGCTCAATATGTCCTAAAACGACACAATAAATGAAAATGTAGAATAAAAAATTGCACCTTAAGAAGCGGACTATGACAAAACGGGACTTTCAACATATTGCGTTCGTTGCAAGCGATCATTCTGAAGCTGTAGAGGCCCTTGAGCGGCTCAAGGCGCAATACCCACATGTGCCTCCGGATAAAGCTGATGTTATTGTTGCCCTCGGCGGTGATGGGCTCATGCTGGAATCGCTTCATGCTCATATGGACGATGGCAAACCGACCTATGGCATGAACCGGGGCTCGGTTGGCTTTCTTATGAACGAGTACGTTGAAGAAGGCCTGACGGAGAGGCTTGCCGGTGCGGAACGCACGTGTATTCACCCACTTTCCATGACGGCAATAGACCAGAACGGCCGCACTCATCACCGCTTGGCAATCAACGAGGTTTCTCTGTTTCGCGAGAGGCACCAGGCTGCGAAATTGAGCATTTCCGTTGATGGTAAGGTCCGTATGCCCGAGTTGACCGGCGATGGTATTTTGATTGCCACGCCCGCCGGATCAACAGCCTATAATCTCTCAGTGCAGGGGCCGATTTTGCCGATAGAAGCGCCTTTGCTTGCGTTAACACCGATTAGCCCCTTTCGTCCGCGCCGTTGGCGTGGGGCGCTTCTTTCTAATCAGGCGCACATAGGGATTGATATTCTGGAGGCCGATAAGCGCCCGGTCAGCGCTGTTGCCGATCATCATGAAATTCGCTCGGTCACGAAGGTGTCAATCGAAGAAGCAAGGGATGTTCGTCTGTTCATGTTGTTCGACCCCGGGCACAATCTTGATGAGCGTATTTTGTCTGAACAGTTTCTTGTATGATGTGCTTAAAATGGCGGGTGGCAGGCAGAGCCTGATACATGACCGTAAACCATGGCGGCAGAGACGGATCATAAAGGGGAGAGTTAATGGCAGGCTTATATTTTGAAGAATTTGAGGTGGGTCAAATCTTCAAGCATGCGATCACACGTACGGTTACTGAAACCGATAATATTCTATTCTCAACGATGACACACAATCCACAACCTCTGCATCTCGACCATCATTTTGCCGCTCAAACGGAGTGGGGCAAGCCACTGGTGAACAGCTTGTTTACTTTGGGCTTGATCATAGGCGTATCAGTGCATGAAACCACGCTTGGGACCACGATCGCCAATCTTGGCCTCTCAGATGTCAAGTTTCCCAATCCGTTGTTTCATAACGATACGGTTCGTACAGTTTCTGAAATTGTGAGCAAGCGTGAGAGCAAATCCCGCCCGGATGCAGGGATTGTTGAGTTTATCCATCGTGGCTACAATCAGCATGATAAGCTGATTGCCGAATGTAAGCGCCAGGCTTTCATGCGCAAGCGCCCCCAGCCAGTTTCATAACTGTGCATTCATGATCGAACGGGTAGGCCGATGTCATGCAACAGGAGGTGAACGATGCGTTCCATGCTTTTTGTGCCAGGCGATAGCGAACGCAAGTTTCAGAAGTCGCTGGGCTCTGGTGCTGATGCGATTATCCTCGATCTTGAAGATTCCGTTGCTTGTAAAAATAAAGCTGATGCTCGCAAAAAAACGGCTGATTTCTTGGCCAAAGCCAGAGCACAAGGTGGTCATCCCAGCCTTTGGGTCCGGATCAACAGCCTTACCACGGATCTCTGGCTTGAAGACATGGAAACCGTACTCCCTGCAGGGCCTGATGGTCTGGTTATGCCCAAGCCCCGTTCCGGCTCCGACGTCACACGGCTTAGCCGGGAATTAGACACGCTGGAGGGTGCCAATGGTATTGGAATTGGCACCACGAAGCTGCTTCCCATCATTACGGAGACAGCTCTCTCTGTGCTTCAGATGCATACCTACATCGGCTGTTCTATGCGTGTTGAGGCAATGTCCTGGGGGGCGGAGGATCTGCCTGCCGATATTGGGGCCAGTTCAAATCGGGATGACAATGGTGAGCTTACGAGCCTCTACAAACTCGCACGTGATCTTTGCCTGCTAACCAGTGTTGCTGCCGGTGTGCAGCCTATGGATACCGTATTTACAAATTTTCGCAATGATGCCGGGCTGTTGCAGAACTGCCGCCTTGCCGCGCGGGATGGATACACCGGCAAAATGGCTATTCATCCGGCGCAGGTGGCAACCATTAATATGTCTTTTACACCGACGATGGAGGAAGTTGCGCATGCCGAACGCATTATTGCAGCATTTCAGTCTGTTCCCGGCGCCGGTGTTGCTTCCCTGGATGGCGAAATGCTCGATCGGCCGCATCTTGTAAGAGCGCAGAGGTTACTCATGCGCCGTAAAGCCTTTCAGAAGGGCGATGAATGATATCGCGCCTCGAAAACAGATGCTTCAAGCTGCACTTATGACATTTTCCAATGTTAATGCTGATGCCGCCTAATTAGAAGTGATCCCACGGGAGGATACGTATGAAGCAGGCAGACGAAGCAGGCCAAGCCCGGCTTGCTGGCACGAACAATACCGCTCGCGCCTGGCAAAAATGGTGCCGCCACCGTGCAATATTCGTAGTCTGTGTTGTATGCGTCTTTGCCATTATTGCCATGGGAACAGCCGTCTTTTTTCTGAAGAGCGAAATTGACAGGCTTGGTCCGCTTGAGCTGGCTAATGCTGAAGAGGTGTCGGCAACCGTCGTCGACCGCAACGGCCATCTGCTGAGAGCATTTACCACCGGGAATGGGCGTTGGCGTCTCCCTTTGACCTCGGGTCAGGTTGACCAGCGTTATCTTAAACTTTTGTTCGCCTTTGAAGATAAGCGGTTCCATCAGCACGGCGGCATCGATTGTCTGGCTATGGTGAGGGCGGCCGCGCAGGCCGCACGCTACGGCCGCATTGTGTCTGGTGGGTCCACGCTCACTATGCAGGTGGCGCGTTTACTTGAAGGACGTCATGAACGCACAGCATCTGGCAAACTTCGGCAGATGATCCGCGCCATACAGCTGGAGGCGCAGCTCGATAAGGCTGAGATCTTGGATCTGTATCTCAAGCTTGCACCGTTCGGCGGCAATATTGAAGGTGTTCGGGCGGCTGCGCTGACATATTTTGGAAAAGAGCCGCGCCGGCTTTCACTTGGCGAAGCGGCACTTCTTGTGGCCTTGCCGCAATCGCCGGAAGCCCGTCGGCCGGACCGTTTTGCGCGGTCCGCCCGCAGGGCGCGGCGGCGCGTTCTCGAGCGGGCCGTTCAATCAGGCTTGATCACACAAGCTGAGTTTTCCCGCGCCGATTCTGAAACGGTTCCGGATAAGAGGCTTGCCTTTCCCAAGCTGGCGCCGCATCTGACAGAGCAGCAATCGGCGCTTAGGCCTGAGAAGCGCGTGCATCATTTAACGCTCGATGCC
>CAYUYL010000160.1:0-5511 GCA_964449195.1 uncultured Filomicrobium sp.
CGCCAGATTTTACGTGGTTGGTGTCGGGCCGGGAGATCCTGACCTATTGACGCTGAAAGCCGTTCGTATGATAGGCATGGCGGAGGTTATTGCCTATCCTGCCATCTCTGACGGCCATTCCCGTGCTCGTAAAACCGTTTCGGAATATATCACAAAACTCCATGAAGAACTGCCGTTTCACTTGCCCATGGCTGTTGATCCGGCTGCGGCACAGTCTGCCTATGACGGTGTTTCAGAAAAAATCCTTTCCCGCCTCAAAAGTGGATGCTCTGTGGCACTTCTCTGCGAAGGTGATCCTTTCTTTTATGGGAGTGCCATACATGTTTATGCGCGTGTGGCGTCCAAGTATGCGACGCGTGTTGTGCCAGGCATTTCCTCTTTGACGGCAGGGGCAGCGGTTGCTGGCCTGCCACTTGCTATGCGCAATGATGTTCTCAAGGTTCTGCCGGCAACACTCGAGGCTGCGAGGCTCGAAGCTGAGTTGAAAACTTGTGAGACGGCGGTGATCATTAAGGTTGGGCGTCATTTCAACAAGGTTGCACATGCTATTCGTGCGCATAGGCTCGATGCATACGCTCTGTTGGTGGCATCAGCATCACAGGATGAGCAGCATATTATACCGTTTAATGAACTCAGCGATCAGAACCGCAATGGCAATCAACCCTATTTTTCAATGATCCTGATTTCCCGCCACAAAAGAGTGACGTCATGACTGCCATTGTTATGGTGCTTGGCGCATCCGGCCTAAAAACGGCACAGAAGATCGTCTGCCATTTGCCAGATGCTAAAATTCACGGCCTCCGCCGCCGTGTGATGCAAGATGAAGCCGACGTGTTGTTCGATGATGCAGTGGGGCATATCCGTCAGTGTTTTTCAGAAGCGCGGCCTGTGATCGGTGTTTGTGCTGCCGGCATACTTGTGCGAGCCATTGCGCCGCTGCTTGGCGACAAGCATCGTGAACCACCGGTCATCGCCGTCGCTCCTGACGGGCGCAGTGTGGTGCCGCTGGTTGGAGGACATCACGGAGGCAATGAGCTGGCGCGGCAACTCGCCAAGGCGCTTGATGGACATCCTGCCATTACAACGGCCGGTGATGTGAAATTCGGCGTCGCCTTGGACGAGCCTCCAGCTGGTTGGACGTTGGCCAATCCCGAAGATGTCAAAGGCGTGATGGCTGATCTCATGGCGGGAGCGCCGGTCGCCATTGATGCGGATCTGACGTGGCTTTCAGAGCTTCCATGCCCACGGGATGATGTTGCGGCACATCGGCTGACGGCAGCGCTTATTGTTCAAAAACCGCAAGAAGGCGAGTTGGTTTACCATCCGCGGCGTGCTGTTATCGGTGTCGGTTCTGACCGCGGATGTCCGCCAGATGAACTGATCGAACTAGCTAACGCCACTCTCGTGCAAAGCGGGCTGGCACGGCAAGCTGTTGCCTGCGTTGTCTCGATAGACAGGAAGGCGGATGAGGCGGCAGTCCATGCCGTTGCTGCGCATTTTGATGTTCCTGTACGTTTTCTATCTGCAACTTTCATTGGTGCCATTGCAGACAAAATTCCGAATCCGTCAGACATTGTGCTGCGTGAAGTGGGCGTGCCGGGCGTTGCTGAGGGTGCGGCCCTAGCCGCAAGCGGCGCAGATCAACTTGCTGTTGAAAAGCAGAAGACAGCGCGTGGCACGTGCGCCATTGCGATCTCTGATTATATTATCGACCCGGACATGATTGGCCGCGCCCGAGGTTCGGTGTTTGTTGTTGGCGTTGGCCCCGGGACATCGGCCTGGCGAAGCCAGGAGTGTGTTGATTTACTGAGATCTGCCACCGATTGGATCGGCTATGGTCTTTATCTCGACCTTGTCAGGGACCTCAGGCACGGTCAGAAAGAGCACCGCTTTGCGCTTGGCGAAGAGGAAGAACGTGTACGCCATGCCCTCGAACTGGCGGGCTGTGGCCGCGATGTCGCACTGATTTGCTCGGGCGACGCCGGCATTTATGCCATGGCGGCCCTCTTGTGTGAAGTTATGGCGCTTGATCCGGCCACAAACCGCTTGAGTGACGCGGCGCACCGCGTAGCAATCACCGTGGTGCCGGGGATTTCGGCTTTCCAGGCCGCAGCGGCCCGCGCTGGGGCTCCCATCGGGCATGACTTTTGCTGCATTTCGTTGTCGGATCTTCTCACGCCTTGGGCCGTGATTGAACAGCGCGTGCGTGCCGCTGCGGAGGGTGATTTTGTTGTTGCCTTTTATAACCCGCGTTCGATGCGCCGCGTCGATCAGCTGGACCGTGCCATTGCTATTTTGCGTCAGCACCGCCCAGCGGACACGCCTGTTATACTCGCCTCTAATCTCGGGCGGCCGACGGAAAGCTTGAAGATAACACCATTGGACAATTTTGAGACGGCACAGGTGGATATGCTATCCATCGTGCTGGTCGGCGCGAGCACGACAGAGCTGTTTACGGCCGGAGACGGCAGGCCGCTGGTCTTTACACCACGTGGCTATGCAACCAAACGGAAGAACCCATCATCATGACGGTTTATTTTATCGGCGCCGGTCCTGGCGCACCGGACCTGATTACTGTGCGTGGTCTGAGATTGATTGAGCGCTGTCCAGTCTGTCTGTATGCTGGATCATTGGTGCCGCGTGAGATTGTGGATGCTGCTCCGCAAAACGCGCGCGTCATTGATACAGCACCAATGACGCTGGATGAGATCATCTCTGAAATCGCAACTAGCCATGAGAGCGGCTGTGATGTGGCGCGGGTGCATTCCGGTGATCCATCTATTTATGGCGCGACGGCTGAGCAAATGCGCCGCCTTGAGGCGCTTGGCATTCCCTTTGAAGTTGTCCCGGGCGTACCAGCCTTCGCGGCAGCGGCGGCAGCTCTCAAGTCCGAACTGACATTACCGGAAATAGCTCAGACCGTCATTGTAACGCGGACGGCCATGAAAGCGTCTGCAATGCCGGAAGGCGAAGACCTTGCAACGCTGGGGCAGTCCGGGGCGACGCTGGCCATTCATCTGTCCATCCGCAATCTGCGGCATATCCAGCAGGAGCTGACGCCGCATTACGGCGAAACGTGTCCTGTGATTGTGGTATACAGGGCAACCTGGCCGGACGAGCAGATCATTCACGGTACGCTCAGCAATATCGCACAAAAGGTGCGCGATGCCAAAATCACACGCACCGCACTGGTGCTGGTCGGCCACGTCTTTGCTGAGGACAAAGAGTTTCGTGACTCAGCGCTTTATGACGCTGCGCACCAACATATACTGCGCAATCGCAAAACCCGCGCCCGAATGTCTGAACTCAGCGGCAGTTCTGGCTGAGCGGATCAGATTTTCAGACCGCCAACCGCTTTATGCCAACCCCCGCATCTGTGCGTAAACTCAAAAAAGTTCCATAATATTTATTATGCGAATGGCCCTGCATCTGCCACCCTGGCCCTGGTTGTCATTTTCAGAAGTGAAAGTGCTTAAATATCAGGTCTTGGGGCCATCATATCCGCGCGCGCCCTCCAGGCGCAAAACGATTTCGAGAATGACGACGACATAAACCGCCAGCGCAAATCCGATCAGAACATCAACGCTCACCAGTACCGCAATGATCGGCGCATAGGCTTCTCCCAGCAAGCCGCCAGCAACATCTGTAACCAAGGCATCGATAGTCTGGCGGATTTTAAAAGCCAGATCGCTGAGCTGTTCAACGGTCGGGCGCTGGGGCAGATCGAAAACAAGAGATCCGGCAATGCTTTGCAAAGACGGAATTACAAGAAACCCTAATGCAGTTGCACCTTGCACAACAGCGGAGAAAACAATTCCGAGTGGCACTGCAAGGCGGAAATACCCCCACCGCGACGGCCGCATGTTATACATATAAAAGCCACGCCGCAAAATGCCGGTGCCTAGAAATAGACAGGCTGCGAAAATAACGACGAGTACAAAAATACGCTCGCTGTCATCGCCTGCAAAGGTCAGCATCAGCGCCGCACCGGCGGCCAGTGCCTTCACCAATCCCTCGCCAACGCCTGACAACCCGACAAGCAGCAGCCGCAACCGGTTTTGATCGCCAAAGTAAAATGCGTCTTCGTGGCGCTGGCGGGACCATTCAAGCACACTGCCGAGGGTTATGATCAATACCGTTGTCAGACCTGCCATGACCCAAGGATAATTCAACGCCAGCCAGGCAACACCAACGATAAGGGCAAGCTCTGCAGCCAGACCCAAAATATTCAAAATGATCCTTAGTATCACGGTTGCCCCCTCTTTGCAGCCCGGCTAGATCTTAACGTTGGAGACCATACGCGTTTTCTATGACAAACCCAACATCAATACCAAAGATCTATCTCCCAAGGCTTACGCCGACGATTTAAGCAGGTGCGTGATGAAGCAGAATCCGAAACAACAACCGATCGATCAGCTTCTGGAAGTTATGGCGGCGCTCAGGACACCGCAGACGGGTTGCCCCTGGGACCTTGAGCAAACCTTTGAGACAATTGCGCCTTATACCATAGAAGAAGCTTATGAGGTGGCTGACGCAATCGAGCGTGGTGATACGGCCGATCTTAAAGAAGAGCTGGGAGATCTTCTGCTTCAGGTTGTATATCATGCGCATATCGCTGAAGAGCAAGACCTGTTTTCATTTGACGACGTTGCCGAGGGCATTACGCAAAAAATGATCCGCCGCCATCCGCACGTCTTCGGCAGCGCGGAGGAGAGGGCTGCCGGTGCGGCACCCGGCTTTTGGGATAAGATCAAGACCGCCGAAAAAGAGAGGCGAGTGGCAGAGCGGACCGCCGCAGGATTAGCGCCCAAGGTGGAAGATCAAAGCGCACTCAGCGGTATCCCACAGAATATGCCCGCCCTGGTGCGCGCCGTGAAATTGCAAAACAAGGCGGCCAAAGTTGGCTTTGACTGGCCGGCTTTAGCGCCAGTGCTGGCAAAAATGCGGGAAGAACTGACCGAATTGGAAGATGCGTTGGCGCAACCGGCCTCAGATGAGAAGATGCAGCAGAACCGAAGGGATAATATTGAGGAAGAATTTGGCGACCTGCTTTTTGTCATGGCCAACGTTGCCCGCCATCTGAAGCTTGACGCAGAGCATGGCCTGCGGCAGGCCAACGCCAAATTCGAGCGGCGCTTCCGTGGCATCGAACAGCACCTGGCCGCAAGCGGCCGCAACGCAGAAGACGCCACACTGGAGGAGATGGACAGCATCTGGGATACGATCAAAAAACAGGAAAAGGCGTGAGATAGTGCAAGACTGCGAGGTTTTTACTCAAGGATTTGCTCTGGATAACGAGCAATAACAATGTCCAGTTTGGCGTGTTGTCTCCTGTGTTGACTAGGGTATTTTCGGTTCAAGTCGCATTCATCACCTTTCCACTCCCCGCCCGCCCCCCCATGAGATTGTGGCTTTGGGTGGCCGGGCGGGGGAGTGGAAAGGTCAGGCTGATGCGAAAAGACTGTGAATTCTCCACCGGCTAAAAGCCGGTGGCTTCAAGTTACGGCTAAA
>CAYUYL010000161.1:0-5492 GCA_964449195.1 uncultured Filomicrobium sp.
ATGATGAACATCGGCAATACACGCAATCGGATCATAAGTGCCTCTTTACGAACAATTAGAACTCAATACCAACAGGATAAGAGGTACGCACAAAGCAGGCGGAGATATGGCTTGACAGCTCATCGCATATTTACTGTAGCAAAGCCCACGGACTTTTTAACCTACTCACAAGCATACGGCCAGCATATGCTTACCACTATCAAAGCTGATATGTGATGTGCATGAACAGTGCATAAAGCTGAATTCAAGCCTGTTCTTCAATTGCTCTGATGACTCTTAGTTATTAGGCGTGATCGCTCGAGTTTGGCGACAGACGGCGCTCATCAAAATGACCCGAAGAGAGCTCGATGTATCTCGATGTTGCCCAACGCGATTATGTCCGGTTAACATTGAAATGGGATGAAGAGCGAAACGGACCGGAACGGAACGTAAAGCAAAACGCGTAAACAGCCCGATGTTGACCGTCGGCAACATCACGCTGGCTGCCCCTCGCCGGGGAGCAGCAACCTCATGTACGGTTTGTATTAGAACATTCTGTTAAGACCAGGCAGACGTTCGCCGGCTGCCGGTACGTTTTGCCTTATCAGGTTTGTTCGTGTTCCCTGCCTTCTTTGACGACTTGCTTGGTTTATCCATCAGTGTCACAGGTATCGACTTGAAATTCAGGCCACATTCAGTGCCATCCAGCCACATAACCTGGCAGGAGATCTCGGTGGTATCCCATGCGGTCTTGATTTTAAGCGTCAGGCTATCGCCCACAACCGGCATACCTATGGACGCATTAAACTTATCCGGAATGATATTAATTCTGGCGCTGTCAACAGAGCGGTCAAGGACCCGACAGTTTAATACGGTCAATTCCGTATCTTTCTGGATAGTTCCTGCCAGGCTGGTAGAGCCCTTGCTTGACTTGCGTTCCCCTGCTTTGTCCGCTTTGGTCTGGTCATGGAGTGACGCCTGCGGTGTCTGATCCGCGCTATTGGACGCCGTGTTCGTCGTTTTGACGGCTTTCATGAATACAGGCTTATCGGCTGCAAACCTAAGGGCTGCTTCATCGGATTTTGCAGACGCTTCGCCCGCTCCCGAGCCGACTGCTTTTTTGGCCGTCTCAAGTTGCCGTTTTAATTGTTTGATTTCGCTCTCAAGATCCGCACGGATAGATGCGGCACTCTCTGCTTCAGAACGTGACGCAGCCATTTCTTTCTCGAACTCCCGAACACGCGACAGAAGATTTGCTTCGCGCTGGTCGGCATCGGATTGGAGGCTGAGGACTTCATCGGCCTGCCCTTTGACAAGAGACAGACGTTTTTTCAGATCGGATACATCCTTGCGCTCATCTTCTAATTCCCGCTCCAGATCAAGTCTGGATGACTTCTCCGTTTCAACCTGCTTTTCGAGTTTGGCAAGTTGACACTTTAAATCACGGATCATCGCATCTGCAGTGCTGCGTGCGTCAGCTTCCAACCGGCTCTCCCGTGAAACCTTTGCAGCCAGACGTTGCTCATCAGACAGCTTTGTCTGCAACGCCGTCGTCTCTTCCAGGGCCGCTATCAGTTCGTTAGAGATGCTTTCATTTTTACTGCGCTCATCTGCCAACTGTTGAGCAAGACGCGCATAGTCGGATTTGGCCGTCTGCAGATCTTCTCTAAGTGTCTTGAGTTTTTCTTCATGTGATGTGCTTTCAACGTCGCGCGCACCTTGAAGCGCTTGGAGTTCGGCATGTACTGCTGCGAGCTCAGCTGTTATGTTTTCTTCTTTTCCTTCAAGATGTTTGATAGCATTGTGGTGCTCTTCATCCCGTTTCTCGATCTCAGATTGCGATTTATTCTGCGTATCGGCCAATGCCAGTTCCGCAGCGGTTAACTGAACCTGAAGTTCAGCAATTGTATCGTTCGCAATAGCAAGTTGATCTTCAAGCCCGGATTTCGCTTGTTGTTCATTCGCAAACTTTTCATCTATACACTGGGCGCTCGTCTCAAGGCGTTTAAGCGCTTTCTCCGCTTGTTCCGCCCTCCGCACAGCATCCGCCGCCTCACGCGCCTGCGCCTTTTCGGCTTGAGCAGCCTTTGCTTCAGCGTCATTAAGTTTATTCTGTAACTGCCTGGCTTTCTTAAGTGCAGCATTATGCTGTTTATTCAGATCCTTAAGATCACTTTCGAGACGAGAGGACTGTTCCTCCAGGGTGTGGGTCTGAGACGCAATACCAGAGAGTTTCGCGTTCGCATTGTCCGCAAGCTCTCTTTTTTCTAGCAGTTCCCGTTCAAGTTCTGCTGCGCGCTCAGAAGCGCTTTCAAGCTCCGAAATCTGATATGATTTTTCAACGACTTGCTGACTAAGCGAGCTGATTTCAGCCTCGAGTTCAACTTTTTCCGCGACCGCCTGGTCTGTATGACGTTCAAGCTCATTCACTCTACCGCGCAACAGCAGAGCTTCCTTGCGCACTTCAGCCTCACGCGCGCGGCCCTTAAGTTCGCGGTCTTCGGCAGCTTGTGCCCGGCCCACGGCATCCTTGATTTTGGCAAGTAATTCAGGCGTTGACGAAACGTCCTGGCTTGATGCTTTGCTCTGGGCCGCAGCATTCAGATTGACTGTGCGCTGGTCTTCGAGTTCTTGTGTTAAGGAGACAACCGTATCTCGAAGCTCTTGGAGTTCATCCGTTTCCGTCAGAACACACAAGGCATCCTGTGTCTGTCCGCCCAGGTGCTGTTCGCCATGTGCCGGCGCGTCACCTGTAAGCTCGTCCTCTTGAATGTCAGTTTCAATACACGCAGGCGTTTGATCGTTTTTGCTAGGCACATCGCCTGTATACACTGCGGGGGCTGGTGTTGAAATATCTGAATTACCTGCTGTTTCCTCTGCTCCCTCTTGCTCCGGTGTGGCCGTACGCTCAGACGCCTCAGGTAAATCGTGTTCGTGATCCGCACCCTGATCGATATGCTCTTCTTGCCCGTCAGTTGCATGGCGTTGATCAACAAAAGAAGTATCGATAACAACGCGCCTTGGCTTCGGGCGATAGGACCTACGGGCTTCCTCTGCCGAATCGACAACCTCGTTGAGGCGCTTGTCCAATTTTTTATTTCTGCGACGCCAAAGCAAATTCCGGGCTCCTAGTGTTCCAGACCCAACACTTTGTATCCGAAGTGCTTTCGCCAGAAAACGAGATAAGTTTTAAGCATTATCGCGACGTATCTTGATAGCGTATTAGTATTAAATGCTCATTAATCGCCTCTGAGATGCTGCCGCTGATGATGGCTGTTCTGATCATCATTTCCCTTCAGACAAAGCGGCTTGTTTTGTAATGCAGGCGTGAGGCTTGATCACGCAGAACTCATTTGCATCCGGTGTTAACCAACCGCATATCTAATGCCATATGAAATTTCAGCCCCGCGATCATAGCCCCCTCGAACAATAGAGTGATTTATGACACCAGGTCCTGACGACGTGTGCCGCACAAAGGTTCTCAAGCTATTGCCAGAGCAAGACACCATGTTTCGCCAACCGGTAGAACGGCTGCGTGCGGGGCTTACAACGGTTGAGCAATATCAGCAGGATATCGCCAGCCTCCTGAGATCTCTCGATTTTGATACAGAATTTGCAGACGCCATTGCAGCTGTGCGGGGCCGAAGCGCAGCCGAATGGCTTGTTCGCCGGCATATTGGAACCTGCCGTTATACCATCCAGGTGTACGGCGTTGCAGAAGGAGAGGTGCACCCGCCACACCATCATCACAATCTGATCTCGACGCAGATCATTCTGGAAGGCGCCATTCATCTACGCACATATGATAGAATAAAAAGGAATGACCGGGGACAACTTTTGCTACGCCTCATGGGCGATGAAAGTCTGACTGCAGGCGGCCTGTTTCAGGTCTCTGAGTGGAAAGCCAACGCCCATTGGTTTGGTGCTGTTGGCGGTCCGGCGCTGATCTTCAGCGTTGATGCGCGCGGATTTGAGAAAAATACATTCGATCGTGATGACCATGCAGCGTTTGGACGCCGATATCTCGACCCTACCGAGTGCAATCAAGATGGCCTGATAATTTGTGCGGATCTTGATAAGGAAGAAGCATTCCGGCGATTCGGGCAGTGTGCGTTGTCGGATTTCCCTCACCCAACAATCCAACCCGGGAATTGATATGCCTAGACGTGCTCTGCCTGATTTAGCGTATAACTGCGTACCTGCAAACATGGCATTTGCTTAGGATCACAGACCGTAAAATTGGTGTGATTTAACTGCAATAGGCTGCACTTTCAATTGAAGGTGCAGCCTTTTATCGTTTAGTAGGATAGAAGCGGCTTATCGGCTGAACTATTGTGGAAGCATTGTCTTTGTTGCCCATCGCCCTTGATGCTCATCCAGATGACGGCAGCAATCATGCTTGCAGAAATTGCTACGGAGATGTTTTCTCTCAAATTCATGCGTAAGTACATATGCGCATTAACCAAGGTGAATAACGAGCATGCAACTCGAGTTTATTGGCGATGACGTTGACGGCGGCATTTTCACCGCTCCATTGGAGCACGCGGAGCAAAAGAAGCTTTTCAAAAAATACGTACGAAACATCACGCTGGAAGTGTTCGACTATTGCAACCGGAAATGCACCTATTGTCCGGTGTCTTTGGTTGATCGCCAATCCCAGGTCCAGCTGATGCCGGATGCACAGTTTGACAAGATTGTTGCAGATCTCGTCGAGATAGACTTCGACCGTAGTATCTGCCTTAATCTCTATAATGAACCTCTCGCACATGAACGCACGTTTACCGCCGCCCGGCAACTGGCCGAAGCGCTCCCCAAGGCACGGGTGTGGTTCAACACGAACGGCGACTATCTCAACGCAAAGGTGATGGAGCGGATCGCGGACGCCGGTATTCAGCGTATCGTGATTACGTTGCACTTGGCCGCCAACGCAAAATATGACGATAAGCATCAACTCGGGCGGCTGTCGCAGATCTCCGCTAGAACCGGGCTCATGTTCAACATCACGAAGTTTCGTCCCGATATTGATTACCGGGCTGAGGCACGCTTCAAAAAAGTGGATGTAACGCTGAAGTCGGTCGACTATTCAGGCCATGGCGTCAACCGCGGCGGCGCCATGGAGCACATTCCCGTCACCCTTGAGCGCACGGCACCATGCAACCGGCCTTTCCACGATATGACAATCGCATGGAACGGCAATGTGTATCCCTGTTGCCAGTTTATGGACGGCCTTCAGGATCATGAGGCGTTCATTGTTGGCAATGTTGCTGAAGCCGAAAGCCTGTACGAACTTTATTGTTCCAATATGATGGCGTCATTCCGGCGCGACACGTTCGGATATGGCCCCAAGCGCCCACCTTGCGATAGCTGCGCAGACCAAGCTAAATGCCGCGGCGAAGAGGACCAGCAACAACGCCGCAAGATTGGCAAACGCCTTGGAATATAGCGGAAATATTCGGCCTTATACCAGATGAATTAAAGCTCGACTCATTTGGTTTTCGGGATTCCCAAAGCGC
>CAYUYL010000162.1:0-5428 GCA_964449195.1 uncultured Filomicrobium sp.
TTGATCCCATGCCGCCTAAAGGCGTGGGGTTTACGGATCCCCTATAGGGGACTCAAAACCATGCGCGAGAAAGGCTATCACATCATACACACCCGTGAAGGACACCGCCCGGATCTGGCCGACCTGCCGGCGAACAAGCGCTGGAGATCCCGTCAGATCGGAGCCGGCATTGGCGATCCCGGTCCTTGCGGAAGAATTCTGGTACGTGGCGAGCCCGGCTGGGACATCATAGACGAACTCTACCCGCAAGATGGCGAACCGATCATTGATAAACCCGGCAAAGGATCATTTTGCGCGACTGATCTTGAATTGCTTCTTCGCACCCGTGGCATCGAAAATATTGTTCTGACCGGCATCACCACAGATGTCTGCGTTTCCACAACCATGCGGGAAGCCAATGATCGCGGCTTCGAATGCCTGCTTTTGGAGGATTGCTGCGGCGCAACAGATGCTGGCAACCATGCAGCAGCCATTAAAATGGTGAAGATGCAGGGTGGTGTCTTCGGCACCGTCTCGAACAGCAAGACGTTTGTGGAGCAACTTCCGTGAGCCGTACGGATAGCAAAGCCATTGGCGTCGAAACCGTGAGCACGACTATGCGTTTTGGCGCTTTTACGGCACTTGATAAGGTCTCAATAAAAATCAAGCCCGGCAGTTTCCGTGCACTGCTCGGTGAGAATGGCGCAGGAAAATCCACGCTCGTCAAATGTATGATGGGTTTTTACCGTTCCACTGCAGGCCAGATCATTGTTGACAACCACGAGGAATAGATAACAGATCCACGCAAAGCACATGCCCTGGGCCTCGGAATGGTCTATCAACACTTCACCCTGGTACCTTCTCTCACTGCCGCAGAAAACCTAGTGATCAGCAGGAAAGACGGTCCTGCCGCCATCAACTGGCGCGAAGAGCGTAAGGCTCTGGCAGCCTTCATGACCTCGATGCCGTTCCAGGTCCCCCTCGATCAACCGGTAATGCGGCTGGCTGCAGGCGAAAAGCAAAAGCTTGAAATCCTGAAGCAGCTCTATCTTGGCCGCAGATTTCTTATTCTGGACGAACCAACGTCTGTGCTCACACCGGTAGAGGCTGATGAGGTGCTGGGGTTGGTACGCAGTCTTTGCGAGGCTCGCGAACTCACGGTTCTTATGATCACCCACAAATTTCGTGAAGTCACGGCGTTTGCTGATGACGTGTCAATACTTCGCCGTGGTGTCTATGTTGGCGGTGGGACCGTTGCCGGCTTGACAACTGATGATATGGCAGAACTGATGGTGGGCGCTGGTTTGCCGCAGAGGCCATCATTGCAGACGAACAAAGCCGGAGACGTCGTACTGTCCATTGACAGCGTCAAGGCAATGGATCGTTCGGGCTTGAAAGCAATCGAGATTGACAGACTTGCGGTCCGCGCCGGCGAAATTGTTGGGATTGCCGGCATATCGGGAAATGGCCAGGTGGAATTGATGGAAATCCTGACCGGTCAGCGCGAGCGCTCTGACGGTCGCATCGAAGTCAAGGGTGAGCCATACCGGGCAACCCGCGCTGAAGCACATCGTTTATGCGTCAGAACCTTGCCGGAAGAGCCGCTCCAAAACGCGTGCGCCCCCCGCATGTCTGTTGCAGAAAATATTAACTTCCGAACTTTTGACATAAATGAAAAGGGGGCCGTTTTTTTGCTTAAAGGTCGCAAAATGCGTCAGCATGCAGCCACGCTTGTTGATGCTTTTAAGATCAAAACAGCCTCACTTGACAGCCCCATCGCATCATTATCGGGAGGCAATGTCCAGCGTGCGGTACTAGCCCGCGAACTGACCGGTAAGGTTGAACTCCTGATCATCTCGAATCCCTGCTTCGGCCTCGATTTCTCCGCTGTTGCCGAGATCCGAAGCCGGATTGTGACAGCCCGAAATAGTGGCACAGCGGTCCTGCTGATGAGTGAGGATTTAGACGAAATCCTTGAACTTTCCGATCGTATCATTGTCATGTCGGAAGGCCGGCTTGTCTTCGAAACATCAGGGACTAAAGCTGATGTTGCGGAAATCGGACGGCATATGGCGGGACATGCATAATGACTACTATTAAAGCACAACCTTTTGATTTTCAAATTGAAAAAGACGCGCTTGCGTTGGTCGTGATCGACATGCAGCGTGATTTCATTGAGCCAGGTGGATTTGGACACAGCCTCGGCAACGATGTCAGCCGCCTGCAGGCGATCGTACCGGCGATTGCCAGATTGATTGATGGCTTTCGGGCTGCGCGATTGCCTGTGATCCACACCAGGGAATGCCATCGGCCGGATCTTTCTGACTGTCCTCCCGCCAAGCGGTTGAGAGGCTCTCCAAACCTGAGAATTGGTGATGAAGGTCCGATGGGAAGAATTCTGATCGCCGGAGAACCCGGCGCCGAAATTCTGGATGCATTAAAACCCGCAGCCAGCGAGATCGTCATCGATAAACCGGGCAAGGGGGCATTTTACGCTACAAACTTTGGCGAGATATTATCTAACCTTGGAGTCCAACAGCTGATCTTTGCTGGCGTGACCACAGAAGTCTGCGTACAAACAACGATGCGGGAAGCAAATGACCGCGGTTACGACTGCCTGCTCGCGACGGATGCAACCGAAAGCTATTTCCCGGAATTCAAGGCTGCTGCGATTGAAATGATCACGGCCCAGGGCGCGATCGTCGGCTGGGCGGTACCAACCGATCAAGTTCTGGAGGCCATACATGCTTGACCCCAAAGTCATCAGAAACTTGCAGAACGGCGGCTGGCAGACGTGCAAATTCGAACCCTTTCGCGACGGTATTGAAATCAGTTGGCTTGTGACCGGAGAACCTTCGGCAGCACTTCTGAAATACGAAGCAGGAGCTTGTGTACCATTACACAAACACGCCGGGCTTGAGGTGATTCTGATTTTGCAAGGGTCACAAACCGATGAGCGCGGAACCTATTATAAGGGCGATCTCATCATCAATCCGAAAGAGACGCAGCATTCGGTACATTCATCTGATGGATGCGTCATATTCATACAGTGGCAGAAGCCGGTTGAGTTTCTGTAACCGCCTCAGAACTCATAGAACAATAGCTTGAGCGTTGCATTTTACGCATCGTTCCGTGTCCCATTTAACAGCAGACGAGTGTTTCGGGCAGCTCTACACTCATGCAAAGATGTATAGTGCAACTTGTGAAAACGGTTCAAACGGAAGGTCACCAATTATGTCTCATATAAACCCGTCAAGACGTACGTTGCTCAAAGGTGCCGGCGCTATAACATTAAGCGCTCCGATGTTACCGTTTTTAAAGGTTCTGCCGGCCGTGGCAGCGCGGGCAGACACAGCTGTTGTTGTAATTGGCCAGACCATTAACTCACTTGATATCCATCGTAAGGGGACAAACCGTCCGAGCAACAGCAGCTTGCTATTGCACGGGCCTTGGCAACAAAACCCAAAGTCTTACTGCTCGACGAACCAACGGAAGGTATCCAGCCCTCGATTATCCGTGAAATGGCCCGGACACTGCGCCGCATTCGCGATGAGCGTGGCCTGACGATCGTTGTGTCTGAACAGGTTCTCAGTTTTGCGCTCGACGTCGCTGACCGGGTGCTCGTCTTGGAAAACGGCGAATTCGTTCATGACACGCCACGCGAGGGTATCGACGAGGCGAAAGTGGCAAAATTCCTTTCAGTATAAATGTCGTTTTTTCAAACAGTTCATTTTAGAAAGCGAGGAGAAGGCTATGACTGATACTTTGATTTCCGTTGATCTGAATGCAAGCCCGTACACCAATGACAAGGTACACAATCGCTGGCACCCTGATATCCCAATTGTTGAATGGGTTTCACCTGGCGATGAATTCATCATCGAAACCTACGACTGGACAGGCGGGCAAATCGAAAATAATGACGACGCATCCGATGTGCGCGATGTCGAGTTGCCACAGGTTCATTTCCTGTCCGGTCCTATTGGCGTGAAAGGCGCTGAGCCTGGCGATCTTCTTGTCGTCGACATTCTTGACATCGGCGCCAAGCCTGAAAGTCTCTGGGGCTTTAATGGATTTTTCTCAAAGCAAAACGGCGGCGGTTTTTTTAACCGAACATTTCCCCGAAGCACAGAAGACTATCTGGGACTTCCACGGCATGTTCACGACCTCACGCCACGTTCCAGGCGTCAACTATGCAGGCTTGATCCATCCAGGTTTGATCGGCTGTCTGCCTGACCGGAAGATGCTGGAAATGTGGAACTGGCGTGAGAAAGCGCTTGTCGATACCGATCCACAGCGCGTTCCGCCGCTTGCAGCCCTGCCAGATGGCGGCAAAACGGCCCATATGGGACGTATGCAAGGCCCTGCGCGATGCAGCGGCTGCCGAAGCGGCCCGCACCGTTCCGCCACGTGAACACGGTGGTAACTGCGATATCAAAGATCTGAGTCGCGGCTCGAAAATATACTTCCCTGTCTATGTCGAAGGCGGCGGGCTTTCCATGGGAGACCTGCACTTTAGCCAGGGCGATGGTGAAATAACGTTCTGTGGTGCCATTGAGATGGCAGGATGGCTCAACGTTATCAAAGATGGTGTTGCCAAATACGGCATCAAGAACCCAATTTTCAAGCCCTCGCCAATTACACCGAAATATGACGATTACCTGATTTTTGAAGGAATATCCGTCGATGAGCAGGGCCGGCAGTATTATCTCGATGTGCATGTCGCCTATCGCCAAGCCTGTCTGAATGCGATCGAATATCTCAAGAAGTTTGGCTACTCTGGGGCCCAGGCTTATTCGATCCTTGGTACTGCGCCAGTACAAGGGCATATCTCCGGCGTTGTTGATATACCAAACGCCTGTGCAACGCTCTGGCTGCCAACCGATATCTTCGAATGGGATATGATGCCGAATGCGGTAGGCCCGCAGAGGTATCTCGACGGCTCAGTCGATGTTCCACTCGCACCTGACCTTTAAAGCCTCATAGAAACGCAGGGGCCGCCTTGGCGGCCCCTTTTTCACTGCATCAACTTTGCTGTTTGGAACAAAAATTGTCTCAGTTGCAAGGAGAATAACATGCCCGTTTATGAATACTTCTGTCAAAAACATGGGTATTTTGAAGCCCTCCGGCCAATGGCGGAATTTGAAAATCCATGCGACTGCCCGGACTGCAATGAACCAGCCGAACGCGTTATGCTAACCCCGCCTATGTTGGCCAACGGCGATCGTTCTAGAATGAAAGCGCACGAAGTTAATGAACGCTCATCGGATTCGCCGAAGCGTACCTCTACTCATGGGCCTGGATGTGCGTGCTGTTCGGGGGGAACGAAGAAGAACAGCAAAACACTGAAACGCCCTGACGGTTCTAAAAGTTTTCCATCAAAACGCCCATGGATGATTTCGCACTAAGGCCTATTGGTTGCACAAAAGCATGATGAATAATCGTGCTATTT
>CAYUYL010000163.1:0-5425 GCA_964449195.1 uncultured Filomicrobium sp.
CCCGCCTAATGGGGAAGGACAAATGAAACAAAAACTCGTTGTTATTGGCAACGGAATGGCTCCAGGCCGGGCGCTCGAATATCTATTCGAGAAGGCTCCCGGCCAATTCGAGGTCACCATTTTTAATGCCGAACCGCGCGTCAATTACGACCGCATCATGCTCTCGCCAGTGCTTTCAGGTGAGAAAACATATGAGGATATCATCATCCATGGTGATGATTGGTATCGCGAAAACGGGGTGCAGCTTTACAAAGGGCATAGAATTGTTGGCATAGACCGTGCTAACAAGACAGTCACTTCGGATCACGGTGTGACGGCTGGATATGATAAGCTTATCATCGCAACGGGCTCCAATCCGTTCATTATCCCTGTTCCCGGGCACGATCTTCCTGGTGTTTTGACATATCGTGATCTTGACGATGTCGAGGCCATGCTGGATGCCGCAAAGACCAAGCGGAATGTTGTTGTCATTGGCGGTGGTCTCCTTGGACTTGAAGCGGCAGCCGGCTTGAAAGAGCAAGGTATGAACGTTACGGTGGTTCATCTGTCGTCGACCTTGATGGAGCGTCAGCTTGATCCGGCAGCTGGATATTTGCTCCAGACTGAACTCGAACGGCGCGGTATCACGGTCAAGACCAAGGCAAACACAAAAGCCATTGTCGGCACCAACGCAGCACTGGGGCCCGCTCGTGTCCGCGGTGTTCAGCTTGATGACGGTACCGAGCTGCTGGCCGACCTCGTGGTTATGGCTGTTGGCATTCGCCCAAGCGCTGGCCTTGCGAAAGAGGCAGGACTTGAAGTCAACCGCGGTATCCTTGTGTCTCCATCCATGCAGACAAGCGATCCGGATGTCTATGCGGTTGGTGAATGTGTTGAGGCAAGCGGGCAGTGCTTCGGCCTGGTTGCACCGCTTTACGAAATGGCCGGTGTTCTGGCGTCTCATTTAGCAGGCGATCACGAAGCTGCGTTTACGCCAACGGCCACAGCCACCAAGTTGAAAGTGACGGGTGTCAACCTTTACTCGGCAGGTGATTTTGCCGACGCAGATGATCGCGAAGAAATCGTCCTCAGAGATGCGGCTTTTAACGTCTACAAGCGTCTTGTCCTGAAGGATAACCGCGTGATTGGTGTTGTCATGTACGGCGATTCCCAGGACGGCGGCTGGTTCTTCGATCTGATCAAGAAACAAACTGATATCAGCGATATGCGAGAGACGTTGATATTCGGTCAGAACTATGCCGGCGGGGTGCCGCTGGACCCTACGGCGGCCGTTGCAGCGTTGCCGGATGACGCAGAGATCTGCGGCTGCAACGGCGTTTCCAAATCACGTATCGTCCAGGCAATCCAGGAAAAGGGCCTGACGACACTTGATGAAGTCCGCGCACACACCAAAGCATCGTCGTCCTGCGGGACCTGCACCGGGCTGGTTGAGCAGCTCATGGTCTTTGCACTCGGCGATGCTTATGATCCTGCAGCCGTGACACCTATGTGCGGCTGTACGGATCTTGGTCACGATGAAGTCCGGCGTTTGATCGTTGCCAAGGAACTGAAAACAATCCCAGCGGTTATGCAGGAGCTGGAGTGGAAAACGTCCGGCGGTTGCGCGAAGTGCCGTCCGGCGTTGAACTACTACCTCGTCAGTGACTGGCCGGACGTTTACGCCGATGATTATCAGTCCCGATTTATCAACGAACGGGTTCACGCTAACATCCAGAAGGACGGCACATACTCTATTGTGCCACGCATGTGGGGTGGCGTGACAACAGCAGGCGAGTTGCGTGCTATTGCCGACGCCGTTGATAAATTCAACATTCCCACCGTCAAGGTAACAGGCGGTCAGCGGATCGATATGCTTGGCATTAAAAAAGAAGATCTGCCTGCGGTCTGGGAGGACCTCGGCAAGGCAGGTTTTGTATCCGGCCACGCCTATGCCAAAGGGCTACGCACCGTGAAAACCTGTGTCGGAACCGACTGGTGCCGTTTCGGGACCCAGGATTCAACGGGGCTTGGTGTTAAAATCGAAAAACTGATGTGGGGATCGTGGACACCAGCCAAGGTCAAGATGGGCGTTTCCGGCTGTCCGCGCAACTGTGCCGAAGCAACCTGTAAGGATGTTGGTGTGGTCTGCGTGGATAGCGGTTATGAAATCCACTATGCCGGGGCGGCGGGCCTTGACGTGAAAGAAACTGACATACTCTGCAATGTCGGCAGTGAAGAGGAAGCGATTGAGGTTATCGTTGCGCTTGTCCAGCTGTATCGTGAGCAGGGTCACTATCTTGAGCGGATCTGGAAATGGGCTGATCGTGTTGGCAAAGATGCGATCTACAAGTTGGTCGTCGAAGATGTCGAGCGCCGCAAAGCTCTCTACGATCGTTTCATGTTCAGCCAGAAATTCGCGCAAGTGGACCCATGGAAAGAGCGTGTCGAGGGAAGAGATGCCCACGAATTCCATCCAATGGCTGACATTACAGGACTGGAGGCAGCGGAATGACAATGATGGAAAAAGCTTGGATCGATATTGGTGCCGTAGATGACGTGCCGCCGCAAGGCGCGCGCGTCGTGAAGACACCGCATGGCTGCATTGCTGTCTTTCGCGCGTCTGACAACAGCGTCTTTGCACTAGAAGATCGCTGCCCGCACAAGGACGGTCCGCTCAGTCAGGGTATTGTGCATGACCGGTATGTGACGTGCCCGCTGCACAACTGGGTATTCTCTCTGGAGACAGGTGTTGCTCAGGGGGCAGATGAAGGTGAAGTGCGGACTTACCCTCTGCGTGTGGAAGATGGTCGTATACTTGCCGATGCTGCAGCATTAGCGAGCCCCAAATAGGAGAAGTGAGGTGATGCGGGACTTTGCGGACTCCTGGACGAAGACAGCGTGCCCTTATTGCGGCGTTGGTTGTGGTGTGCTCGTCAATCCCGGCCTTGATGGTGAGGCTGCGCACATCAAGGGTGATCCTGATCACCCGGCCAACTTTGGCAGATTATGTTCAAAAGGATCCGCATTGGGCGAGACGCTCTCGCTCCATGACCGCCTGCTCCACCCGTCTGTTGGCGGTGAACAGACAACATGGGATCATGCGCTTCGTCTCATCGCCGATAAATTTTCATCTACAATCTCAGAACACGGGCCGGACAGTGTCGCTTTGTATGTGTCCGGCCAACTTCTTACCGAAGATTATTACGTTGCCAACAAGCTGATGAAGGGCTATGTCGGATCAGCCAATATCGACACGAATTCGCGGCTCTGTATGGCCTCATCCGTTGCTGGCCACAAACGCGCCTTTGGCAGTGATACGGTACCCGGCACGTATGAAGATCTGGAACTTGCAGACCTTGTTGTTCTCGTTGGCTCCAATCTCGCCTGGTGCCATCCGGTCTTGTACCAAAGACTGGTGAAAGCCCGCGAAGAAAAAGGTACAAAAGTTGTCGTTATAGATCCGCGTGCGACGGCGACATGCGATATCGCAGACCTGCATCTTGCGATCAAGCCCGGAAGTGATGTGGCGCTCTTTAATGGCTTGCTCGCCTGGATGATGCAACATGACGCGCTTGATTATCAGTATATCGAGCGCCATTGCGTTGGGGTTAAAGAAGCCTTTACCGCTGCAAAGGCCCAGTCTATAGCCGAAATTTCATTCTTGACTGGGGTGCCCCAAGGTCTTATCGAGCAGTTTTACAGCGTGTTTACTGCAACAGAGCAGGCCGTCACCGTTTACAGTCAGGGGGTCAACCAATCCTCTGCCGGTACGGACAAGGTCAATGCCATTCTGAATTGTCATCTGACGACAGGCCGGATTGGCAAACTGGGTTGCGGGCCGTTTTCTGTAACCGGCCAACCTAATGCCATGGGCGGCCGTGAAGTGGGCGGGTTGGCTAATATGCTGGCTGCGCATATGGAACTTGGCAATCCTGCACATCAGGAGATTGTCCAGGGGTTCTGGCAATCGCCGCATATTGCAAGCGCCCCCGGTCTCAAGGCTGTTGATCTGTTCCAGGCTGTTGCCGATGGTAAGGTCAAGGCCCTCTGGATTATGGCGACCAATCCTGTTGACAGCCTGCCTCAGGCTGATGCTGTGCGCGCCGCTCTTCAGACGTGCCCGTTCGTCGTTGTCTCCGACGTTACTGCCAGAACAGACACTGCAGAGATGGCAGATGTGCTGTTGCCGACGGCTGCCTGGGGTGAAAAAGACGGAACGGTTACGAATTCCGAGCGCCGCATATCGCGGCAACGCGGGTTTCTGCCGCTTCCGGGGCAGGCGCGCCCGGATTGGTGGCAGATCTGCGAAGTTGCGAAGGAGATGGGATTTTCCCAAGCATTCAGTTACAACGGACCATCCGATATTTTTGCCGAGTATGCTGCGTTAACAGGCTTTGAGAATAACGCAAGCCGTGATCTTGATATCTCAGAATTCGCCAGTATCGATGAGGCGGCGTATAATGCCCTGGAGCCGTTCCAGTGGCCGCGTCCGGCTGGAACGCCAGCACAGGAAACACGCTTTTTTGCCAACGGTAATTTCTTCACGCCTGACCGTAAGTCCAGGCTTGTTGCAACGCCGTTCCGGCCGCCTTCTTCTGTGCCGTCGTCGGAGTTTCCGTTCATTCTCAACACCGGCCGTATTCGTGATCAGTGGCACACGATGACCCGCACCGCCAAAACTGCGCGGCTCACAAACCACTATGCGGAACCGTTTGTTGAGATCCATCCCGAAGATGCCCGTGCCTATGAGATTTCAGACGCTGATCTGATTGTGCTGACAAGCCCGCATGGCACTTTAATAGCGCGTGCAATCCTGACAGACCGCGTTGCAAAGGGAAATCTGTTCGCGCCGATGCACTGGACCGGCCAGTTTACCGGGCAGGGGCGCGTCGGTGTGCTGATCGCCAATCACGCCGATCCTGTATCGGGACAACCGGAGTCCAAATTCACGCCTGTCAGGATGGAACGTTTTGCAGCCGGATGGTTTGGTTTCGCAGTCACCACCGAACAGCTTGCACCCTCAGCGTTTGATTACGTGGCGCTGGCACCTGCGGCTGGAGGTTTATGGCGCACAGAGCTGGCAGACAAGAGCGCACCAGGTGATTGGTCTGAGCTGGCGGCCGGTATCCTGCAAAGTACGCACGAGGGAGCGCAACCCTATGATGTGATCTCATATCATGATGTTGCATCAAACCAGTATCGCTTCGCAGCCTTTGACGGCCAGAAATGCACAGGCATGCTCTTCCTTGCACAGTCACCGGTGGTTGTGGCGCGTACATGGGCCATTGAGCAGGTGGGCCAAACCATTGATGTGCCGCTTCGGCTTTTGTTGCTGGCCGGACGCGCAGGCGCAGGTGCTCCAGATAAGGGACCAATCGTGTGCGCTTGCTTTGAGGTTGGCCGCAACCAGATTATAGATGCAATTGTGAACGCAGGATGCACAACG
>CAYUYL010000164.1:0-5386 GCA_964449195.1 uncultured Filomicrobium sp.
TGCTGACCACCGGTTGTTGCGTTACGGATTGCCAGCCGGCGATGATTGGCAGGTAGCGTCACGATCCGCTCTGTTGCCAATGTGCCGGTCAGAAAAATAAATCCATTGCGGTTCGTCTGGTCGCTGGTCAGCGTCAGATCCGCATCGGCCATCTCCAGCGATAGCACCCGGTTGATAGAATTATCCAGCGCATCGATGGCATCGTTGATTATCACTTCTTTCTGGTTTTGAGCAGCCGCAACGTGCGACACGGCAAGGTTAGGGCTGGACATCAGTCAATCTCCTTCATGCAAGTTCCAGGGTGACAACACGCGCAAAGCCACGGCCCGCGAGGGCGCTCATTTGATAAATAGCAACCGACAATACCAAAGGCACGGCACCAAAATCGGCAATGATATCGGTATTAGCGTAGACAATGTTTGGGCTCGTTGACGTCAGCGTTCGCTTCACTGCGCCGCTAGGACCATCAAGAATATCAATCTCATAGGCCTCAGACGTTTCACCGAGCGGCACAACGCCGGTGCCATCCTTGAGTTCCCCACCAATCCGTGTGCGGCGTACCCACGAAAGGCTGATATCCGCTGGACTGCCGGTCAGAACCGCCTGCACATTCCAGGGCGCATAAGGCTTGAGATCGCGGCCTGTATGGTTGGTAACCACGATCTCGGCATCCTCGAAGATCGTGCCGAATCCAACTGCCCGCCAAGACCGCGGCAGATCAAGATCGCCAAGCGCCGTGACCATGGTTTCAACATCGTCTGCGTCAAGCAGAATAAACAGTTCACCGGCCTCATGCCCATCAACAAACACATCGGTGCCGCGCCGGCCGCGTAGCAGGCCGGACAGTGTCATGGAACCGTCAACGTTCAGCGTCACATCCCGAAACTGGATGATTTCCGGCTCACCATTGGCTTTGAGTACAAGCGCTGCATTTGCACCATTCACCATGGCTGTCTGCGTCGTGCTTTCCAGGCGATCGCCACCCGTTGTCATAAAGACGGTCAAGCTGTTCACTTCATCGGTCGCAAACGGCGATCGTGGACTGCCGAGTGCATTCGCTGTGGCGCCCCAGGCCATCTCACTCAAACCGCGACCTGCCTGCGCCCAAGTCGAGCCGTCAGTGCTTTTGTAAAGCGCAGCGCCAGGCCAGCCCGGAGCGCCAAAGCCACCCATCATATAATAACGCCGCAATCCTGATCCGGCAGTATCATCAGTATCACGCAGCAAAGGCAGATCCGGCAAAATAAGCTGTGTTGCAGCCTGCCCAGTGATGATCTGCACCGGCGTGCCGGAACCACCATCGGCTTGTGCATCAGAAACATACGTCGCAGCAGTCTGAGAAACACCCTGCACAGCCAGCGAAAAACCCGCTCCTAAATCAAGACGTGTGATGCGCGTCCGAAACGTTGAACCGGAGTCAAAGATCACATCGACAACATCGGTCGGATCAAGCCGCAGCCAGTCGGTTGGCAGTTCGGCTTCATAAGCACTGCGCTCAATCCAGGCGCTGTAAAGCGTCTTGGCTGCGATCTGCTTCGCCGTCGTTGCATCCAGGGCCATTGCCAGTTCTATGCTGGTTTGATTGCGCGAATGCATGGTTTGCAGCGGCAGGGATGTGCGCTTTTCGCTCTGTGTGCCCTGGCTATAGTCGGCCTGGGCATCCATGTAAACAACGCTCACCCGTTCCGGCAGCTCAACTTCCTGGGTGCGCCGTTCACGCCAGCTTTCACCGGTCTGTTCATCCAGCGGCAGCAACAGATTAGCATCGATGGTTGCGATAGGCGGCCGTCCCCGCGAACGAAACCGTAGGACATCATCGCTTTCTGCGGCATCAAAGAAATACGCCTGCGCCAGCGGCTCGATGGCTCCCCGCACGGTAGACTGCCGTCCGATGACATAACCGGGCACCGTTTCCGTCAAATCTGCCATGTCGATATCAGCGAGGCCAAGGCCAGCGCGGTCGCAGAGATCAGTCACAATGCCCGCAAGGGCCTCACCTTCGCCGCCACCGCGATTGAGAAACAGTTTTGCCCAACCTTCGCTGCCCCGCACCAGATGGGTGTCGGTGACGGAATCGTAAACTTGAGCGCCGCCTTCACGCACAGCGCCCGGCCAAGTCTCGTCAAGAACCAGAGCGCCTGTTGCGGTATCCAGCTGGATAACACGTGTACCCCGCATCAGCGTCCAGCGCTGTCCACGCAGACGGCTTTGGCCGAAACTTGGGCCTTCATAGTTGATCTGGGACGGAACAACGGTTTTCCAAACAATGCCAACGTCGCTGCGCCATTTCAGGGTATAGATGGCGCCGGCCGCACCGCTATTCGACATCCGCACCTGAAAGATCATGCTGTCATCGGTTTCATCATAGGTGAGACCACCCGCATCGCCGTAAAATCCGGTTGCGCTGCTTTCGATATCGGTCGGGGCAAACGTCGCCACTTTTTCGAAAGTAACGCCAAGGGACTGCCCACTAAGATCATCGTAAGCCGCCAATGCCGAAACCCGAATGCGATAAAGACCAAGGCTTGTATGGTTTGTGCTGGTGCTGCTACCCAGAACCCAGCCCTCTCCGAAGCCTTCGCCGACGGCGCCAGCGATAACACCGCGAATACGTGACTCAGTAATGGTCTGCCCGGCGCCCCAGACATAGGTCATAGTGTCAGCACGCAGCAGCCCGACATCGTCGAACAGAGATCCGGTGAGCAGAAAATCAACACGGCCTGCAGGGCCATACACTGAGACCATGCCCATCCAACTTGTTGCCACAAACCTGCTCGTCGAATTGGAAAGACCGTTGCTGAGAGAACCAAAGCGACCAACTTCCTTAAGGGCATTCGGCTCAATGCGTAGGATGGGCCGTGAATTGCCTGATCCTGCGATGATGTAAAGATGCCCGTCTGCGCCACAAAACAGCGTGCCTGGGAAGTTGTTCGGCTCCACGCTTGTGACATCTGTCATCAACGCCTGCCGATCTTCCTGCATGGTGCGCAGGTTGAAACGGCGGATTCCGGCCTCAGCCGCATTGCTGTCGCTGTCGAGAAAATAGCCGTACCCGCGTCGCCAATCGACCGCAAAATCGTCAATCTGATAGCTTGCTAACGAGCCGCCTTCACCAGGCGTGATAAAATCAATAATCTGGTACGGCTGCTGCGCGGTGCGCCGATAGGTAATTTCGGCGGTAATGTTGGGGATACGATTGCCAAAGTCCGCCAGCGCCAGATCCTCAAACACTATGGTGACAAGGCCACGATGAGCCGGCGCACGGCCAGCGCCGACATCCGTTTCGATCAGCGGATCTGGCAGTTGATCTTCCGCGCCCGTGTGAAAACGGAACCTGAGATCTGGCTTTGACACATCAGGATTGGCGCCGGTCTTGTCATAGATCAGCTTGCCATCTGCCCAGATCCTGAGCACATCCTCGGCCGGCCCTTCGCCAAAGCTGAGTGCAAACGAGGCAAAGTACGAATACGTGATCGCGGTCTGGCTTCCGCCGCCACCACCGCCCTTACCGCCTGCGTCCATGCGGGTCACATTCTTTTGTTCACGGATGCCGGATGACCAGATCATGTTGCCTGCCATGCGCAGCGTGCCGTAGCCAATGGCAATCGCGGCACCGTAGGCAGACGATGATACCGTCAGATCACCAAGCCGCGGGCCTTCAGTGGTGATGTTTTGTCCCTTGGCGGGAAACAGAAGATTGCCAACCACGGAGCCGACAAGCCATCCGGCCTGCCACCCGACACCGACGGCGGAGCCAAGAACGGCGCCACCTGCTGCAACAAGAATAGCCATCAGGATCCAGGATTACGAAAACGGAATGCGAATTTGATCTTGTCCGGCCATTCGCCGGAATAAGGCTCTTCGATCACCTGCCTGCGTGTGGCATGCGCGTGCAGCAGATGCGGCCGATCGAGTTTTTCTGTCAGAAACCCGCAATGGCAGGGATAGGCCTGATCGGCAAACACCAGAACATCACCAGGTTGCGCTTGCGGAATGGCAACGCCGTTCATCTCAGCCCGAAAATGCGCGACAAAGCCCTGGCCTTGCGGGCGCCGTCCGTAGGCCTGCGTGTCGTAATCGGCGAGTTCGAGTGCCTTTGCCACCAGCACCACAAGCCCCGCGCAATCAATACCTACGCGGCTACGGCCCTGATGCCGCCAGGGCACGCCAAGCCAGGTCCGCGCTTCAGCGACAATGCTGTCGGCCAGCGATGATGGAATATCAGCGTGCATCGGGATAATTCATGATGGCGTCCTGGCCTGGCACGTAAGGCTCGCCGCGAAAGTTCAGGACGTTGGCAAAGCGGTTGATGCAGGTGTCGAGATGTTTGTTGCAACCAGGATGAATGCGGAAGAAGTCACCAAGTTCGATTGCGTAACCCATTGGCAGAAACAGCTCGATCAGTCCGCTGTCCCGGCTCCAGGCTTTGACCTCAATGGAGCGGCCTGCATTCGAGCCGGTCTCCCAGGTCAGCACGCCGCCCGCGAACCAATCGTCGGTCGCGCGGGGCTCATTAATTACAGCATCAAAGATCATACGATCGGTCACATCCGTGACGATACCCGACCGGCTCCAGGCCTCCTGCGTCTCGAAGACGGCGTCGCCGTCGATGGTTTGCGCGCCGGCACTTGTATCAAATTCTGGTTGTTCGGTTGTGGTGCTCCCTGCAATAATGCACCTGTAGATGCGGTTTTCGAAGATCTCAGAACCGGCACCCGTTCCTGTCGGCACGCACACCACATCGCCGACGGTATAGGCCGTCAAGCGGGCGATTTGAGGTGGATTGACCGGCACCTTACAACGATGATCTCCAAGATCCGCGCAGCATTCAGGGCTATAAAGCTCGCCGATACGTTGCTGCAAAGCCTGCGTCATGCCGCGCAGTTCGGTGCGGAAAACGCCCTGTTCGGTCAGGACCACCTCGCCGAACCAGCCACGGCGCATCCTGAGCGCACCCATCGAGGGATCTGCCCAGTTGACCAGAAAAATGCGCACCTCGGCCTGATCAAAGAGCCCCGCGCGCAACTCTTCTTCTGTGATCGCGTCGCTGTCGAAGACGCCTTCAACATCGAGATTGTCGACGCTGAGACTGGCATCGTTGGCAATGGCAGTGCGCGAATAGCCGGAACTTGCTTTGTAGATATTACCTTCGAATGGCAAATCCTGATCGTGGTCCGTGAAGAAAAACTCCGTGCCGTCTACGCGTGTGATGCGCCAGCAGGTAGCCAGCGTCGTCACCGGACCTGCGAGATGGGCCGCGAGTGCTGTCGAGGTTGATTTCATGGTCTGATCTCCAGCACCGGGATCTGGCCCCAGCTGCCGAGTTGGTAGGTCTCGATGGTGATATCCATCTGATCGCTGTCAAAACGCACCGGCACATCGAATT
>CAYUYL010000165.1:0-3856 GCA_964449195.1 uncultured Filomicrobium sp.
TCACCTGCCGCGCCGGCTCAATCATATAGGGCGTTAAATGCGGATCTCTGCGGCCAGGCGTGTCGATTATCTTCATGGCACATGAAGAGGCAGGGCACGCCGACATTGCCTTGATGTGGAAGGGCGTGCGCCTCGAAACCCATGACGCCGAGTTGATGGCAACGGTCAAAGCAATGGCGGTGAGTGCTGTCGCAGCCGCAGACGATGCGGCACGTGCTCTCTTTGAAACCGAGATCGCAGCCTGATGGGTGGGTTTGGTGCCGCCAGGCAGAATGCCGATTTTGCAGCCGGTGCGCAGATCGGCGTCAACCAGGATTTTGTCGAACTTGAAACTGGCGATCTGTGGATGGTGCTGGGCGATGTCAATCAGGGACATGGGCCTCCGCCGCATTCACCGCCGCCGCCCATGGTAACGGCCTCGTCATTTGTTGAAATCGAGGGCATTCCCGTCTGCCGGGAAGGGCATATTGCGTTGTGTGGGCATCCGACCACCGGATCGCCTGTCGTGGATATTGAAGATTGAGGAGGCGCACGCCATGACGACCAAGGATTATGTTGTGTTGAAAGAGGGGTTTGTTCTGCGCAAGCTCAGGCAGCCTGGCGAAGTGGTTGGCCTGCATCCGCGCCAGGCGGAGCATATCAACAATGTTCTGCTCAAATCGGTGTGGGATAAGCTCAATGACAAGGCCAAGCGCAAGCTTGCCGGCACGCCGGAGCCGGAAGCCACGCCTAAGAAGAAATCGACAAAAGACGCGGCGTAGGTGTTCCGCTAAGAATTTTATAATCTCGCAAAGGCCACCTTTTGCTGGGCGGGCCGGTGCGTCCAACTAAGTAGAGAGGGGTGATGCTGGGCCTTTGCGACAGCCAGACATTGCAGTCAAATCACTCCGACACCGGCACTTATCAATTATAATTCCATGATGACGGGAGCCGCAAGGCCGTGTTCGACCTGCCAAAGATGTCAGAGCGTGAGCGGCGCGCATACAATCGCGGCTTAGAACATGCAGCCCGGCTTGCGTTGTTACATGCTGAGGAGCACTGGAGCCGAAGTCACGACAATCTGCTGTCAGACAACATCCTCATGGGATTGGTCAAACCGGGAACGATGGCCGACGAGAAAAAGAAATCTGAGCGGTTACAAATTGAGGGCTATGGCATCGTGTCCAGAGCCCATGAGGCGCAAGATATTGCGCGCGCAATACGTAAACTTAAAGCCAGTCGTACAAAAGCCAGGGGGATAACAAAATGAGCACGATTTGTTGTGACGGTAAAACAGTGGCTGCAGATGGGCGGTCCATCTGTGGAGATTCGATTGTCGATACGGATTTTGAAAAGATTATCCTCAAAGATGGCCGCATATTTGGTGTGGTTGGAACGGCAGGATCACTCAATCCTGTCGTTGCGTGGATCTTGGAGGGGGCTGATCCTGATAAGATGCCCAAAATTGCAGAATTTTCTGTCGTTGAGTTTTGTAAGGAGGGTGCAAATCTCTACAGACACGACGTTCCTTATGCTGATCTCTATAATTATCCGTGCGCGTTTGGATCGGGTCAGCCGTTTGCTCTGGCAGCCATGCGTGCCGGTGCCAAACCGCTTGAGGCTGTCAAAATAGCAGCAGAGCTCGATCCCGGCACCGGCGGCACGTGTATTGAGATCAGCCTTGATGATTTGAAGCGTTATCCTATGGCAGTTCAGGTTGAAGATGATCGCCAAGCCACGGCCGCCTAACCGTCTGTCAGATATTCAATTTTGTAAGGCTGAGAGATTGAGCTGAGACAGGATTGCCGTGTCACAGTCTATGAGCTTCGGCGGCCCTTGTGGCCGCTGTTTTCGTTTGGGGGCTTCCGTGGTAAGCGAGATCGAACGCAAACTGCAAGAGCTGATCACGGAGCTGAACAGCGATTTTGAAGGCCTGCGCAGCACATACCCGGATGGCTCAACCGATGTTACAACGGTTGCGATTGCCACAGAGATCGACGCCTTGGCGGCCACCTGGCGCGAAGGCCTCGATGATCTCCGCGCTCTCGAAGACGCAGCCCAGAAACCCGCCGGCGCAACAGGTGACAGTCGTGCACCAGCAGGCGAGACACCAGGCTTAATCGCCACCGGCATCGACCGCACCACCGGCAAGCTGCTGGCAGGCTTCGATCACGTCAAACAATCAATCCGCATCATTGTCAAAACCCGCCTTCGGACACGAGTGATGCTCCGCCAGTTTGGCTCAGAGTTGCCGGATCTGATTGACTATCCGGCCCATGAGCGGTGGGTCATGAAGCTATATGTGTCTGTGGCCGTCGGCATTGCCCAGTGGGAGCCGCGCTTTGAGCTGACGCAGCTTAATCTGGTCAACGTCAACCGGTCCGGCCAGGTCGAGCTGCAAATCCTTGGGGTGTACCACCCGCAAGGCCACAAGGGGATCCGCAACGATGGTTCCCCAATCGAAAGCTTTACAGTCGGAGGGATCCGGTGACCACAACGTCCTACGATGACGTCCTGCAAACCCTTCCCAAGCCGCAGGCCATCGAAGAACTTGACGCGACGGCGCTTCTGGAGCGCATGAAGGCGCGATTTTTGGCGAAAGGGCAGGAGCTTGGTTATGATTTTTCTGAAGAGCTGCTTGCCGGTACACCAACCATGATGCAGCTTGAGACCATCGTCTATGAGCACACGCTGATACGACAGCGGATTAATTCAGCGTACCGGTCGCGCATGGTGTATTTTGCGGCCGGCACCGATCTCGATCATGTTTTGGATGAATTCCACGGCCTTGAGCGTTTGGATCTTGAGCCCGATGAGGATGCACGGCAGCGCGCCAGAATCCGCGCACGTGGCCGCTCGGCTGCAGGCCCGGACGATTGGTGGCGCGATCATGCTTTGGCTGCCGATGAAACCGTCGAAGACGTTGGCGTTAAACGCCGGGCGTCCTATCCCGTTCCGGCCGACCCGAAGGACCGCGGCGTTATAGAAATCTATATCCTCGCACAAACCGACACAGGCGTGCCGGATCAAGCGTTGCTCGACAAGGTCTCTGAAGCGCTTAATCAAAGCGACGTGCGCGGCACGGTGGTCTCTGTCGAAGTGCTGCCGGCCACATCCATCGTCGTCGATGTCACCGCAGAAATCTATATGACGGCCGGTGCACCGGCCGGGACGTTTGAACGCCTTGAGGCGGGCCTGCGCGCCTACCATGCGGCCGAGCGGCGTTTGGGCTGGGAACCGACTCCAAGCTGGATCTCGGCGCGGCTGCATCAGCCGGGCGTCTATGAGGTCAAGCTGATAGAGCCATCGGCGCCACAAGGCGTCGGCGCCAATGAGACTGTTGCGCTTGGCGCGATTACCTTGATCGACAAGGGCGTTGTCGCCTCATGAGTAATCGCACGCTGCAGAAGGTCTATGAGATCAGCCTATTGCCGGTCTCGGTCGATCCGACGCCCTATGAGCAGGCCATGGAGCATGCGGCACGCCTCGAGGCCGAGGTCTGGAATGCAGCGGAGCGTGTCGGCGATATTCGCTCAGAAATCCCCGACAGCGCGGTGCCGTTTCTGGTCTGGGAATACGGCCTTGAGCCGGTCTTGCCTTATGTGCCGGATATGCGCCAGGCGCTTGTCGATGGCAGATTGTGGCAGCACGAACGCGGCACCGACGCCGGGATACTGCGGGCGCTCAGTTGGGTCGATGCCACGCCGGATTTGATTGAGCGGCATTCGGACGATGCCTGGTGGGATATGTTTCAGCTGGCGCTTGGTCAGCCGGTCTCACGTGAGCAATATGAGACCATCGTGGCCCTGACGCGTCTGTCGAAGGAAGCGCACGCCGATGTCATTCGGGTGTATTCCGGGTGGGATGAGCGGTCGTT
>CAYUYL010000165.1:3956-5372 GCA_964449195.1 uncultured Filomicrobium sp.
GCCCTTGCGCAGGCCATGGCCGCCAAGCCGATCACGCTTGCCGTCGGCCGCGGCGATGGGGTGTGGGCCGGCACACCGCCGCCGCTCAATGGTACAGAAACCGCGCTGCTCGATCCATTTGCCATGGTGCGAGCAAGCGGCACGCTGTATTGCGATCTTGTTGCAGATATCTCTGCAATTCCGGCAGCCGAGCTTGAGGCCATGGGTGCCGAGCCCAATCCAAGCGGGTATTTCAAGGACAAGACCGGCGCGGTCTGGGAGATTGCAGCCGAGCCGACGATGTATCTCTATTGCATGTTTGTTCTTTCGCAAACCGCAGGGTTTGGAGAAACGATGCGGGAGTTCGCGGTGTACATCGACACAGTGTTCGATGCCGCCGTGCCGCCCGGCCAGCTTTACAATGTGTGGGGAGATGTCGTCACGCCGGGCACGCCGCTTGTTATGGCCAACGAGCCCGCTAACCTGCGGGACGGCGCGCGTGAAGCCATCGGCGTGATTCTCAAATTCTGATGCGGGGGAGACAGCAGAAATGACGTACAGCTATCCGGAGCGCTTCGATCCGGCCAAACGGTATCAGGGCCTTGCCTTTCCCGACCGTGAATTCAAAGCGCATTCCTACGACATGAACGATCTGGGCGCCCTGTCGCGTTTTCAGCTCAAGCGCATCGGCGATCTGATTGCAGCCGACGGCGAAGTGGTCGATGGGGCTGTCGATATTTCTATTGACGACAACACTGGTGTTGTTTCGATCAGTGCAGCCGAGATTTACATCGACGGCCTGGTGCACGACGTCGATGCAGCCACACTCACGATCCCGGAGACAGGCGAGATCAGCATCGGCGTTAAAGTCTTCCGGCGCTACGTGACAGACGCCGAGGATCCGGAACTGCGCGGGCAAATCGCTTTATCTCACGCCTTTGGCCGTCCGGGGGCAAGCCGTCTGCAAATCACCGTGGCCTGGGGCTGGATTAGTGATGGCGCCAGTGAGATCTCAATTGCCGATCCAAGCGGCCAAGCCACCGGCGACGATCATTTCTACAGCATATACACCGCGATTAATCGGTCGCTTGTGGTCTATGAGGCACCGCCAAGCTTTTCGCCGATCAGATCCGAGTTGGAGCGCTACGACCGCGAACGCAACGGCCATTATATCGTCTCGGGCTGGGAGGTCTCAGCTGCAGGCCTCCAAGGCAGCGCACCGCTGGATGAAAACCTGTTTTATATCTCCGCTGGGACCATTAACGTGTGGGGTGTTAAGCGCGATCTGCCGTTTGCATTGCCGCTTCTGGAGACAGAAGATCCCGATCTTTACACTATCCTGAACGAGCCGCATTTGGCGGCGGGCGGTGTTGAGACGTTTCAATTCCGGAACGCACCGGCGCGTGAGGTCATCGGCGTTAGTGTCAGGGTCGAAGT
>CAYUYL010000166.1:0-5355 GCA_964449195.1 uncultured Filomicrobium sp.
TCTGAATAGTCATTCATGCCCATAACGTCCTCATCGGCCAGCTTAAGGCGTATGCTGACTTCAAAATGACGTGCGCTTCCATCATCGAGACCATGGATGGGCTCAAGAAAAACGTCGAGTTCTTCACGTGCCAGGGCCTCGGCGACTGCAGCCAGCTTGTCAGCCGCGTTTGCGGGCGCTTGATCAGGCAGCTGCTCCACCACCTTACGAGACATTAAAAGCTCAGGACTTTCGGAAACCACATTTGACTTCCTGCTTTGTAACGCCGCGGCCTGCAAGGTTGGCGTTTCCGGCTTTGCTTGCGCGAAACTAACGCCATGCTGAGCTCTGCGTCCATTTGCAATGTCGTCCGCTAAACGGCGTATAATACCATCGATATCCGTTGTTTGGCCCGCCATGACGGGTTTACTTGCAGATGACTGCGGAACAGGGTTCTTAATATGCAGTCGTGCAAGACCTTGTTTCTTAACCTCGCCCTGACTATGCGGAGTTACTTTCGTTTCAAAGGCTGAAATATTTTTCTCGTTCTGAAAGACAGGTGCCGCCTCTTGGTCAAGCGGCTGCTCTATAGTGCGGATGGACGCTAGCTCTGCCTGCAGCTGCGCAACCCTATATATTTTGCGCAACAGAACATGCCCCACAGCCGCAGCTAAACACCCCATGGCGGCAAACGATGCAGCAACGGTGGGCTCAATATTCATTTCAAGAACGAGAGCAACCGCAGCAGCACAGGCAACACTGAACATGGCCATAAAAATGATGATATCTGCCACATAAGAGCGTTTAGAAACCGTTGCATCAGACATCTACATCCTCAGCCCAACTCGCGTTGGACAACCTCCACGTACAGAATCAATCAAAGTGTTTTTCGTAAGTCTCTACGAAGGCTGGCAACATGCGCAACAGGGGGCAGCAACATGTCAACATAAAAGCCGCCAAATGGACATAAAAATGTATATTTCAACCAATGCCTGCAAAGTTTTTGCCCCAGTCAAGGCAAAGGATCGTTTTGCAATCAGGAGATGGCCTGCAACACCGCCGCAATGCGGTCGCGTATATCCGAGATATTTTCCTCACTTACAATCAGCGATGGTGCAACGATCACAGTGTCCATTGTCACACGGCAATGGATGTCGTATTGATGGTACATAAGTTCAATGGCCTCATAACCGCGGACGCCGCCTTGACCGTCCCTGGAATAGAGATCAATACCACACATCAGGCCAACCGGGCGGATGTCGGCAACGTGTGGCGCATCACGCAGGCTCATCATGGCATCTGCGAAGGTGCTTTCAATCGCCAGACAGCGCTCGAACAACCCTTCTGATTTGTAAATATCAAGTGTTGCAAGGCCGGCTGCAACGGCCATTGGATGGCCTGAATAGGTATAGCCGTGAAACAGTTCGGTAATATGCTCCGGCCCCTGCATATGGGTATCGTAAATACCTCTACGCACCACCACACCGGACATCGGTACCGCACCGTTGGTGACACCTTTGGCGAAGGTGATCATATCCGGTACGACATTGTAACGATCGGCGGCAAAGGCGTGTCCAAGACGGCCGAAACCGGTGATGACCTCATCAAAAATCAATAGGATGCCATGTTGCTCGGTGATCTTACGCAAGCGCTCAAGATAGCCTTTGGGAGGTGGCAGACACCCTGTTGAACCTGCCACCGGTTCGACAATCACAGCTGCAATCGTCGAAGCGTCATGTAGAGCAATCAACCGCTCCAGGTCGTCTGCCAGATGTGCGCCCCATTTGGGCTCACCAATTGAAAAGGCCTGTTCTTCACGATTATAGGTTGCTGGCAAATGATCAACGCCGGCAAGCATATTGCCGAACATCTTGCGATTGGCGACCATACCGCCAACGGGAATGCCGCCAAAGCCAACACCATGATAGCCGCGTTCGCGGCTGATGAAGCGTGTGCGCTCGCCCTGGCCGCGGGCTCGATGATAGGCAAGAGCAATTTTTAGAGCTGTATCAACGGCTTCGCTGCCGGAATTTGCGTAAAAAACTTGATCGAGATCACCTGGCGCAAGCAGTGCCAGTTGAGCGGACAGCCTGAATTGTTCAGGATGGCCGTATTGGAATGGCGGGGCGTAATCAAGTCCCTGCGCGGCTTCCTGAATGGCCTTGACGATTGGTTCACGTGTATGGCCCGCATTCACGCAGAATAGCCCGGATGACGCGTCAATAACCTTGCGTCCATCCGGGGTTATAAAATACATGCCCTTGGCGGATAAAAAAAGCCGCGGCCGCTGTTTGAAAGCACGGTTCGGCGTGAAAGGGAGTCAATACGAATCGAGTTCGTTGGGCTTCATATCCAATGGTGCCATTGTCTCCTCCTTCAACTATGATAAATTGGCTATGCCATGCAGATTCATACGAAGGAGTTTAGCAAAATTGACGCAGGCCTCAAAGAAGATTTAAAGCACGTTGAACAAAGGACTGTTAAAGATAGTTGTCGACTTTGTGCAGCAAAGTACGGTGGGCGTCAAAACAGAAATGGCAGTATACCGTCAGACTAATCTAACCTGCACACTTTTTTAATTCAAGGTTACGCTTCTTGAGTTCGGATCTCCATTCAGCTGGACCAACGTTTGCACACCATGCGATGTGAGCTGCCAAATTCTTGCTCCAACGCGCGCCTGTAAAGCCGCATTTTAACTTTTCAGCTGCAACCACCTGCTTAAGAGCTACCTTGCCATATGTCATGCAATTTCCCTGTGCAGACACCGGAGATGCAATCGCGGCTATGGCAGCAAAACTGAGCACAATAGTATTTGCACGGATTATATGGTTCATTTTTCAACTCGTCCCTTCTCGCTGCCATCATAACCAGCTTACAGTATTGAGGCGCTTTTCCAACGCCCTTAAGTCTTCAACACCTATAAGCTGACTCTTTATATGAATCGTTATATGAATTGTTGTTGAACGGGATCAAGATAATCAGTTCATCTACATGACGACATACAGCCAGTATAACAAATGCCGCACCATCAAAGTGTTCGCCCGAACCATGTGAACAATCTTCAAGTTTTCCGCAAGACATCTGGCTTTGAATGCCGCAAATATATTTCATTTTGCACACTTTCGAGAACAAATAAATCTCCATGACAAGCGCATCGACGGCAAATCTTACAGCTGCTCTCCCCTCACTGGATGATGCCAAACGCATTCTTGAGAAAACCTTTGGATACACAAGCTTCAGAGGGCAGCAAGAAGCCATTATTGAAAGCGTTCTTAATGGTGAGGATGCACTTGTCTTGATGCCGACAGGCGGCGGAAAATCCCTGTGTTATCAAATTCCAGCACTTGTCCGGTCTGGCACGGGAATTGTTGTTTCGCCCCTTATTGCACTTATGCATGACCAGGTTGATGCCCTGGAGCAGGCCGGCGTGCGCGCTGCCTACCTCAATTCCAGTCTGGACCGTGGTGAACAATCCGCCATCGAGACGGAATTGCGTGCAGGTGCATTGGACATTATCTACATTGCGCCTGAACGCCTGGTTCAGGAGCGTACACTTAACCTGCTGTCACGTTGTGAAATTTCATTATTCGCGATTGATGAAGCGCATTGCGTTTCACAGTGGGGGCATGATTTCCGGCCTGAATACCGACAGCTGCGTATCCTTTCTGACAGGTTTCCGCACGTTCCGCGCATCGCATTGACCGCAACAGCTGATCCCCGGTCCCGTGAAGAAATTGCCACGGAGCTATCACTTAAAAACGCACCCCGATTCGTATCCAGCTTCGACCGTCCCAATATCCGTTACACAATTGCTGAAATCGGCAATACCGGCACGCGCGAGCGGCTTTGGAAGTTTATTGAAACAGAGCATTCAACCGACTCAGGCATTGTTTATTGCCTGTCTCGCAAGGCAACGGAGGAAACAGCCGCCTGGCTGACCGGACGCGGGCGCCGCGCGCTTGCCTATCACGCAGGTCTGCCAGCAGAAACCCGCCGTGCCGTTCAAGACAGGTTCCTGCGCGAGGACGGCCTTATTATTGTCGCGACCATTGCTTTCGGTATGGGGATCGACAAACCTGATGTGCGCTTCGTAGCCCATCTCAACCTGCCGAAATCAATTGAAGCCTATTATCAGGAAACCGGCCGTGCAGGACGTGATGGCGAGGCGGCCAACGCCTGGATGGCATACGGCCTGCAGGATCTTGTTCAGCAAAGCCAGTGGATTGCTCAGTCTGATGGCAGCGAAGACTTCAAGCAGTTCCAACGCCGCCGCCTGGATATGCTGATTGGCTTGTGTGAGAGCACAACCTGTCGGCGGCATGCCCTTCTTTCTTATTTCGGCGAACAACGGGATGATACCTGCGGAAACTGCGATAACTGCATATCTCCGCCGAAAACAGTTGACGGTACAGTGCTTGCCCAAAAGGCACTCTCAGCCGTGTACCGCACAGAACAGCGTTTTGGTGTCACCTACATCATAGACATTTTGCGAGGTAAATCCGACAAGCGGATAAAGAACAACGGCCATGACCGCTTATCAGTCTTTGGTATTGGTCAGGACGTGAACCAGAATATATGGCGAAGTTTGTTCCGGCAACTGGTGGCAGCCGGCTATCTGGCCCCGGATACAGACGGCTACGGTACATTGCAACTCACCTCAACCTCAAGGCCTGTGCTGCGCGGTGAAATCAAAGTGAATGTCCGCGAACAAAGCTCTGGTGCGGCTTCCAAGACAGAGCGCTCCCAACGCTCTCAAAAGCCCGCACATCATCTTTCGGAGGATAGCCAACCTGTTTTTGAGGCGCTGAAGGCCTTGCGCAAAGAACTGGCCGCACGTGCCGAAGTACCGCCATATGTTATTTTTCATGACCGCACACTGGTTGAAATTGCAACGGTACGTCCAGAAACGATTGAATCGCTTAGCCAGATAAATGGGTTGGGTGCGAAAAAAATCGCCAGCTATGGTGCTGCCATCCTCTCTGTGATTTCCCAGTTTTCATCTCAGCCTGCTTTGCAAAATAAGCTGTCAGCAACAGTCAACCGCTCACTGGCTATGCACCTCGATGGGCATGATATCGCAACAATTGCAAACTTGCGCGGCATTGAGCAAGAAACTGTTTACGGCCATCTCGCGACCGCAATTGAAGCGGGCATAGTTGAAACCCGTAATGTCCTGGACATCGACGAGTCCGATATTGACCATATCCTGGCAGCCTTTGAAGACACAAATACCCTTGAAACCGGACGCCTTGGCCCGGCTCATGCTGCGCTCAACGAACGCTATGATTATGGTATTCTCAAGTGTGTCTTAGCGGAAATAGCCTAGTGTTCTGAGTCTAACGCTTGGCTCCCGGATTTGATGTTTTCCAACTTTTC
>CAYUYL010000167.1:0-5348 GCA_964449195.1 uncultured Filomicrobium sp.
CATTGAATCATAACTGATTCCAGTGACTCAACATTTTTATGGACGGGCTCTCAGGCCAACTGAAACTTTCGGCTTATTCTGCGCACATAATAAATGATTATAGCGAATATATAACGATAATCATATCTTTGCACTAACATGAGCCTTGTGCTTATTGGGCTTTTCCGCAAAGCAGGATGACGCTGCCGCAAACGTCAAAACTATTCCCGCTTGGTTTCACTTTAATCAAATGCCGAGATAACGATGTTGTATCTTCTTGGCGGCACGCAACTCTCCGGAAAAGCCGGACCAAACAATTCTGCCCTTCTCCAAAACGTAATGACGCCCCGCTGCCTTCAGCAGATCGGCGATATTTTTATCAATTACCAAAACGGCAACACCACTGGCGCGGACTTGCGTCAGGCAAGACCAGATTGTCTCACGCACACGCGGCGCAAGGCCTTCGGTTGCCTCATCAAGAATGAGCAACTTGGGATTGGTAAGCAGGGCACGGCCGATCGCCAACATTTGCTGTTCGCCGCCGGAAAGCAGGTTACCCATTGCAGCGTGCCTGTCAGCAAGCTGAGGAAACAGCTCGTAGACACGCTCCGGCGTCCAGGGACTCGTATTGCCGTGCCTATTTGCAGATGTGGCAACGAGGTTTTCCATAACCGTAAGGTTAGGAAAAATTTGCCGGCCTTCGGGCACCAGACCAAGGCCGTATCTCGCGATCCGATACGTCGGCATGGCTGTAATCGGCTGGCCTTCAAAGCGCACGCAACCGCCCGAGGGCCTGACAATGCCCATAATCGATTTCACCGTTGTTGTCTTACCCATACCGTTGCGCCCGGCAAGGGCAACAATCTCTCCAGCTTCCACATAAAGCGAAACACCATGGAGCACCTGGCTGGTACCGTATGCTGCTTCAAGACTGTCCACTTCAAGCAACATCAGGTTCACCAAGGTAGGCGTGGATGACTTCAGGATTTTGCCGGATTTCCGCCGGCATACCAGTTGCCAGAACACGCCCGTAGACAAGCACAGTGATGCGGTCAGCTAATGCGAAGACAGCATCCATGTCATGCTCAACCAGCAACATCGTTATCCCTTTCAGGCTTTTCAGCATCTCCACCATGCGCCCTGTTTCTTCGCGGCCCATGCCAGCCATTGGTTCATCCAGCAAAAGCATGTCCGGTTCAGAACCGAGGGCCATGGCAATTTCAAGCTGCCGGCGTTCACCGTGCGACAGGTCGCTGGCTGGGACGCTGGCCCGCTCCGCGAGACCGGCAACAGCCAGTTTTTCGATTGCAGCCCGCTGGAGTAAACCGAGACTGCGAAATGGCGTCCAGAACTGAAAAAGCCTTGTATTGCGGGCCTCAATGGCAAGCGCAACATTATCGAGAACAGACATATCCATGAACACAGACGTAATCTGGAATGAGCGCGCCAGTCCGACGTGGGCACGGCGGTGCGCTGGCAACCGGGTGATGTCTTCATCTTGAAAGATGATTTCGCCGGCGTCCGGTTTCAGCAGCCCTGAGAGCTGAGAGACCAGCGTTGTCTTGCCAGCGCCATTGGGGCCAATGATAGCATGAACCTCACCAGCTGCGATGTCGAGTGACACATGATCTGTCGCCACAACCCCACCGAAACTCTTGTAAAGACCTCGAATACGCAGCACCGTCTTTCCGGTTTGCAGATCGCTGCTCCCTCCCGGGCGCTTTCCGTATATCTTAGCAGATTGATTGGCACTCATGATTTGACTGCCCATTTGCTTAAGGCGCCACTTAAACCGCCTCTCATGAATAGAACAGCAAGAACAAGCAAAATGCCGAATGGCAGATGCCAGAATATCGTGAAGTGCGAGAGCACCTCTTCGAGCAGCAGAAAGACGGCAGTTCCAAGTAATGGCCCAAAGATGTAGGCTGAACCGCCCAAAATAACCATAAACATCAACTCACCAGAGCGTGTCCAGTCCATCATCTCCGGTGAGATAAAGGTGGTAAAATTACCAAGCAGCACACCTGCAATGCCGCATATGACACCGGAAACGGCATATGCCGTTAGCTTATAAATGTAAGGATTATAGCCCAAGGCCTGAACACGTTCCTCGTTTTGCCTGGTCGCCTGCAAAACCATGCCAAAGCGTGAATTGACAATCCGGTGGACTGTAAAAAGCGCGAGAAACAACGTAGCCAGCGCCAGCCCATAAAGCTGCAAAGGCTCATCCAGGTTAACCAATGGCAATTCCGAGCGTGTATCGATAACCAGCCCATCGTCGCCGCCATAAGTTTCCAGTGATACAATAGCAAAGAACATCATTTGCCCGAAAGCCATGGTGATCATAATGAAATGCACGCCACGGGTTCTGAGCGCAATGGCCCCGGTGATCAGCGCAAACGCAAGACACACGGCAATGGCCAATGCGACATGCCAGAGACCATCGTGCGATGCAGCAATTTCGAAGCCGCCGTATAACGCATGATAGGAAGGAATACCAACAGCGTAAGCGCCAAGACCGATGAAAGCAGCATGACCGAATGATACCATACCACCATAACCTAGTACGAGGTTGAGACTAACGGCGGCAATGGAAAGAATGACCATACGGGTTGCGACGTCCAACCAGAATTCCTGCCCCAAAAGAAAGGCAAGCGGAGGCACCACAAGCAAAGCACACACAAAAGCGGCATTAACTCTTTCGCTGGTTGTCAGGCCAAGGGCTCTATTGCGAATGTGATAGGCGGTCTGCTGTGCGCGTTTGGTGATGGTGTGATATTCGCTCATGCCTCACCGTGTCTGGGGTGGAAACAGCCCCTCAGGGCGGATCGCAAGGATAGCAGCCATCAGGATATAAATCAGCATGGCAGAAATAGCGGGAGCCGCCGTCTCAGCATATTCCGCCGGCATCGTCAGCTTGAAGATATCATCGAGATAAGAGCGTCCCAGCGTATCGATCAAGCCAATCAGGAGAGCTGCCACGAAGGCCCCCTTGATTGATCCAATTCCACCGACAATAACGACGACCAGTGCGGTGATAATAATTTCATTCCCCATGCCGACGGAAGCTTCCGTAATCGGTGCAATCAGCATTCCGGCAAACCCTGCCAGCGTTGCACCCAGAGTAAATACAAAAGCAGACAGGGTTTTGATATCAACACCGAGCGCCGCGGCCATGGTGCGGTTTGAAGCCCCGGCACGGATCAACATCCCGAGACGGGTGTGAACAACCAGAATATAAAGTCCAGCTGCAACCAGCAATCCGCTGACGATAATCAAGAGCCGGAACGTGGGAAATGTAATATCATCTGCAAGTCTGATGCTGCCATTGAGCCAGTCCGGTAAGGGCACCGCAATGCCTGCCGGCCCCCAGATGATTTGCACAAGCGCATCAAAGCAAAGGATCAAACCAAAAGTGGCCAGCACGTGATCCAGATGATCCCGCGGATAAAGATGCTGCACAATGGCAGCCTCAATCACGCGCCCGGCAAACACCATTGCCGGCAACGCCAGCAGAACGCCGGCAAGAAAAGACCCCGTCCAAAGCGTGAGCGAGGCACAGAAAAACGCACCCAGCATGTAAAGCGAACCATGCGCCAGATTCACGAAATTCATAATACCGAACGTCAGACTCAGCCCGGAAGCCAGGAGAAAAAGCAGCACTCCAAGCTGAAGGCCATTGAGGAGCTGAACAATGAGAAGTGTGATGTCCATGGGCGGGGGCTATATATATCGAAGCCTCATACGTCATCCGTATAAGTCTGATTTTTCGTAACGTTTCATAACGGATGTAGCATATTAATCAAATGGCACGTGCGTTTATCAGTCGGTAGAGACTGGCTTATTGTCAAGGGCTGTTGCAATCACGTTTGCAGCTGCAGAGCTCCCTGATCCGCCCATTGGCGCACCCATGTGTATGAGTACAGCTTCCACCGTGCCTAGAACACCAAGAATCATCGGTGGATTGAGACGGCCCATGTGGCCAATGCGAAACGAGCTGGTAGCGAATTCACCCAGACCAACACCGAGCGTAAGACCGGCGTCACGCTCGCAAATCATACGCAGGCGTTCACTATCAATCTCATGCGTCAGGACCGTTGTTGTTGAATTGGAGCGATGGGCCGGATGAACAACATTAAACTCCAGCCCGCCACGCGCAGACCATGCCGCAATCGCAGCGCGCACAGCCTCAGCAAAAACCGCATGCCGGGCCCATACATTTTCCAACCCTTCTTCATCCAGCATATCAAGAGCGGTCCGCAAACCATAGATATGCTGGATTGGCGGTGTGCCACAGTATCTGAGGTAGTGCGCCTCATCAGACAGGCGGCGTGTCCAGTCCCAATAGGATGTGCGCAAATTGGCCTGGCCATGGGCTTCCATAGCTTTCTCACCGGCCCAGACCAGACCGATGCCCGGCGGCACCATGAGGCCTTTCTGGCTGGCACTGACAGTAACATCAACGCCCCAGGCATCCATGAGATATTCAACACAACCAAGCGAAGCAATACAATCGACCATATAAAGCGCGGGATGGCCGGCAGCGTCGATGGCTTGGCGTATCGACGCAATATCATTCCACACACCTGACGCAGTATCAACCTGCACAACGACGATGGCCTTGATCGCATGGTCAGTATCCGCTTTGAGCCTGCTTTCCACAGCCTCAGGACAGATTGCCTCGCGTTCTGGCGCGTGCAGGATTTCGATCTCGCAGTCAAGCATAACGGCCTGCTCACCCCATCCCGTAGCAAACCGGCCGGCTTCCAGAACCAGAACCTTATCGCCGCGATTGAGTGTATTGGTCAGCGCCATTTCCCAGGCACCGTGACCGTTTGAAACCGCAATAAAAGCCTTACCGCTCGTACGCACCAATTTGGGCAAATCAGCGAACACACTCAGGCTCTTTTCAATCAGTTCGCCTTCGTAAATATTCGGCATGGCGCAGTGCATCGCCGCCAAAACACTGTCCGGAACAACCGAAGGCCCCGGCATGGAAGTGAGGACACGGCCTTTATTGAATGGCATGGCTTAACCTCCAAAAGCAGATATCCAATGACAACGTCCCCAGAACGCTGCGATACAGATCCATAGGACAGACATTGCAGATATATGTGCAAGGCCCAGCTGCCAGACAATTTCGGCGATTTACCAGTGTCAAGATGTCAGGGCATTCTGGTAGGCACTTGAGACATCGCGCTGCCTTGATCTCCGCTCTAGCCACTCATATCAGATGTGTCACCGGTATTCTGCTTGAAAATATGAACAAAGTACACCGGGGGCCAAACACAATCGCATAAATAAAACACGATACTTGAGGATTGAAGATTATGAGCGGTTATTATCAGGAAGCTGTGCTGGACGTGCGG
>CAYUYL010000168.1:0-5279 GCA_964449195.1 uncultured Filomicrobium sp.
AGTACTTCGCTCTTAACGGATGAAGAGTGCGGCCAGCATCGAGATAGATAGCCTGGTTTAGAAGTTTTCCCTCTTTATTGACCGGACAAGATGTTACGATTGGCGTTGGAACAGAACTCGCCAAGTGGTCAAGCCATTTGGCATGATTTTCAACTGTGGCCGTCCATCGTGCCTCATCGTATACCTCGACGTGGAAAATCCATGGAGTAAAAGGCATTTCCGGTAACACGAGCAATTCCGGCCGTGCATCGCGGACGTGTACTGCGAGATTATCAATCGCACTTTTATATTTGCTTAACTCATCGGGAAACTCCGCAACACATATACGCATGTTTATCGGCCTATATTGTTTTGTTCTAAGCCAGCAACCAAGTGGCCAGGCCAGAATCATAATGTCTGCATATATAGTGCCAGTTGATAAGGCTCATATTCAAGCACGAAAATGATAATTCGGGAACAGCCCAACGTTTCTAAGGCACTGCCACACAGATGCACCGAGCGCATTCCAAGCCAACTTTGCTGCTGGTCGTCGATGAACTGGGCTACGTGCCGCTCTCGCAAACCGGCGCCGAACTGTTGTTCGAGAAGTCATCTCGCAGCGCTATGAACGTGGCTCCACACTGATCACATTGAACCTGCCATTCGAAGAATGACCGGTGTACTCGGATCGGAACGCCTGACGGGAGCTCTGCTCGACCGCCTCACTCGTCACGTTCACATTCTGGAAATGAATGGCGATAGCTATCGCTTCAAGCAATCTAAGGCGCGTAAGGCCGAAACAGGTGCTTGACACCTACTAAGAATAGAACTGACCAGTGGCCCGATTTTACTCCGGCACGACGGCACCCTGCGGCCGTTTCACTGGCCCAATATTGCTCCGGCACGGTGGCTCACTTTTTCTCCGGCATTGACATTTGATAATATCATTGAGCACGTTCATCAACGGAGCTCAATAGTACTAGATCAGTGCTCGCTATGGTCAATCGAACATGATACACTTCACAAATAGGTGCACACATTGCTACGCTCTTATATTTAGCCACCTCTGAGGTGGCTCCCAACTAAGCAAGTGTTCAGCAAGAGCAGTGTAACCCTGAGCATCAGAATGAGTGCCGTCTCCACGTGCAGCACCCTCTCTCCAAGCTGCGCAGTTTTGCATTGTAGCGAACAGCGGTAGGTAAGGCACAGAAAGTCTGTCACACACGGAAGATAGCATGCCATCAACGTTCTCAATCCGGACATCGGCTTTGGCATCATCTAGGATTGGTAAGGGTCCTATCATCAAGGTAGGCGCGCGACCCGCGGCGTCTGTCAGTATCGCTTCGGTGTTGTGGACGGTCTGGCTGGCCTCAATGCGTGGCAAGCCGCATCCATCATCAGCGCAGTCATTAGTTCCGAAAGAGAAACATAGCCGGTGCGCGTGTTCTGTAGGCAGCCTTGCATGCGCCTCGCGCTTCCATCTTGCTGCAATATCTGCGCTCGTGTCACGGCGAACGCCAAGATTATAAGCCGTTAATTGCACGCCTAGATGCAAGGCCTTACGTGTCACCCGACCAACCCAGCCAAGGGCTTCCTCATCGCCAACGCCTAGGACGATGCTATCGCCAATGAAGCACACTTGCATGATGTCACCGTATGATACAAATTACCGTCGGGGTAGCGATGCCAATCTGAGTCAATGCTGTCTACCCATTTTTGTAACAGGAGCTGACAGCAATGTTACAGCACCGTTCGAAAGCTAAGCGGCAGAGACGGATTATGAACACTTATTTCAAGCACTTCAATTAATACGTAACATTCTCAACTACAGCCATTGCTACTGTTCGCCAATCTCAAAACGCATCACATAGCCTCTCGGATGAAGTGTGAATGTACCTAGCAACCACCCATACTCATCATTTTCATCCAAAAGCGATAATTATATCGTCACCACCGATGACGCGCGCTGTCAATCCTAAAGCTGCCTCGTTCTTTTATTGTTCGTATGACTTTCAGCTATAGAGGTATTACCTGCCGGGCTTGGCTGCAAACGGTATTGATCAAAATGACCCAACTGGGAAATTGTACAACCTCAAATAAAAGCCGGCAACTGAAAGGGACGTGGTTAACCGCTTGCAGGACTTTAATATTGGCATTGAACTCGGCCAGATCGCAGTACTTGTCGCTATCACCCTCTTGCTTGGATTGATCCGCAAGGCAGCCGCATTCAAGCCGTTTAGCAAGATCGCCAACTCAGCCCTTGTCATGATGGGCTATTGCTTGTTTTTCCTGCAAATGAACGCCTATTTACATACGGTGCATCCAAACGACTTCAGCTTCAGCGGCATTGATCACTAACGGCGAACACGAAGCCGTCGTAGCTATTATAATCGAGCCCCAACCAGAATAGTCGCCGTCGGTCCCTGGTGAAGATAAGCTGGAATAGACAAGATTTTATCGTGGTGCGTTTTACAGCACTTGACAAACCTTGTTGCGATAGGTTTGGTATAGAAATGGGGTGTACCCGCGACCACCCCGTGAGGCGCCAGCCGAATGCTCGCGTGCCCAACCTCAAATTTTGGAGGGAGCACGCACATGCCGTCTCCATCAGAAATTACACCATCACAACTTGCTCGCCTGATTGGCACACCGGACGCGCCGATCATCATTGATGTTTGCATTGACGAAGACTTCAACGCTGATCCGCATATTATTCCCGGCGCGATCCGGCACCCCTTTGGTGCAATGGCGGAGCTTACGGCAAGGCTTGTCGGGCAGCATGTGGTTGTGGTCTGTCAGAAAGGCCGCAAGCTGAGCCAAGGCGCGGCCGCCATTCTGCGCGATCATGGCATCGTCGCCGAAACGCTCGCCGGTGGTCAGATCGCCTGGCGGGAGGCCGGGCTTCCACGCATTCCATTTGACAAGATACCGCGCCCGAATGCCGAGGGTCGCACAGTATGGGTAACCCGCCATCGCCCCAAGATCGACCGAATTGCCTGCCCCTGGCTGATCCGCCGGTTCATTGATCATAAGGCGCAGTTTCTGTTCGTAGCCCCCGCGGAGGTTCTCGACGTTGCTGCTTATTTCAACGCGACGCCGTTTGATGTTGAGGATGCATTCTGGAGCCATCGCGGTGATCAGTGTTCGTTCGATGCTTTTGTCGAGGAAATGAGCCTCAATTTTCCACCATTGCTACATCTGGCAACCATTGTCCGAGGGGCTGACACAAACCGCCACGACCTGGCGCCGGAAGCAGCTGGCTTGCTTGCCGCCTCGCTCGGGCTCTCCCGCATGTATCGTGACGATCTTGCCCAGCTTGAAGCTGGCATGACTCTGTATGACGCGTTTTATCGCTGGTGCCGCGACGCGACAGATGAGGGCCACGATTGGCCGTAAGCATTTGCAAAAATATAACACGGGAGTTGGGCCCTTGTTGAAGACTGATTTAGAAGCTGCGCCTGAAGCGATGCAGCAGCAACTCTCGCTGTGGCAAGCAATCCATATCTGGGCAAAGATAGGCATTCTGTCGTTTGGCGGTCCAGCCGCGCAAATTGCTCTGATGCACCGCATTATTGTTGATGAACGAAAGTGGTTGTCCGAGCGTCAGTACCTTAATGCCCTTGGTTTTTGCATGCTGTTACCGGGGCCGGAGGCGATGCAGCTCGCCACATACGTCGGCTGGCGCCTCCACGGCATTACCGGAGGGCTTGCTGCGGGTTTGTTGTTCGTCTTCCCGGGCGCGCTCGTGGTTCTTGCGCTCGCCATTATTTATGCGGCCTATGGCAATGTGCCGTTTATCGAGGCCACGTTCTTCGGCATCAAGGCTGCGGTGCTTGTTATCGTTATTGAAGCCTTGTTGCGTATCGCCAAGCGGGCCTTGAAGCAGTTTGAAACCTGGCTGCTGGCAGGCATTTCCTTTATCGCGATTTTTTTCTTGGCGCTGCCTTTCCCTTTGATCATTTTCTTCGCCGCTATCTGGGGTTTTTTCCGTTTTGCGGATACCAGCACCGATACGCAGCAGATGGTAATGGTCCATGGGAATGACCGGGGCATAGGTAGCACGCTTGCCATCATCGTCCTGTGGCTTTTCATCTGGTTTGTGCCGCTTGGCATCATTGCAATACTTTTGGGCCAGGACCATACGCTCACCGAGCTCGGTCTGTTTTTCTCGAAGCTGGCTGTCGTGACCTTCGGTGGCGCCTACGCCGTTCTCACTTATATGGGGCAGGATGTTGTCGTCCATCACCAATGGCTGACAGCCGGTCAGATGATGGATGGCCTGGGCCTTGCTGAGACAACGCCAGGTCCGTTGATCCTGGTAACGGAATTTGTAGGCTATATGGCAGCCTACCAGCATGGCGGCGGAACAGACTGGGTGATGGGGACGGCCGGTGCTGCCGTTGCGCTATGGGCTACGTTTGCGCCATGTTTCCTTTGGATTTTTGCCGGCGCGCCTTACATCGACTGGATTAATACGCAACCACGCCTCAAAGGAGCCTTGTCGGCGATTACGGCCACCGTTGTTGGCGTGATCCTCAATCTCGCAGTCTGGTTTGGACTGCACGTCTTCTTCGGCAGCGTAACGCTGCAAGAGACGGGGATATTAAAACTCTGGATACCGAATGTGACGACGCTGAACTGGGAGGTAGTTGGCCTTGCAATCGTCAGCGGTTATCTGCTTCTGGTTCGGCATTGGGGCATAGTAGCGGTCCTCTGCGTCACCTCTACCCTGGCGCTGGCCTTACGTTATGGTGCCATGTTCGATTGACAGATTATCGTCTGTGCATGCAACAATCTGTCTAATGATGAGTAAAACGAAATAGTATGAGCTGTAAAGATTCCGAGCGCTGTTATTGAGGTAACGAATAGCTTGAGTTATATCGTTCCTACTTACGAAAATCTCGTTTTGTTAATCTAACCCAAGGCTTCCAATGTTATGATACAATTAGAGATCTTCAGGCCGCAAGTCTGAAAATTTACTTGCGTTAGTCTGTTGTTGGAGTGCACTCGAGCATTGCATTTGCACGAATTAAAGCTTCGTCATGGCCCTTGTGTTTAATCATGCCCTCGCAGAAAAAATCCCGCAATCGTAGGGACTGCAGACATTAAATGATTTCCTGATTACGTACCATCCTCAGCCAGTTCTAGCAGCCTGTAGGGCATTGGTGGCGTGCGGGCTGCGGCGCATGTGAGACAGGGGATCATGGCGGCGAGATCGTAGCGACGATTGAAACGATATTCGAATTCGGCCAGCGTGCGTGAGGCATGTTTGCGTGAGCCTCGGTAGGTGGCGTCAATCG
>CAYUYL010000169.1:0-1772 GCA_964449195.1 uncultured Filomicrobium sp.
GCGATGTTCAGACAGCATGAGTCTCCGCGCACTTTCACATAGGTCTCATCGAGGCACCACGACAGAGCAGTTGGCATCTTACGTTTCTGCGCGGCCTTGGCCAAAGCAGATGCGTATTTCACGACCCAACGGTTCAGCGTGGCGTGATCAACTTGAATTCCGCGTTCGGCAAGGATTTCCTCAAGATCACGGTAGGAAACAGCATAGCGGATATAGAAAAAGACAGCGTGCAGGATCACATCTCGCGGAAACTGCGCGCCTTTGAACGATACCATGCATTTGACCTCAGTTGCACTGGACGCCGCTGAATAGAACATCTGGACCAAGTTTGCGACAGAACCATAGGCGGTGATCTCTCGTGGATAACGAAAACCTTTCAGGCGCGGCAGATCAGACGGAATGTTCATGAGAGCGATCTACGACAATCGAACAAGGCCAACAACTTGGCAATGCCTTAAAAATCAACGTGTAGAACTATCACAACGGTGAAGCGCCTCCCCATGACAGTCTGTCGATACCGCGCCGATGGTCGGTGCGAATCCGTCCATGGCCAATCTTGAGAGGGTCAGCGGGTCCTTCGAAACTTGAATCTTTCTCCGACTGGGCTGCAAACGCGGCATATGACTGTACTGGCCCTCCTATGCCGATGGACGCCCCTCTGTCTTTGCGGTCTTCTATCAGCCTATCCACGATCTGACGGGTTGCCAGACCTGCGGCAAAGCTGGTGCCACGCAGATTGACCAATGCAGACGATCGCGATCCAGCCGCACGCAACCCAAAATGAGCGGGTGCGATTTCGGTCGGCACGCTAGCAGTCATCTTCCCTGCAGCGGCATAGGGAGTGCGCCCAACCGCGTGATTGGTCGCCGAGTAAGGCGCAGGCCGTCCATCAGACCTTCTGTAGCCGCCAACAACAACGATGTCCCTATCAGTGGCAATTGCGTTATGGGTTCCGCGCCGTTGAACTATGTCGTTCGGACCGTCACCATCCAGTAGATCACTTGGCGCATCGGCCAATGGATATCGGAACGTGTCCATCAGTCGGCCAGTCTGATCGAATGTCCGGTATTGAGGATGATCTAAATACGATCTTCGGTTACGCAAGCTGCCCACTTCAACGGCCTGATCAACCTGTACTGTGCAATAGAGTTTGGCCTCACTACCGACAGGGCATTTGAGACCGGTCGAATTCCACCGCGCTGAAATCTGCCATACGCCCGCCGGAGAGATCTGTTGCCCCCCTTTTTGATCCAGCGTGGCTGAGGTGCAGATGACATAACGATACTGCTGTTTCATGATCTTCTGTGGGTCATCAGGATCGCTACGACGGATGCGTTCCGCATAGATGCGAGCCGCGCCTGGCAGATCGAGGTAATGCCCGACTCGTCCGATAACATCCGTGATGGTCTCGCCTGTTGGCAATTCTATATCGAGTATCAAAGGATGGTGAACATCAGGCTGGGGGCCATCAAGTTCCACCCAGAGTTCCATGAAATTCGTAGAATAGTCTTCGGGCTGGATACGCCAGGGCAAGACCGTTATTGGCTTCTTCGCAGAAGACCGTGCAGGAAAGCTGGTATAGCAGTTTCCTCGAGCCAAATTATCATTTCCGACCGGCATCACCAAACAAAACGGAGCCGTCTCGTGGCGTTTGTCTTTCAATGTGCGAAAGGCTTTCTCAATCTGGGACGTCGCATTCTTTGGTCCGGCATGCTGGCCAAATGACAGATTCAGAACCAATGGAAAACCGCCCTCTTCGCCCGGATAATGCT
>CAYUYL010000169.1:1782-3565 GCA_964449195.1 uncultured Filomicrobium sp.
ATCCACTGCATCGCGTGCACGACAAAGAATTGCAGGAATGTGCCGGACATACTGACCGCCTCACGTCGCGGCAGTGTTGCCGCCAGAATCGGTCGCAGCTTTAGGATGGCAGCATCAGTTTGGGTGGGATCAAAGCCTGCGGCCAGATCAAGAACATGCGTGCCATGCGCAACTAGGCGGTCCAGCGTCGCAACACCCATCGGTTCTGCGCGTTCTGTAAGGCCCGACGCCAAATTGAAAGCTTCTTCATCAAGCCAACCGTTTTGACTATGGGTAGCCAAAAGATCGTTGATTTCTGATTGCAGCAAGACATGACCAAAAGGTGTCTTTTGAGGTGAGGTCCCATCGGGCCCGCCATACCGTGCGCCCTGTTGCCATGCCCCAATCACCCGCGTTGACGTCGGGCTATCGCCGTCCATCTGCCGAAACCGCGCATGGCCCAAAGCGATGCCTTCATCAATAATGCCTGTAATGACCGTGTTTCGCGGCGGTTTCTCGGTTCTTATGGGTAAATCCTTTGGCACATCCTGACATGTGCCAGCGGGTGCCAGTGCAAACTCTGGCAATGGTACAAGCTCCTCGCAAATGCTGCCCGGCTCTCCCGGCTGAACACAGTCGGCCTGAGGCAGCATGCATTGATTTACGCGCTCTTCATTTTTGCCGTGAATATGAGCCCACCAATGCATGTAAGGGGTGACATCAATACCATCGCAACCCTCTATGTCATCCGAGGGCCTCCACTGTGTTCCGGCGCCACCCATCCCGCCATTCGAGGTCATGCCGGTTCCCATTCTTTGGCTGCGGCAGCCCAAAGCTCAGCAAAGATGGGTGCTTTGGTCTTCTTACGCGTTTTTTTGGGTGGCTCTGGTACAATCTCAGCAATCATCGAGATGTTGAAATCCTCCGAAGCCGCCATCGGGCCTCCCTTCGTCGGATCAAGGGTTCCGCTGATAGGTTCTGCTCCGATGACCAGCCCCGCAAGCGCGTCGCCAATAGCGCAACCAAGCGAGCCGCCTGCCAGTGTGTCAACTGGAAAGTGCACACCAGCAACTGTTCGGTTCACTGCAATCCTGCTGGCCAGTCTATACAGCATGGGTGTCTCGGCACCGCGGAACCCATCCCGCGCGCCTTTGCCCTCCATGAGGTGGTGTAGGATGGTCGCGAAAGCAAAGCTTTCCGTTGCATGGCCTGAGGGATAAGCGGAATGCGCAGGCGTTTGAATAATCGGCTGCACTTCATTGCTCAGATCAATTGGTCGCGCAGATCGACATAAGTGTTTAACGGAATGCTCAAGGCGGTAAACCAGTCGGTAAACAGCATAAAGCAATTCCAGCGTCTTTTTTCTGCGCCCGTCATTGAGATATGCGACCGCACCAAAAAACGACAACACATCTCCTGTCTGCACATTGATTTCAGCGATCCTGTCCCCTCTGAGATCAGAATAGGCCCGCAACCAGGTCAGTTGCGCTTCAAAGAATCCTACGCTTGGACGTTTCAATGAAAAGACAGGGTGTTCGTTTAGCTCGACAGTGGCCTGTCCGTCCTTTCCAGACACCCGCCAGAGGCTTGCCAATTCGCCGTCCACAATTGTGTTGCGAATACCCTCAGGCAAGTACTCAAGATTTGTGTCGTCTTCTGGTGTTCCAAACAAGGGCGGCTTTTGCGTCGCCTCGCCAGTCCAATATCCAACTATAGAATCATGGGTGAGAGCGAGAGCGGTATTCAAAAGCGTGCTGGAAGGTCCGCCTGCATGTCCACCGCCTTGGCCTCCACCCTGTCCGCC
>CAYUYL010000169.1:3665-5226 GCA_964449195.1 uncultured Filomicrobium sp.
CCGCCTTGGCCTCCACCCTGTCCGCCTCCCATAAATGACATTAGATATTCTCCTTGATAAAATACTGAACACAGCTAACGCTCTGTAAATAAGCGGCGTCAACGTTTTTGTAGCAAGGATACGGGCTGCCACCTCTCATGAAAAACGCGTGTGCAAAAGAAATGATCAAGTTCTGCTTATCTGGGCGCTTTGTAGTCTGCTGTCCAAACGGTCAAATTTTGACACCGAAAGCGACCAAAGAGCAGGCCCTGCTTGCTTTACTTGCCACCAGCAAATCGGGCGAACGCAGCCGCGCGTGGCTGCAGGACAAATTATGGAGTGATCGCGCTCCAGAGCAGGCAAGCAGTAGCTTGCGGCAGGCTCTTACCGGTATCCGGCGTCGGCTCGGAGAATGGAAAGCCATTTTTGAGACCGATCATAAAGCGGTGCGACTTCGCGTCGATATGATCGAGGTGTTGGATCTTCCAACTGACGGAGAATTCCTCGAAGGCATAGATGTACGCGACCCGGAATTTGAGGAATGGCTTTCCGTAGAACGCTCCAAGCGGCAGCAATCTATAGTCCTGCCAATGGTTTCCGCGAAACTGGCTGAACGGCGGTCAATAGCACTGGTCGCAAATGAGTCATCGAATGATCAACTGGCTTACATAGAAACTTACCTTACGGATATCGTTGCACATACGTTGCAGGAGTCCCTGAATGTCGACGTTTATAGCACCGTGCCAACCGAGCCGGTCGACGGGCTATTGGTAGCTCACGTACAAGCAATGCAGCCAGACCCGCAAACAGTTATTCTTCGTGTACGGGCTGAAAACAACGGGACAAGCCGCATTCTATGGTCTGGCCATGAGACGCTTGAAACACCAACAGGGCCAGCTCATGAGAACATTAATGTCTTAGCCCTCGGCAATCAGCTCGTGAATGCCTTGGCCGACCACCTTCTCGTAGACGGAGAATTGAACCCTCATCGGCGTGACGCGACACTTCTTGGTTTGAGCGCGCTCAAGTCGCTTTTTACAATGAACGAAGATCAGGTCTACCTCGCAGACAGCGCCCTACAAGAAGCTTATGATCTAGACCCGCGGGGTATATTCCTATCATGGCGCGCGCAACTGCGCGGGATCCAGTTGGTCGAACGACATGGAGTTGATACTCAAGAAGTAACAGAAACAGGCATGCGATTTGCTGATGCCGCCTTGCTTGATGACCCAAACAATTCGATGGTTTTGGCAACTGTTTCGAATGCGCGCCTTATCTTAGACAGAGACATTTCTGGGGCCATGCACTTGTCTCAGCAGGGTATTACGGAAAATCCTGCTAACCCGCTCGCTTGGTGGGCAAGATCTGCGGCGAGTTTGTATGCTGAACAACACGAGCAGTCGTATCGCCACGCTAGGCGCGGGTATAAACTGGCCAAAGGTTCCCCCTATCGGTTTTGGTGGGATCTACAATACGCTCTTGCCGCTGCGGTTACCGGGCGAATTGATGAAGCAATTACTGTTGCGGAGCGGTGTGCGGCGTTCTCTCCGACGTTCCGCCCACCGCTGCGTTACTTAATTGC
>CAYUYL010000170.1:0-5208 GCA_964449195.1 uncultured Filomicrobium sp.
ATCTTGCTGAAATCTAAGTTGCGCATATTGCAGCAATCTTGATATCATCGAAATACTTTTTCATTGAACAATATGTCTTCAGTTCTTGTCTTCGGCGGCACCAAAGGTGGCGTCGGCAAAACCAGTCTTGCGCGCGCAACAGCGGTAGAAAGCGTGCGCAAAGGCGTGGATGTTCACTGCATTGATCTTAACCCCAAGCAGCGCACCTTGGCGCGCTGGTCTGAAATCCGGGCGGCCAATCGGAGAGGCTTGGACTTTGCCGTGACTGTTGCGCGCAATGCAGCGCATGCGATCACCTTGAGCCAAAACAGCACCGCTGATCTCATCGTCATTGATGCACCCGGTGAGGTGGATGCCGGAACATTGAAAGTAGCACAACACGCCGATCTTTTTGTTCAGGTCGCAGGACGTTCATTGGATGATCTGGAACCCATGATCAATCTGTTTCATGAATTGATCCAGCAGGGAATTACGATTGATAAGTTGGTTGCCGTGGCCTATAAGCTGGATCGCGACCTGGCCGCAGCACGCTCTGATCATGCTCAAATCAAGGATTACGTCCAACAAGCCGGCTTCGCCATTCTTGACAGTTTCGTGCGTGAATTACGCAGCGCGCGCACCAATCACAATCTTGGCCTTGCGATCACGGAGGCCAGCCATGTTGGCCCGCGTATTGAAGCCCAAACTGTCGTTAATGACCTGATCAGCCTTCTTGTATCCAAAACGCAATGAAGACTTCACCATTTAATAAGCTCAAGTCCGTTAAGCGCAATCAACTTCCCGAACCGCCAGTGTCAGCACCTGTTGTGCCAAATTTAGAACAGCCAGAAGCCATGTCGTATGTCGATGGCAGAACGCTGCGGCGCACCGGCATGACTGAGCCGTTATATCTGCGCCTTCAGCCCGGCGTTCGCGATGAAATCAAGCTTGCCGCCGCGCGTGACAAGAAAACAATGGGCCAACTCATGACCGAGGCATTCCGCATGCACGAAGCGGCGCGAGAGTAAGGTTTATGTTTTTAAACGCACTCCAAGGTAACGAACACGACCACCGATTTGTGTTTTCTTGAGCTGGCTGTGCTTTCGCAGCCAATTGCCGAAGCTTGTTTGTGAAAGCGGCATGCCGCCCAATTCATGCGCCCAGCGTGTGTAGGCTGAATATAATGCACTGCCATCAAGGCGTGCATCAGCTTCGGCCTCAATGTTTGATTTCAGAAAATCTTCGATGTCGTCGCTGTTGCACGTATTTTGAGGATCTCTGGTTTGATCCAATGCAGGTTCACTCGGTTTATTTTCAACGGATAGCTGGCCTGAGCGATAAGACTGCATGCACAGAAAGAGCCCGAAGCTTGAGCCAAGCTCCAGCAACATCGCCAGAATGACAATCAGCAGATCACGCGTGCGTGTCACATCCAGTGCCGTTAATCGGGCTAAAAGAGAAAGTTGCGGGTCTTGTTCCTGCAGCGGTTTCCCCTCAGCCGATGCCAACTCTTTACGCAGCGTTTCAATGCGCCGCTGCAGTTGCGATGCGGTCTCAGAGTTTGTTCGTTCATTTTGCAGTCTCTTGACACGGGCGCAAAATACAATGCTCTCCTTCACTGTTGCATCCGTACACCCGGATGTGCGTGTCCAGCGCCAATGCTGTTTCTCGGCCTCTAAATCAGAGATAATGATAGCCAGCGGCCGATGATCCGGCGTTGCCGAAAGTTGTTCACGAAGGCGTTTAAATTCAGTGAGTTGCGACTGTCGTGACGTTGCCATGACTGTCCTGGCGTCTTGTATGATCGATCTATTCAGTGCTGCATATCCAATAGCCGAGGTAAATGACAGGACCGTGCATCCAGCCAAGATTGTTCCTGCAAGCGCACATGAAACATAATGCGCATTCCGCCAAGCATGGAGCAACACAAACGGCATGGCCAACTTTACACCATCCAATGCGACGCCCATCGTGGCATAAACAGCTGATCCTGCCATTGATGCACCGAGCGTGCTGCCAAAACCCCAATTGATTGTCATCGACAACGCAATAAGGGCAACGGATGCTGCGCCACCAACCCAACAGACCAGTCTCCAAGCAAAACCGTACGTTGTCTCGTCCATGCGATACTCCATGACAGTCATGGTGACACTCATATGCGTATTAAAAGGTATTAAATTACTCTCTTGATTATTCAGGGCTAACATATTACGGTTGCTTCAACAACAGCAATGAACGCGATCAGGAGGCCTCAGTGCTCGTCGTCGGCAGTCAAAAGGGTGGAGTTGGAAAAACGACCATTGTCGTACATCTCGCGATCCTGCGCGCCCACGCCGGCAAGAAGGTTGTGGTTGTAGACACAGATGTGCAGGCGAGTGCAGCAAGCTGGCTCGCAGTGCGCCGGGATCAGAAACTCACGCCCGAAATTGCATGCCGGCAATTATTTGGCAAAACCATCTCTGATGACCTTGCCAGCCTAAGCCGTGAATTCGATGATGTGTTCATAGATGCTGGCGGTGATAGCGTTGAACTGCGCGGCGCCATGCTTGAGGCCGATACAATGTGCATCCCGATACGTGCCAGCCAACTGGACGCCTGGACGTTGGAGCACATGAATAAGCTGGTTGCAGAACTTCTGAAGGTCAAGCCCGAATTTAAGGCTCACGTGCTCATCAATGCAGCCCCCAAGCGCGGCAACGAAGTTGCCGAGGCACGCGCCGTTGCATCCGGCTTTGCTAATTTGCAGCTGCTCGACACTGTTATTCATGAGCGCGCAGCCTACCGCGAAGCAGCTATGTCCGGCTGCGCCATCACAGAGCTGCATGGCGCCAATCGTGCAGCAATCAACGAAATTCAACAACTTTATGGAGAAATCTATGACGGCTTCCAAGCGCAGCATGTCAGCCAGACCGCCTAATACCACCGATACTGGTGAGGACGAATTCAACCGTGATGCATTTCTTGCTGGCAGCTTACCAGGATCTGGTGAACTTCCATGGGAAATGCCGGAAGCGCTGCGCCGGGCTAATGATAAGGCATCACGTAAAGTCGTGAACCTGCATTTTGGCTATGATTACGGTCTCAAGCTCAAGTTCCTGCGCGAGAATGGCGTCAACGTACATCGTTTTCTGCTCGGCGCTTCAAAGCGGGCTGTCGATGAAGAGATCCAGCGCTTGCTGGAAGCGAAGCAAGACGAGTAAGTAATTTAAGTGAGCGGCGTCATGAGCAACAAATCCGAACCCTATCTCACAGCTGACGAAGCTGCCGCAATGCTGAGATTATCGCCCAAAACGCTCGAAAGAATGCGTGTTGAAGGCAGTGATCTCAGGTACTACAAAGCTGGCAAAGGCAAGCGCGCCCGCGTACTGTATCTTGCAAGCGACATTCAAGAGTGGCTTGCTGGGCACGCATACAATTCCACATCGGAATACAAATGAGCCTTTCTTAATAAGCTTCACCAAGCTCAAAGGCTTTTAAAATCTCAGTTGGGCGCATAATTGGCAGTGGGCCATTCACGCTTTGAAATTCGACATCTTGCCACGTTTGCCCCATGCCCTCGCCAATAGGACGCAAACGCAAAAGGTCTCCATCTGCTGTCACCAAGCAATCAGCCGTGCCAAATTCAGCTAACTCCACAAACATGTCGTCATTACGGTCATCAGGTACGGCTCTTCTTTGCCCCGTAATCTTGACGTTATGGCCGTAATTGGAAATCAAATCTATCGCCCTTTGACGGAATTCATCATCTGGTATGAGTTTTTTCATTCTTTTGTATTCAAGAACCCGACGCAATTCATCAATGGTCTCTTGGCAAACCAGCAATATCCTGTTCTCATTGACTATCTTTTCTAAAATTGCTCCACGGCTGCCACGTGGTGAGGCTGTGGCGGCAATAATGACATTAGTATCAAGCACAAATCGATTTATTGCCCTACTTTGCATCATAATCATGCAACATTTCTTTTAGTTCATCATCGGATAGCCCATCGCCAATCTGGTTTTTAAGTTGTTCTCTATGCTCATTAAATTCCTCTATGAGTTTGAGCCTCGCACGCACCATTTCCATTATTTCTGCTGACACAAGGAAGGCTTTAACGCCATCAGCGTTTTTAAATTCTACGGGTTGTTGCTGCGCTTGTGCTATAGCAGCATTGATATCATCAATTCCAGTTCTATCTTTATCGATTGTTACGGCTGACATAACTTTTACCTCTGCTGTCATTTGTGAATGATAAAATGATTGTATTGTATCATATACTGTCAACGCCTCATGTTTCCATGCATCAGTTCTGACTTATTCACCTGCATAATCTGGAAAAATTTCTCTTATTTCATCTTCCGTTGCTGGATTATGGCCAATTTGGCGTTTGATTTCTGCTGTATTTTCCTGAAACCGCCTTATCAAGTCTTTTCGTATCATTTCCATGTTTTCCCCTGACACAATATAAGCTTGAACATCATTTGAGTTTTCCACTGGAACAGAGTGTTTTTGTGCTTGTTCTATAGCTTCGCTGGCTATGGCACCATCAAGAACAGTTTTTTTCATATCTCTTTTGAATACTTAAAAATTCACCGCTAAGCTTGCTGACTGCCTCGGCTTAAGCGCTGCACGGTTATAGCCAAGCGTGGTGGTAACACTGGCATGACCGACTGTTGCCTGAATATCCTTGGCAGGGTGCCCCACTTCAAATGCTTCTGTAATCAACGTTGCGCGCAACGTATGCGGCGTAAAGCTTTTTGCCAAACCAATTTGATCACGATATTTGCAAAATATCTCCCACACCTGCCGCGAACCAAGCGGCTTACCAAGTGTTTCTGTTGTCGTCTTTATTCGCTGAAACAGCCAAGCATCAGAACGATAATCATAATCACCATGCGTCATGTAGAGTTTTAAAGCACTCAACGCTTCTGCATGAATAGCCACAGTGTTGACTTTATCGCCTTTCACCATAAAGCGTAGGCAGTGATAGCCCTGATCTTCAATTAAATCCCTCCGTTTAAGAGAACAGGGTTCAGCCACACGGCAACCCGTGTAGGCCATCACTGCCAATAGCGCATAATCCCGCAAGCCTTTAAGCGTTGATTGATCTGGCGCATCAAGCAATTGCCGAACCTGGCGCCTGGTCATAGCGGGCGTTTGCACCACGACCACCCGTTCACCGTCAACACTAGAATAGTCAGCTGTGAAAATCACTTAACCAATTGATAAAAAACAGCAAACGCTGCGCC
>CAYUYL010000171.1:0-5163 GCA_964449195.1 uncultured Filomicrobium sp.
GTCCCTGTGCAGTTCCGTCTTGCCGGGGCAGTCACCGCCGATGGCATTGATATGCACGCCGGTGCCGACCATGTTGTCCGTCAGAATGGTGGCGTACTGCTTGTCCGCTGTGCAGGTGGTGATAATGTCAGCGTTTTCCATTGCTTCTTCCGGCGTGCGGCAGGCCACGGCTTTGAGGCCGCTGCCTGCCAGATTTGTGCAGCATTTCTCGGTTGCATAAGCGTCGATATCGAACAGGCGGACGGTGTCGATGCCGATGATGGCCTGAAAGGCAAGGGCCTGGAATTCACACTGCGAGCCGTTGCCGATCATGGCCATGGTCTTTGCGCCCTCTGGTGCCAGGTATTTCGCCGCCATGGCGGAGGTAGCGGCCGTGCGCAGAGCCGTGAGGATGGTCATTTCTGTCAGAAGCATCGGATAGCCGCTGCTGACATTCGACAAAACACCAAAGGCTGTTACCGTTTGCAGGCCTTCTCTGGTGTTCTTGGGATGTCCGTTGACATACTTGAAGCCATAGGTCTCACCATCCGAGGTGGGCATCAGTTCGATCACACCAACGCTGGAGTGAGAGGCGAGACGCGGCATCTTATCAAATAACTCCCAACGGTGGAAGTCCTCTTCGATATAGGCTGTCAGCTCACGCAGGACGTCTTTTAACCCGATGGCATGGATCAGCCGCATCATGTTATCGACGCTGACAAACGGGACGATGTTGCTGTCGGCGGGGGGGCTGGGGCGTTGCGTGCCTGGCATAATCAAAACCTCTTCACGTCGAGCGATTTCACAACAGGCGCCGCGTGGCCGGGGGTGGTGTGTGATGGTGGCTACAGGTAAATCTTCAAGTCGGATCTCATCGGGATGAGCATTAGCTCCACTTAATTGAACAGCCCATGCTGGGGTTTTGATCGCGTGGCCCCTGTCCGCTCTCGGCGATCAGGCGCATGGCGTTCAACAGTTCCGGCACACGATCTGCCGTTATGTCGTTCATGCCGATATTATCGAGGCGGCCGCGGTAGTGCAGTTCCCCCTGCGCATTCAATCCGAAGAAATCGGGTGTACAGACCGCGTGATAGGCTCTGCCAACGTGTTGTCCCTCATCGACCAGATATGGAAATTGAAAGGCAAATTGTGCTGCAAACCGTTTCATGTCTGCGGGACTGTCCTCCGGCACGAGGTGATAATCATTGGACATAATGGCCAGCACACCTATGCCATCCTCCATCAGGGCTTTGGCATCGCTCGCCAGACGTTCGCCGATAGCCTGCACATAGGGGCAGTGATTGCAGATGAAGGCGAGTAAAAGGCCTTTCTCTCCGAGATGATCGGACATTGTGAAGCTGTTGCCATCCGGGTCCTGCAGCGTGAAATCAGGGGCTTTCCAGCCAAAATCACAAAGCGGTGTATCAAGAAGCATATGTCTGATTATCCGTATATTTGATGTTGCGGGACGACGGCCATGTTCAGCATTCTAAGTGCCTTACATAACCTGGGTGATCGCCAGCCAGTTGCCACCACGGGCGTCATTGGCTTTCGTAAGAGCTGTGTCGCTGCCAAGGATGGCCACACGTGCGTTGTCATTCAAGGTTTCAAGCGCATCCGCAAAGGTGTGGATATCCTGGGCTGTCGTTGCCAAGACCTGATCGCGTATGGTCTGCCGGGCTTCATCGCTGTCGCTGGACAAGTGCCGCTGCAGTGCGATCAATCCCTTGGCATCAGGCAGAAGATATGTATCGATGATGCCGATTGTGCCGATAATGGCGCGTGTGATCTCCTCTTCATCGAATTGAGATTTTTTAAGGTGCTGGGCCGTTGCATCGTAAATATCAAGGGTGTCCAGCAAGTTCGGATCCCGGTAGGATATGTATGTGAATGCTTGTGACAGGCGGTCGAAACGGCAAAATCCGCCATAGGCGCCGCCCTGCATGCGTACCTTATTCCAGAGCCATCCGGTTGAGATAAGGTTTTGTGCCACCAATGCAGCACCTATGGATGGAACACCAGACGCACTGATCTTGCCGCCCTTGGCGACATAATTCACGCTGGCGGGAATGGCGAATCCTTCTGTGGGGTTGCTTGTTGCTTCACCACCGGACATTGAACTCCAATCGCTGGCAGGGCTGTTGACCGGCCTATCAGGTAATTTGGCGATGAGCGTTTCCAGCCCGGGAGTAAAGTTTGTAAGCGTTTTCTCGTTCGCGGTGATATTCGCGATCAGTCCGCCCTTGCTAATAAGCTGATCGCGCATGCCCTGGAGCTCTGCCGCAACAGAAGGCCAATCGGTCTCAATTCTCTCTGCCAGCTCACGGAGCGCAAACAGCCGTGTCAGACCACTGATTTGCTCTTGAACAAAGCCTGCTGCGCTGAGCCCGGCATTCACGCGCAGTGCTGCCATCATGTGGCCAGCAGGTGCCAGACGTGCCTCTGCCGAGGCTTTTTCCTCCATCACGATTTGCTTGATGCGATCGCGGTTGTCAAGGTGAGAGACAAGCAGGACATCATTCAAGAGCTGAATTAATTGGTCTGCTTTATTCGGCACCACCTTCGATCTGACCATCAGATGCGCGACGCATCCCTTGCCATCGGCATCCGAGGAAACGAAGGGGCTGATGTAAACGCCGCCGGTATTGCGGGCGATATGCTGCGTCAGGCCGACGAAGTCGAGGGAGCCCGCGCCGGTCTCAAGCAAGGCACGTCCAAAGACGTCGAGCAGGGGCAACTGCGCTGTTGAGAGCGGCTTAAGATCAAAGGCCAGATCGAGATAAACGATGCCATTGGTTGGAAGATCGTGGGTGAGAACATCAACACCGCCCACCTGTGAAAGCTGGCTCGGAATAGTGGTGTTATGCTCCGGCAGATCGGCACGTTTCAGGTGTGCGATCTTGGCGATATCTTCCGGTTGATCGGGCAGATTCTGCAGGCGCTTAAGTTCCGCCGTGCGCGCAGTCAGGCGCTCCAGATCCTCGCTTGAGAGGTCGGCGCGGATTTTATCGAGACGTGTGCGTTCATCTTCAGCCTGGCGCTCTGATTTCTTTGGATCAGGCTTGACCAGCGCTGTAATGCGGTGCGGATTGTCGAGCAGAAACTTCTGGATCAGTTTTTCCAAGACGCGTTCGCCAGATGTGATGCGGGTCTTAAGATCTTCCAGTGGCGCTTCAAATGCAATGCGCTCCAGCGGGTCTCGTTCATAAAGCCATGTGGTCAGCGCACGCAGCATAAGCGACAGGCCACGTGGGAAATGGCCCGTATTGTTCTCGCGCAGACTGAATTCAGCCGTATTGAGCGCCGCCTCCACGGTATCTTTGTCAAAACCTTCGTCGGCGATGTTTTTCAGCGTATCGAGAACCAGGGCTTCCACTTTATCGAGATCGCCTGCATTAATCCCTTTTAGCCCATATATGGCTGTAACTTGCCGAATGTTGAAATCGATGGAGCTGATAACATCCTCACCCAGTCCAGATTCAGTGAGCGCGCGGCGCAGTGGTGCCGCAGGCGTGCCCGTCAGTGCCTCGTCAAGCACGCTGAGCGCCATTGCCTGTGCCGGATCGTTTATCTCCCCAAGCAGCCAGTTGACGGCGGCGTTTGATTTAGATTTGTCTGCATCTTGACCGGCTGGATAGGTATCTTCAACGCGCACCGGCGCATCAAACTGAGGTTGTAGCCCGATATCCGACTGCACAGGGCGCTGTGAAAACTCTGCCAGGCGCTCGTTCATCAGCCGCAGGCGTTCCGCCGGATCATCATCGCCATAGAAATAAATCCAGGCGTTGGAGGGATGGTAATAGGTGGCGTGGAAGTCCTTCAGGCCGTCGTATGTCAGGTCGGGCATCACCACTGGGTCGCCGCCGCTGTCGACACCGTAGGTTGTGTCTGGAAACAGCGCCTGTTGCGCCAGTTTATACAACACAGCATTGGGAGACGAATACGCTCCCTTCATTTCATTGAACACCACGCCTTTGTAGGTGAGGGCCGCCTCAGGCGCATCAAGCTCATAATGCCAGCCTTCCTGCTCGAATGTTTCGCGCGTCAGCAGCGGATGCAGCACCGTGTCCATATAAACATCAATGAGATTATAAAAATCCTGCAGATTCTGGCTGGCCACCGGATAGGTTGTCTTGTCCGGAAAGGTCATGGCGTTCAGGAATGTGTTCAGCGAGCCCTGCGCCAGCCGGATGAAGGGGTCCTTGACGGGAAACTTGCGGGACCCGCACAGCACAGAATGTTCCAGGATATGCGCGACGCCCGTTGAATCGGCCGGCGGCGTCCGGAACGTGATACCGAAGACCTTGTTTTCATCTGTGTTGACGACAGACAGCAGGCGGGCGCCGGTTTTGATATGCCGGTACAGGCGTGCCTCACCATCAATTTCACCGACCTGCCTGCTTTGAAGTTCCTCGAAACCATGAATGTCTGTCATGCCTGCCTCATGCTGCCATCTTTACAATAGATTTAGCATTGATACGGCAGGCGGCAATATGCGGTTCGGGTTTTGACTCATATAAACCGTTTAAAATGCTGATCACAGTAGTACACTATTATGCGAATGCGGGACCAGACGGCAGATCATCAGCAAGCCAGGCTTCCGCCGCTTCAACCTCATGCAGTTCGAAACTCTTGATATCGAGCCCCGGAATCAGGGCGCCCTCGATCTCGGCCGCGGTGCGTATCCAGGCGGCATCGCTGAGCACGGCACATTTATCGAATTTACCCAAAAGGCCGAATAATTTCGGCATGAATTGCAGCTCAACCCCCAGGGCACCGAGCGTCGGCATCACGAATTCGGGGATTTTGTAGAGCATGCGTCCGTTGGTGATATCTTCGGATTTGGCAAGCAGGTCTTCCAACGCCGTGCGCATGTCATCCGCCGTCAGCGTACCACTGAGTTCAAGGTCAATTCTATTAGACGATGGCTTGGAGATCGTCAGCATCTGCGCCTCCTCATGTGTTGAATTTACTCATATTTCGAAGCTGAATGTATTTGCAACCTTCGGCGCTGTGCAGCAAACCGACAATGATCTCTGTCAATTCATTGCCGTACTTGTCACCGTGATCCATTTCTCTGCGGGTGTGGGCATCTGCGTTAGGGCACAGCGCTGCCAAGCCCAGCTTTCAACCTAAATCCTGCAGTTGAAGACCGATATCGTTACATTTGCGCCAGCAAATTCG
>CAYUYL010000172.1:0-5133 GCA_964449195.1 uncultured Filomicrobium sp.
GCTGTGCGAGAGAACACCCCCTTCGTCGCCGTCATCGGCAATGATGCAAGGTGGAATGCGGAATATCAGATCCAGGTCCGCGATTATGGAACAGCACGCGCATTCGGCTGTGATTTAACACCGGCTCGTTATGACCGTGTTGCGGCTGAGCTTGGAGGGTACGGTGAATATGTAACAGAGGCGACGAACATCCTACCCGCCCTCGAACGTGCTTTGGCATCCGGCAAGCCATCCTGTGTCAATGTCATGATGGAAGGTCAGGCTGCGCCGGTTCTTTCACGGCGTTGATATAATATGATCGCTTAGGCAAACCACTATTCGGCCCTAACACGAAACGATCCCGGTAAATTCACCAGGATCGTGTCTAAGATTGAGGACCCAACGAAGGCAGCATGCTTGCATGCACTAATGAATATCGTAGCGCAAACCTATGCGAAACTCGTGGGCGTAAAGATCTTCTGCTGAAATGCCGGAGGAAATTGTTCCGACAGGGCTGGCAGAATCGGCCTGAACAGATCCAGTCTCAACCTCACCAAGATAGAGAAAACGGTAGCCAAGATCGAGCTTCAGCTGATCACGCAACGTCATTGCAACACCAGCCATAACCGCACCGGCAAAATGCCAATCACTGCCCTCGCCAATAGTCGCTGTACAGGTGCAGTTTGCGGGCAAAGTTCTTTCTTCGGTGTCATGGTAGACGACACCCAAGCCAAGACCGATGTATGGATTGATACGGCCGTGGCGATTAAAATCATAATATAAATTAGCAAGCAGAACATGGCTTGTCAGACCAAACTCGCGGAATCCGTTGCCAGAAGTTCCAGAACTCATTGTTCCGCTGATATCAGTTTCAAAGCGGTAATCGTATGTAATATCGCCGCGAAGCGAACGCGTGAAATAGCGGCCCAGACCACCGCCCAAAGACCACGCCGGATCATACGAAGGATCATCGTGCTCCAAGCCGCCGCCTTCGGTCATATCCGGATCATGATGAAGGCCATAGGAACCGTCAATACGGGTATACCAAGTTGACTTCGTTATATGTTCGTTTACCGAATCCTTATAACTTAAATCAGCAGCTTGTACCGTCGCGATATTCAATAATAGCAGAGCAGAGCCGACGAGCGCAGACCCAAGAACAACTCTCATCTTATATTTCCTTTATAGTTTTGGCCCATGGCCAGGATGACGAATCACTTGAATCACAACTACCGATCTCCTTTTGCGTGAAAAGTATTAACAAAAAGTTAATTTTTGTCTGGAAATGACACATCACCACGGCTTTTCAGGCACGAATGCCCACTTCGGCTCAGCTTTGGCGTATAAAAATTTTCGTTTTGCTCGCTATATGTTGGTCAAGCTGCAAAGCAATGATATGTTTGCTTGGCAAAGTGATAGACATGGGAAAAATCGGCGAATGCCTAAAATAACGTTCGTACAGCCTGACGGCTCGCAAAAGACTGTAGAAGCCAAAACCGGCGCAACGGTTATGGAAACAGCCAAAACTAATCTTATTGACGGTGTCGAAGCAGAGTGTGGTGGTGCATGCGCCTGCGCGACCTGCCATGTCTATGTTGCCGAAGAATGGATTGGTAAAACCGGCAATCCTTCTGAAATGGAAGAAGACATGCTGGACTATGCTTTTGATGTCGTTGAAACAAGCCGTCTATCCTGCCAGATTAAAACAACCGAAGAACTTGACGGTCTGGTTGTGAAAGTTCCAGACAAGCAATTCTAAACGTCCTGTCCTGCTTTTCTTGGACAGACAAACGAAGTTCTTGTCTGCCGTGCGCTGAAGATACGCATCTGGCCTGTCGAAAGCTCTTTTTGATTTTAAGCGAAAATAGGTTTCACCGGGATTCAGCCAAGTTAATCTCTGAAGCCATAAAGGCAGATAGCACCAAGAAGTATCGTGCCGGCAGATACACAACATAAAGCTGATAGCCTCCTCTGTAGAGTGTGCGAAAAAGCCAGAAGCAAGGTTTTTGGCACCTTCGAAAAACGGACCTATTTGCGCTGCTCCCGCTGTAGCGCAACATTTCTGACCGCACATCAGCTTCCTTCCGCAGATATAGAATTTACCCATTATCAAACGCACGAAAATACTGTAGATGATCCGGGCTATCGTGCCTTTCTGGCACGCTTAGCCACACCACTTCTTGAGCGCCTGCCTCCTAGGCAATCCGGCCTTGACTATGGCTGTGGTCCCGGCCCCGCGTTAGCAGCCATGCTACGTGAAGCCGGTCACCTCATGGCCCTATACGATCCGTTTTTCGCGCGCCATTCCAACACCTTAAAGCAAAAATACGATTTCATTACGTGCACTGAAGTCGCTGAACATTTCCACGAGCCGGCTGAAGAATTCCGCAGACTTAATGCCATGCTGCGGCCCAATGGACTGTTGGGCCTTATGACTAAATTTCAGACGGACGACACGCGCTTTGCCAACTGGCATTACCGCCGTGATCCAACACACGTCGTTTTTTACCGGCCTGACACTCTCAAAGCGCTTGCTGAAGACTTAAATTGGATTTGTGAAATCCCGGCACCTGATGTGGCGATTTTCCAAAAAAATGAATACTCCGCCTCAATGAACCACAAAAAGATCTCTAGCAAACCGAAATCCGTACTATAAGTTATTACTACGCCTGCAATATATTTGCAGCAGCGCCTAACAACTCTTGCACCTTAAATAAGGAAGGAGACCAGCATGTTGGATCTGACGACCGTCAAGGGCAAACTGATTGCTGCTGCCATGAAGCTGGCAGCTCAACATAAATGGTCAGACGTAACGTTGCGCATGATTGCTGAAGAAGCTGATGTTTCCATGGCTGATGTGAAACGCGAGGTGTCTTCCAAAGGGCATATCTTCGGGCTGTTCACGGCCGCAGTCGACAAAGAGATTTTGGCTAAAGTAGCCCCGACTGACCCAAATCAATCACCGCGGGACAACCTCTTTGAGACCATCATGAATCGCTTTGATGCAATGCAGCCTTATAAAGACGGCATCAGATCGATCCTAGACGATGCATCACCGGACCCGCGCCTTCTGCAGCGCCTTTTCAGTTCACAAGGCTGGATGTTGGAAGCCGCAGGCATTTCCTCATATGGTCCGCTCGGCAGTATAAAAACAGCGGGCCTCGCCTCGCTCTACCTGCAGGTTTTGCGCATTTGGCTCGAAGATGAAGACCCCGGCATGGCCCGCACAATGGCTGCGCTTGACCGCCGCCTTCGCCGCGGCGAACGCTCTATGCAGGCCCTGGAAGAAGGAACGCGGGTTTTCGGGCGCATCGCATCGATCTTTAAAAGCCGCGTTGATAAAGACACGTCGCCCGGCCATTCCAAGCCAACCAATGGCGCAAACGATGATGTCATGGGAACATCATCGCCGCAGTCGAGTTGAGCCGACTATCGCCTGCGAATACCTACGCGTTTAATGCCGGAAATGACGATGACCAGTCAGCACCATAGCCAGACCATGCGCATCGGCTGCTTCTATCACCTCGTTATCGCGCACAGAGCCACCCGGCTGAATAACGGCAGTGACCCCGGCTTTCGCTGCTTCCAACAACCCGTCAGCAAACGGAAAGAAAGCATCTGAAGCCACAACAGAGCCATGTGTAAGAGGCTCCTCAAGCCCAGCAATCTTGGCGGCGTCCGCAGATTTATGCGCTGCTATACGCGCCGAATCAACCCGGCTCATCTGCCCTGCTCCGATGCCGGTAGTTGCGCCATCCTTGGCATAAACGATAGCATTTGATTTCACATGTTTTGCGACACGAAACGCAAATTTCATATCATTCATTTCTTGTTCCGTTGGCTCCCGCGATGTGACAACTTTGAGATCCATCTGGTCGACAACAGCGTTGTCACGGGATTGTACCAACAGGCCGCCGGCCAGTGTTTTCATTGTCAAGCCATCTGCACATGGGTCGGCCAAGTCACCGGTGGTAAGAACACGCAGATTGTTTTTTTCGGCGAAAATCGCCTTCGCATCATCATTAACGGCAGGGGCGATAACAACCTCGGTAAAAACCTTGGTGATCTCATGGGCCGTCTCAGCATCAACCGTTTGATTAAGAGCAACAATCCCGCCGAATGCGCTGACAGGATCACAACGTAACGCGCGCATGTAAGTCTCACGCAGGTCTGCGCCTGTCGCCACACCGCATGGGTTCGCATGCTTGATAATGGCGACGGCAGCCGTCTGAGGAGTAAATTCTGAAATCAATTCAAAGGCAGCATCCGTGTCATTCAAATTATTATACGACAAGGCCTTGCCTTGGCGTTGTGTGGCCGTAGCAACACCAGGCCGAGCCTCAGACGTGAGGTAGAATGCGGCCCACTGATGCGGGTTTTCACCATATCGTAATTCCTGTGCATTACGCCCGGAAAATGTTCGATATTGTGGTACTTGCAAATCAAGTTGACCGGCAAACCAACTGCTTATAACAGCATCATAGGCAGCTGTACGACCATAAGCTTTGGCAGCCAAATAACGGCGCAGTTCGCCACTAACAGCACCGCCGAGTTCATTAAGGTCATTGATGACAGCTGCATAATCTTCCGGATCAACGACAACCGCAACAGACGCGTGGTTCTTCGCTGCAGCGCGTATCATGGCCGGGCCGCCAATATCGATATTCTCAATGCAAGTCGGAAAATCAGCGCCACGCGATGCCGTCGCCTCGAAAGGATAAAGGTTCACAACAACGAGATCAATCATTGCAATACCGTGTTGCTCTGCATCAACCTCATGGTCAGGTTTCCCGCGAATGGCCAGCAGGCCGCCGTGTATTTTGGGATGCAATGTTTTAAGCCGGCCGTCCATCATCTCTGGAAACCCAGTGTGTTCGGAAACATCGACAACGTCCACACCTGCGTCGGCAAGGACCTTCGCCGTACCACCTGTCGAGAGAATTTCGGCATCTTCGCGTTGTAAAGCCGAAGCCAATTCTAAAAGGCCAGTCTTATCGGAAACAGAAAGAAGAGCCCGCCGGATACGAACTGGTTGAGAAGCAGATTCAGACATTGGTAATCCCGCAAAAAGTTTGTTTTTGATCATTGCGAAGCGTTCTTTGAGAGCCTGTCCGTAAAAATGTTGAGTCATCAGAATCACTTATGATTCAGATC
>CAYUYL010000173.1:0-5055 GCA_964449195.1 uncultured Filomicrobium sp.
GGCTTTTAGCCGTAACTTGAAGCCACCGGCTTTTAGCCGGTGGAGAATTCACATAAAATTCTGATCGACTTGGCCGCTTGGCGGCCTGTTTCAGGCAGGCGCATGATAAGCATACAATTTTAAGGGCTTGCCTTGCAGGCTTTGCACGCTTAAGGTTGGTGTGCGACAAAATGCTTGGAGGTGTTTGGTGCGGTTTAACGTAGCGGCAGCGTTGCTGGTCATGGTTGGAATACTGTTTGCAACATTCTTTCTGAATGTTTTGTTTGGCGCAATCGGGCTGCCTCTTTTTCTGACAAATCTTGCTGAGTTGCTGCTGCTTTTTGCAAGCTGTGCAACTTTCGTCGCCGCAACCCTGCAGCTGGAAAAGAACAACCGGGCATAACAAGAAACCGGCGCAAAAACGAAAATCTGAAGTCTGAGTTTTAGGGGATTTAAGTTTATCTGGGAGTAAATATGATGACGAAATCTAAAAACCAACTGGACCTGGAATCGGCTGAGCGGAGAAACTTCCTCAAGCTTACCAGCACAGGGGCTTTTACAACGGCCGTTGTTGCAGGCTCCGCCGGCACCTTGTGGTCGGATCGGGCTGTCGCGCAAACCGTGAAAGAGGAAAGAGCGCGCGAGAAGGCTGCTGATCATATCATGACGATAGCCACCGCCTATGTGCTTGGCGCCTCACGCAGCTATCCAATTATGCAGCTGGACTTTAAGGAAAACATCCAAAACGCAACCAACGGCAAAGTCTACGTTAAGCTTGCGCCGGCAGGTCAGCTTGGTGCGGGCGGTGCGCTTGCGCAAAAGGTGCAAAGCGGTACGATCCAGGCCGCGCAGCATTCATTATCAAACTTCGCGCCATTTGCACCGGTCGTTGACCTGATCAACTTACCTTATTTTTGCGGTGCAAATCAGAGATTTGTCAATTTGGTCAATTCCGATGTCTGGAAGCAGCAGGTTGATCCAAAAATTAGCGCTAAAGGCTTCAAAGCCTTGTTTTATGTAGTGATTGATCCACGTGTCGTGGCGGTGCGCAAAGGCGGCTCGGGAGCCGTATTAGGCCCGGCGGATTTGAGCGGTGTTAAGTTCCGAGTGCCCGGCTCGAAAATGCTGCAGCAATATTACCGGATGGTCGGCGCCAATCCGACACCTGTTGCCTGGGGCGAAACGCCATCGGCTATTAAACAAGGCGTCGCTGATGCTCTCGATCCGTCAGTCGGAGCACTCTATGTGTTTGGTTTTAAGGATATCCTGAGCCACGTGACCTTCACCCAGGCGGTGCCGGACAGCCAAATCTATTCATGTAACTTTGAATGGTTCAGCGGGTTACCTAAAAATGTCCAGGACGGCATTGTATTTGCCTCAGAAATCACGGCACAGCAGAACCTGGCCAAGGTTCCTGCAGCGCGCAGCTATGCGATGTCTGAATTAACGAAGTCAGGCGTGCAGTTCCATTCTCTGAGTGCCGATCAGCTGGCTCAGTGGAAAGATGCAGGCGGTTACCAGCGCAAGGAATGGGATACTTTCAAGACAGAACTCGCGGGTTCCATGGATGTCTTTGAGAAGCTTGCCGAAGCTGCCGGCCAGAAGGGACGCTACTACGTTCACGACGCCTAAGCATTCTAAAGAACCAAGCGGCCTGTGGCTTGGTTCAACACCTTTTTGTCATTCCTATCAGCACATCCGCCGCGTGAGGGGGAGGGCGCAGTTGCGCTCGCCTGCTGTCGCTAGCCGCGATATATTCTAAGGTGCCATGAAATGATAAAGTCTGTGCTAAAAGCAATCGACAATAATATTGAACGATGGGCTCTACTGGTCTTTTACACGCTGCTTGTCGTGACGATGGCCGTTGAAGTCATACGCCGTGAAGTCTTCTCTTACTCATCGATCTGGGGTGAGGAGATTGTGCGTTATGCGTTCATTTATCTCGTTTGGATTGGCGCCGCATCCGCAATCAAAGAACGCGCCCATATCCGCATTGATGTGCTTTTCCATTACGCATCACCACGTGGCAAAGCGCTGCTTTATCTGTTTGGCGATCTTGTCATGCTCGCGGTCGCTGTGATCGCGCTCTACTGGTCGTATGAAACGGTCAGCGTATCCTGGAAATTCGGTTCGGTCAGTCACGGGTTGCGTCTGCCTATGGTGCTGTTTCTCGCTGCAGTGCCATTGGGTTTTGCTCTCATGATTTTCCGCCTGCTGCAGTCCATCGTGCGAGATGTGCAGGATCTGATCGCAGATCGTCCGGTCTTCGAAGGCAATAAACTGTTCGATTGAGGATATCGCCAATGATGTGGCAGCATTTGCAAGAGGGCAGCATAGAGCTTGGTTGGGATTTCTACGGGCCGGTCATTATTTTTGTTGTCCTTACGGCGCTGGGAGTGCCGATTTGGGCAACAATCGGTGCAACCGCAACGCTGATGCTGGTGTGGTCGAATGCGCTGCCGCTGTCGTTGTTGGGCGAGACGCTGTTCGAGGGTGTCGATGCATTTGCGTTGACTGCAATCCCCCTGTTCATTCTGACGGGAGATGCGCTTGTCCGGACCGGTTTGAGCAGAAAATTCCTTGATGTTGCGGAGGCGCTGACCTGCTGGACCAGAGGAGGTTTTGGATCTGCTACGGTGCTCGTCTGCGGGATGTTCTCGGCAATTTCCGGCTCCGATGCAGCAGGTGCGGCAGCTGTCGGCCGGATGACAATCAATCGTCTTGTGGAATCCGGCTATCCGCGCCCATACGCCTGCGCACTTGTTGCCTCAGGCGCCTGTACCGGCATCCTGATCCCTCCGTCAATCGCCTATATCGTCATCGGTCTGGTGCTTGGGATATCGGCCTCTACTCTCTTCCTGGCCGCCCTTATCCCCGGCCTTCTCATTCTGGCTTCCATTCTTGTTACCAACATTATAATCAACCGGCTTCATGCTTACGAGGCAGGCCGCGCCATAACGTTTGGCGAATGGCTATATAATGTTGGTCACGCAATGACACGCGGTTGGTACGCCTTTATCGTGCCCGCGGTGATTTTCTATGGCATTTTTTCAGGTCGTCTGACCCCGACCGAAGCAGGCGCAAGCGCTGTCATTATTACAATTATACTGGGCTTTATACTGGGTACTTTGAAGCTTTCAGACTTTCCCTCAATGCTGGTGAGTTCTGCCAAGGTTAATGGTGTGATCGTGCCGATTATAGCCTTTTCATTGCCGTTGGCTCAAACGCTGGCCACAATGGGCGTGCCGCAGGGGTTTGTGCACTCGCTCACGTCCTTGACGAGCGATCCGTATATTCTGATCATCTTGATGATTGCCATTCTGATCGCCGCTGGCTGCGTGATGGAGACAACGCCGAACATTGTTATTCTCGCACCGATCCTCAAGCCGCTGGCAGATGAGATCGGCATGAACGAGATACAGTTCTGCGTGATGATGATTACCGCGCTTGGAGTGGGCTTTATCACACCGCCGCTTGGTCTCAATCTGTTTGTGGTGTCGGGGCTCACCGGCGAGTCGATCCTTAAGATTGCGGCCCGCGCAGTGCCTTTCGTCTTCTTTATGCTAATCGTTGCGCTTTTGATTGCCTATATTCCGGCGATATCGACAACGCTTCTCCCGGATAGTTACAAGTAGGAGATTATTATGGCACCGCTGTATCTTAAGACGGCAGCAAAGACTTCGGTAAGCGATTCCGAAGATGTGCAGGCAACCGTGCGCGCCATCCTGTCTGAGATTGAAATGGAAGGTGAGGCGGCTGCGGCGCGTTTTGCCAAACGTTTTGATAAGTACAATGGTAACATTGTCCTGACGCGCGATGAAATTGATGCCGCCGCAACCCGCGTTCCGCAGAAGCTTAAAGATGACATCCGCTTTGCTCACGACAATGTGCACCGCTTTGCCGAAGCACAGAAGCGTTCAATTGTCGACTTCGAAACAGAGGTTATTCCTGGCCTCATGGCAGGTCAGAAAAGCATTCCGTGCAACGCTGCAGGCTGCTATGTGCCAGGTGGCCGTTACAGCCATATCGCGTCTGCGATCATGACTGTCACGACTGCTAAGGTGGCGGGCTGCGCACATATTGCAGCATGCTCGCCTCCGCGTCCTGACGTTGGTATTGCTCCTGCCATTATTTATACCGCCGATCTGTGCGGTGCTCATACCATTCTCGCCCTGGGCGGTGTGCAAGGCGTCGCCGCCATGGCATTCGGTCTGTTCGGCCTGCCGCAATCGGATATTCTGGTCGGCCCCGGTAATCAGTTTGTGGCTGAAGCGAAGCGCATTCTGTTTGGCCGTGTTGGTATCGACATGTTTGCCGGTCCGACCGATAGCCTTATTATTGCCGACGAAACCGCAGATGCCGAAATGGTGGCCGGTGATTTGGTCGGTCAGGCGGAACATGGCTACAACTCTCCTGTCTGGCTGGTCACGACCGATCGCCCTTTGGCTGAGCGTGTTATGGAATTGGTGCCCAAGCACATAGCAGATTTGCCGGAACTGAACCGCGCGAATGCGGAAGCTGCGTGGCGGGATTATGCCGAGGTGATCGTCTGCGAGGCCCGAGAGGACGTTGCCGCAATCTCTGACCGGTATGCGCCTGAACATCTCACCGTACAGGCGTCAGATCTCGACTGGTGGTTGAACCGGCTGAGCTGTTACGGATCTCTGTTTCTCGGCGAGGAGACGACAGTAGCATTCGGTGACAAGGCATCCGGCCCGAACCATGTGCTGCCTACATCCGGCGCTGCGCGTTATACAGGCGGCTTGTCCGTTCATAAATACATGAGGATTGTCACATGGCAGCGTGCAACGCGTTAGGGTGCGATACCGGTTGCGTTGGCAACAGCACGCATTTCTCGTCTTGAAGGCATGGAAGCCCATGCTCGAACGGCCGATATGCGGCTTGCCAAATATTTCCCAGGAGAGAATTTTGATTTAAGTGCGGTTGATGACGAATGACGAAAAGCGCTCAAATATTCAATGTTTCCGGACGTGTTGCCTGTGTATCTGGCGCGAGTAGCGGCCTTGGGCGCGCCGCGGCAAACTTCCTGGCGGAACATGGCGCAAACGTTGTTGG
>CAYUYL010000174.1:0-5023 GCA_964449195.1 uncultured Filomicrobium sp.
TCTGATACGTTACTTAAATCTATCCAATGTTGGCAATGTTCAGACTGTTTCTGGCGAGATACAGCAGACATTTAGCGATGGTGGCTTGTTCAGTGACGGAACGGGGTTCGCGATACCTGATTATGTTGACGCACAGATAGTTGCAGATGCAGCGGGCGGCGATACTCAAATTCAGGTCAACGATGCGCTTTACTACATGGGCGCAGGTACGAGATTTTCTACCAGTGACAGCTATATGCACGAGGTTACAGGTAAGTCAGGAAATATCCTGACTATCTCACCGCCACTACGCCGAGATCTAGTCGCAGGTGAGTTTTTGGAAACAAGTAAGCCGAAGATCCGCGTTAGGCTGTCCGAAGATACAGCAGGGACGGTAACCCGCAATCACGGGCGATGGTCTGATCAAATGTCTGTATCAATCGAAGAGGTCTTTGACAGGTGAGTTTCTTTACGGACCCGCAAGTCGAAGCGATGGCAGGCGCTGAGTCGATATGCCTGGTAAATCTGTTCAAGATCGAACTCGCCAGCGGGACCGTTTTTGCCGCGGAATCCGCATCAGACTTCACGGACGGGGCAGGGCAGGTCTGGCAGGGCGTCAAAGGGGGCATCATCTCCTACGATGACATTGTCTTTGGCGAAGGCGTTGCCGCGCAAAAGCGCACCTATACCCTTTCCGGCCTATCGGACAGTGCCTTGGCGGCTTCGTTTATTGACATGGAGGCGGAATATCGGGGGCGCAAGATTTCGCAGCTAGTCCAGCTCTGCCTTCCAGACGGGCAGCCCGTCAATGTGCCGTTAGTTCTCAGCGTAATGGTGATGGACAAGCTAACCTTCTCAATTTCAAGCGGCGGCGGGGCGCGGCTTGTTCTGTCCTCCGAAACGCAGTTTGCAATCAAGAATAGATCGGTCTTGGGGTTCTATACCGACACAGACCAGAGGTCTCGATACACCGATGATGCTGGTTTGGATTTGGTAAAGGCCCTTTCTCGCGGGGAGGCTGTTAGATGGCCGGACTTCTAGCGCTAGAGCCGTTCGAATGGGGTTGGTCTGACTGCATCATGACGCCCGCTGCATATGTTGAGGAGGAAACAGGGAAGCATCCGGCCCCGCACCTTATCCGGTCTTACAGCACTGCTTTTGGGGCGCGGCGACTGATGATCCAGCACGGCGGGCTGGTAAATTTGGTTGCGGGTTTCATGGGGGATTTCCAAGCTGGAAGCAGGGTCGGCGTATTCCGACTTGGCGGAGTTCTCATGGGGGGGATTTCAGACGGAAGTCACGTCCAGTTCAAGACCGAAAGTGGCCTCATGATAACCAACAAGGCAACGCTAATTCGCGGTTGGGATTTCTAATGGTTCAAGCGGCTGGTCTTTTGCTGTTCGGCACGACGTCGGGCATTTCTGTCGCTGGGGTCGCTCTGACAACAGCGACGACGGGTGCATTAACGGCTGCTGGCATTGCGGTAAACATCGGCGCAAGCCTTTTGCTGAATACGGCGCTTTCACGTTCTGCGCCCTCTTCGCCAAGGCCGGAAGACGTGGTTCAAACGTTCCGCAGCCCAGTTGCGCCGCGTCAGGTCCATATGGGCAAGGTGAAGGTTGGCGGGGCAATGATGATGCCGCCTCGTGCAAAGGGCGGAAAGCTATATATCTTGCTTGCTCAGATGCACGGAAAGATGGGTGGCAGACAGCAGCACTTTGTCGATGGGGTAGAGGTGAGTCTTGATGCGGATGGATACGTCACCGATGACCGATACCGGCACAACGGGGCATCACGTCTAAAATTGGACTTCAGGGACGGTTCAGTCCCACAAGCAGCAAACGCCGACATGCTTTCGACATTTGCGGACTGGTCAGCAAATCATCGCCTTGACGGGATTGCAACTACTCTAATGATTGCAGACGCGCCAAGCGCCGAGAAATTCAATGCGATGTTTCCAAATCGCACGCCGGAATACGCTTGCATAACAGAAGGCAAGCTGGTTGAAGACCCGCGAACCGGCATTGTGGGGCAAAGCGAAAACAACGCAGTCCATTTGCTGGACTACTTAACATCGGCTGACGGCATGGCTTTGCCGTTAAGTGAAATTGACCTAGATTCATTTATTCAGGCAGCAGATGAATGCGACGACCAGCTTGCCAGCAGTGAGGGGGTGGTTTCCCGCTACAGGATTTCTGGAACGTATAACCTAACAGATCCGCATGACCGGGTTATTCAGAATATCTTAGATAGCTGCGATGGGGACATTTACCGAAACGCAGAGGGCAATCTTGCCTTGCGTGTCGGCAAGGAGATCAGCCCGACCGTAACTCTGGATAAAAAACACCTTTTGGAGGTTGTTGAGTGGTCAAATGGCGCTTCAGTTCTGAGTGGCTACACGTCCCTGAAGTCGCAGTACATCGATCAGGAATTAGGCTTCACGTCACAAACGATTGATCCATATATCGACGCGGACTTGGTGTCGCGATATGGTCGCGAGGTTTTTGGCCCAGACCCCAACTTCGGTATGTCGCCGAGCCACATACAGACGCGGTTTCTTTCGAAGATCAAAGCCAAGAAAGACAATCCTCTTTTTGAGGGAGTGTTTAGATATAACCTACATGCCCTGAAGGCTATTGGGGAAGACTTCGTTAACGTAGTCGTTGACTTCCCTAGCTTTGGGGTTCAATACTCCGGCCCGGTTAAGGTGACCGGAGTTACTCTTGGATCAGATTTAACATACGTTGATATTCGCTTTAAGGTGATCGACCCGAATACTTACGTGAGGTCGATCGCTGACGAAGGAACAAGGCCGCTGGATGTTAACCTAGACGACACAGAGACATTCCCGGCCATTCAGGGCTTTGCCGCTGGGCCGTCAAATGGTGGTGTCGCTGTGGTGTGGGAAGCGCCGGACAACGATTCATTGGCTGCGCGAATTGAGTACCAAGTGCCCGGAAATGCTGGTTGGCTAACAGCTATTGAAACCAGCAGCGACACTACGACTTTGATAACGACAAATGCAGAAACTCTGAACATACGTCATTCGTGGGTTTCTGCCGCCGACACGGTTAGCGATTTTACATTCATTTCCAACGTAGCGGTTGGTCCCTCAATATCGCCAACTGGCGTCAGCAATCTAAGCGCAGTGCCGGAGGGCGCTAACGACATCAGGGTCAACTTCAATGCGGACGATGTTTCCACGATCTGGAAGGTGGAAGTCTACCGAAATACTGTTTTGATCTTGTCTCAGTTTGTGGCCCCATCTGAGCCGGTCAGCTTCCTAGATACGCCCCCTTCGGCACCTAGCCTCACTTATGAGGTCATATCAATTTCCGTGGATAACCAGACGCGGTCAACATTCGCTAGCGCCTAGCGACTTCACGGAATTCCCAAAAAATTAGCCCGCAAGCGGGTTCTTAGGTGATGAGGTATTCATGACGAAACTTGATGACGCACGACTGGCTTATGGCCTGGATGATAACTCCGCGCCTGACAAGTTGGCGATTATTAATTTGTGGGCGGGATTTGAGCTTATTGAAGCGGAAGCGGCAAACTTCTCTACTGTATCAGCCGATTTGACACAGGCGCAGAGCGACTTAGCGCAAGCAACGGCAGATGCTCAGCAATTGGGGCAAGAACTTATCGACCAAACCAATGCCGTAGTGACGCTGGCTTCAGATGTGGCCGATAACGCCGCAGCCGCAGCATCAAGCGCTTCGGCTGCAGAGGTCACAAAAACAGAGGTTGAAACCGTAGCCAGCGCCGTGGAGCAAGATAAGATCGATGCAGAAGCAGCGTCGGCGTCGGCCTCCGCCACTGAAAGTGCTGTTGTGACTGCGCGTGACGATGCTCTTGGGGCTGCTGCGACCGCTACTGCAGCAAGTGAGGTAGCTGTAGATGCTTCACGGAGCGCAACGGATTTTCAGCGCATTCTTGATGGAACGGCGGCGGTTGATGAGGTGTCAGCGGGTGCAACCATCACCGATGGCTCGGCGGTTTTAGGTCAAGACGGATTCATAAATATCACGACCTCATCAGGTCCAGGTCATGCAGGAATAATCATTCCTACAGATAAGGCTTTGCAATTTGGCGGGCAGAAGATTCGCGTAGATATCTTGGCTCGCGCAAGCACTGCAACGCAATTCCAAGCCATTTATATCACAAACGACGTTGGTAACAGCGGGCAAAAAGTATTCAGCGCTACGAGTGATTGGGAGTGGTATTCGTTCAGCTACACGGTTCCTGCCCCCATCGCTGGCGGAACTGACTTTCTTCAGATTGAAGGCGATGCAGCAAGATCCGGTCTTAGCACCGACTTCGCCCGCGTAGTTGTTCGACTGGCTGCGACAGCAGGTGACATTCCAGAGATTGGGGCGTTGCAAGCTTCGGCTACGTTGCAACAGACCGCAATTGCAAATATCAACGGCAAGCTTGCGTCTAGCCTTTCATTGCGCGCCATAGCTGGCGATGCTAAGGGCACGCTTGAAGTTATTGCGTCTGATGACCCAACAGGATCAGCGACTTCAGGCGTTCGGATCAAGTCAGACATTTTTTCTGCCAATTATGTGCCTGGGGTGTCTGGCATTTTGCTTGACGACACCGGCCTGCATGTGAACGAGAACTTTTTCCTAAACGGTGATCTTCAGTTTCTCGGTCGCGGCAATATTTTGGAAGAAGATCGGAAGTTCGAGAGGTTTATTGAGTTTTCTTCTGTAATCAGCACCACGTCCCAGTCGGTACTTGCAACGAAAACCTTCCCGGAGGGATCGATAGAAGACTTCATAACCGATGGGGGTGAGGTGATTAATAAGATCGCCGTAGAAGTCGGTGGAGAAATTAGTATCGGAAATGTTAGCGCTACGTATTACAATAGCTTGCCTGACATTTTGTCCATTGACTACCTTATCGAGTACAATCATGGGGCCGGTTCTGATTGGCGCACTTTATCTCTCATCGCGAACGTACCTATTAGAAAAGATGAGGGCGGAAGATGGGTTACAATTCCCAAGCGCTTAGAAAGCATTCCGCTTGGTGTTAACCC
>CAYUYL010000175.1:0-4992 GCA_964449195.1 uncultured Filomicrobium sp.
GATCTGAATCATAAGTGATTCTGATGACTCAACATTTTTACGGACAGACTCTAAGGATGTTCGCATCCCTAATCGTTACAATCCGCGGAGTGGGCAATCGGATCAATTTGACTCAAAAGCAACCAGTGCATTCGGAGAGTACTGTTCAGCTGAGAATTTCTTTAATTTGCCAGAAAAGATAAATCAGCCAGGTATTCCCGAACTGTCTTCTCCTATGAGAAATCTCAGAATTTGGGGCATTCCAGCCTATTATGATTTAGCTCAAGCTGAAAACCGCCTGATGGTTGAATGGGTTATACAGGCGGAGCAAAGGAAAGGCGGCGTTAACCGTGTTGGCAATAGAGATATTCGATACTTTTTAACAGAACTCATTCATGATGAAACGTTCCAGGATCAGTATGACCGGATCATAATTGATGCTCCGCCCAGGCTGACAAGTGCTTGCATTCAGTCATTTTGCGCAGCACAATATTTACTTATTCCTACTGTTCTTGACGGTTTGTCTAATGAAGCCGTTGGTTCCTTTATTGAACAGATTAAGGGGTTAAGAGATGCTCGGGTGTGTCCAAATCTAAAGATCTTTGGAGTTATCCCTTACGTTCCGTCAAAAGCGATAAATTTCAAAAAACTTTCTCGCGAGCAGATAACCGATATTCTCACGCGCACAGATACAGAAGCTATACTATTTCGTGATAAGTTTGAGATACCTAACCTGAAATGGATTACAGAATGTGCCGGCACACAGATTGCCTACGCAACAAATGCCAATAATAAGTATGTTCGAAAGGTAAGGCAGGTTTTTGATGATCTCGGAGATGAAATCGACCGTCTAATTGAAGAATTGAGAGCGGCTAAAATTTGACAGAATTAATACGCATAGTTCTAACGCCATTGAAATTAAAGAACAAAAGCAAATGTCACGTGCCAATATACATAAAGTACTTTCAGCTTACGCGGCTGCAATAGCCAATTCAGGCAACGTTGAACAAGCTGAAATTCTTCAACTTCTGGCAGCAAAATCAGCGCCGAAAGGTCCTGTTGATGATGTAGTGGACAAATCGCTGCAAATCGTGGATCGTTCACATAGTGATCAGTCTACGTCTATAGCGTTCGACTTGGTTAGAAGACTAATCTCAATTGTTGAACCTGCCGCCAGGAAAAATGTGATTGCGGACCTTGGCCGCATAGCTATTTTTCTTGAAAGGCATAAACAAATGTCACTTCCAGATCTTCTTGATGCTGCAGCATCACCGGAGGATTTAAGTATACTCATCAAAGATTTTTCGGCACGTTTGACCGAAGCAATGGGTGAGGAAGAGTTTGAGCCATTATTGAATACAATCGTTAAAGGCAAACGTATTCGCAAGCCTGAAATGCTTGCTATTGCCAAGGAAATGGGCAGCGACATACCTGCGAGTGCTTCAAAGAAAAGAGCTATCAACCGTTTGCTCTCACGCCATGAAAGCGTTGCTACTTTCAAAGCTAAAAAGCGTGCGATGGCAGGCCGCTCAGCCGCTTAGGAAGATTAGTTTTTCTATTTATTGAGATACTGGGCCAAAACCGCCACCGGTGGGCGTAATGATGATGACGGCTTCACCTGGGTCGAGGGTGGTTTCATCACAGCCCTGAAGGTGTTGCATCTGACTGGACTTGCGCCGCACCCAGTTCTCGCCCATTTGCCCTGCTTCACCACCCTCAAGCCCATGGGGTGCAATTGTACGAAAGCCCGTCAGCAAAGCGAGTTTCATCGCGCGCATGAAACGGATACGCCGGTAGGTCCCATCACCGGCTGACCATTTTCCTTTGCCGCCGGACCCTCGGCGAATTGAGAATTCCTCCAGCACGACCGGATACCTCAGCTCCAGAATCTCAGGGTCTGTCAAGCGCGTATTGGTCATGTGAACGTGAACGGCGCTGGTGCCATCGAAACCCGGGCCGGCCGGTGATCCCGAGCAGAGGGTTTCGTAGTATTGATAAACGTCGTCGCCGAAAACAAGATTGTTCATCGTTCCCTGGCCCGATCCCATTGTCTTCAGAGCCGCGAAGAGGCAGTCTGTGACAATCTGGCTGGTTTCCACATTGCCGGACATCACGGCGGCCGGATATTCCGGCGACAACATTGAGTTTTCCGGAATGATGAGTTCAATGGGTTTGAGACAACCAGCGTTCATGGGAATTGGCGCATCCACCATCACCCGGAAAGCATAGAGCGTTGCCGCCCGTGTGACGGGCATGGGGGCGTTGAAATTGTTCGGCTGGACACTGCTTGTGCCTGTAAAATCCACCTTTGCGGAACGCGCTTTGTGATCGACCGTCACCTTAACGTTCACATGGCAGCCCTGGTCCGTCTCAATGCGGAACGCGCCATCGGGTAATTTGGCTAACAACCGGCGTACGCTTTCTTCGGCATTGTCCTGCACGTGCTGCATATAGGCCTGCGCAACCTCCAGGCCGAAATGCGTCACCATCTTGCGCAATTCAAAAACGCCTTTGGCATTAGCAGCAACATGCGCCTTGAGGTCGGCAATATTTCTGGCTGGTGCACGGGCGGGATATTTTGCTCTCGTCAGAAGATCATGGGTTTCCTGTTCGAGAAAGATACCCTGGTCAACCAGCTTGAAATTATCGATATAAACACCTTCTTCCTCAATGTGGGTTGCATGTGGTGAGGCGGAACCAGGCATTATCCCGCCGATATCCTCATGATGTCCCCGGCTTGCAACATAGAACAGGATGTCTTGACCGGCATCGTCAAAGACCGGCGTAATAACCGTGATATCCGGAAGATGCGTACCACCATTATAGGGGGCATTCAGCATGTAACTGTCGCCTGGCTTCATAAGGCCATGCCGCTCACGGGCTATGGTTTCAACGGATTTGTCCATTGAGCCCAGATGTACCGGCATATGCGGTGCGTTGGCCACCAGCTCAGCCTTGGCATTGAAGACGGCGCAAGAGAAATCAAGCCGCTCCTTGATGTTGACAGATTGCGCCGTATTGCGCAGCACTTCGCCCATCTGCTCGGCAATCGACATATAGAGATTGTTAAACACTTCAAGCAGAACGGGATCGGCTTCGGCCCCCAGCACTTCACGTTCATGACTGATCACACGTTGTAGCTGGAGGTAATTATATGGTGTTACGCTAAGCTTCCAGCCTGGCTCAACAATCACCGTCTGGTTAGGTTCGATCACAATAGCCGGGCCGGATAGCATATGGCCTGGCGCCAGCATCTCACGCATGTAAACGGGAGCATCATGCCATTGGCGCGCGGAGAAAAAGCGTGTCATTTCGCGTGGCGGTGCTAGCGGTGTTTCGGCTTTTTCCCATTCAGTCTCCTCTAGCCCGCCACCGCCAGCTGCTTCCACTTCGATCGCAGCAGCAAATATCTTTTTTTCCGGCGATATAAAACCATATCTCTGCATATGCTGGCGTTCAAAAGCGCGCCGCATAAGGTCAGGCTCATCAAGCAGGACAGGTAACGCCGTGTCGGTGCCCTGATAACGCAAATGCAGCCGGGTTGTGCTGGCGATATCTCCATCGGCCACGCCTTGACCGGCAATTTCAGCACGTGCAGATTGCGCCATGTCAAAGCTGGTTTCTTTGACCTGCTTTATGGTTGCGCCGGTCAGTTCCGCCTCTATCGATTGTTCACGACTGGCGCGCAGGTCTGCCAGTCCGATGCCGTAAGCTGACAGCAGGCCGGAGAGCGGATGGATGAGCACCGTTTTCATGCCCAGCGTGTCAGCAATCATGCACGCGTGTTGGCCGCCTGCAGAGCCAAAACAATTCAACGCATATTCTGTAACGTCATAACCGCGCTGCACAGAAATCTTCTTGATTGCATTGGCCATATTCTCAACCGCAACACGCAAAAAACCGTCAGCAACATCAGCTTCCGGCCGACCATCACCGATTTCAGCCGCCAGATCTCCAAAGGCCTTGCGCGAGGCCTGTTCATCCAGGGGCTGATTGCTTTCCGGACCGAAGATTTGCGGGAAGAACTCAGGCTTTAGCTTACCGGCAACCAGATTGGCGTCCGTCACCGTCAACGACCCGCCGCGGCGGTAACACTTCGGGCCTGGATGAGCACCAGCACTTTCCGGGCCGACTCTAAAGCGGCTGTTCTAGTAAAATAAAATTGAGCCTCCACCAGCAGCAACCGTGTGAATTCGCATCATCGGCACACGCAGGCGCACACCGGCGACCTGAGTTTCGAACGTGCGCTCATATTCGCCGTCGAAGTGCGAGACGTCGGTTGATGTCCCACCCATATCGAAGCCGATAACCTTGCTAACCCCCGCCAGACGGCCAGTCTCTGCCATGCCGGCAACGCCACCGGCAGGCCCTGAGAGAATCGCGTCGCGTCCCTTGAACAGATCGGCTGCCTTGAGACCGCCGGATGATGCCATAAACATGACACGGGCCTTTTGATCGGTGCCGCTTTGTAAAGCATCGGATACCTTATCGACATAGCGTGATAAGATTGGTGAAAGGTAGGCATCAGCCACCGTTGTGTCGCCACGGCCGACAATTTTGATCAATGGCGAGACCTGATGGCTGACTGAAACCTGCTCAAATCCAAGGTCCTTTGCCAGCCTGGCTGCCGCCAGTTCGTGATTGGGAAATGCATAGGCATGCATGAACACAATAGCAACGGAACGAATATCTGCCTCTAGTGCAGCGAGCATATCCTGGCGCAATTTAACCGTATTCAGGGGCGTCTCAACGGTACCATCTGCAAGCACGCGCTCGTGGGCTTCAACCGCTTGCGTGTAAAGCATATCCGGCTTGACAATCTTTTTGGCGAAAATGTCAGGGCGCTCTTGATAGCCAATTTCAAGCTGGTCCCTTAGCCCTTTGGTGATGACCAGGAGTGTGGCATCACCTTTGCGCTCCAGTAAGGCATTGGTAGCAACTGTGGTGCCCATTTTAACTGTTGCGATCTGATCAGCCGGAACAGGTACTGCCGCTTCCGCCTTGAGAAAGTGC
>CAYUYL010000176.1:0-4958 GCA_964449195.1 uncultured Filomicrobium sp.
TGCGCGCATATAACGCCCTGACGCTGCGATCAAAGCGTGCTGCATCAAGACGCAAACTGCGAAAGCCTTTGGCAAAGACGCTGCCGACCTTGACCATGAGGCCAAACACCCCATAGCCCTGCACAAAATAAAGCACCGCTAACAGTGGCAGGCCGCTAAATAGTCCAAGCAGCAGGCCGGAGATTAGGTCATCATCATGAAGCCGTAGGATCAGCAGTGTTACGCCCATTAAGACAAAGAGGAAAAGGGCGCAGGCCGACATGCTAACATGCACGACCAGGCTGGCGGCGGTAGTAGTCCTGGGAAACCCTTTCTTTATGAGCCAGCGGGCCGAAATAATATCTCCGCCAATACGTGCGACCGGCAACAGCCCGTTAAGCCCGGCGCGCAACCACATCTGCAGGGTCAGGTCAATCACGCTGGGACGGGGGTGGCGCCGAAAACATTTTTGCCATCCGCAGGCGCCTGGCACTAAGATCAGCAATCGCCATAGTGCTGCCGCCAGTGCCACAACCCAACCTGCCTGCTGCAGCGCCGCCCAGACATCACTGGCTCCGCTTTCAATCACGAAAATAGGTGCTAAGTCCCAAACCGGCCAATACCAAGCCGTAGGCCAGCAGGCCAAATTTCTTTGCTGGAGTCATAGGCCTGAACTAAATTCCGGGTGTCACAAAATGATAAGCACATGCAATTTTACTATGCCCTTAGCTTTCCGTCACTGAAAATTCTGACCTGGGCCAACGCTGGCATTAACCTGGCCGCTTCATCGCTCCGCCACGCTTGCGGGTGTCGGTTTGGCGGGCGCTCGCCCTGCCCTTGCTGCGGTGTTCTATGCAAGCTTCACTGTGATCTCTGCCTGGCAACATTGGCGTGGGCGAGGCGGCCATTGGAAAGGCCGCACCTATGGAGACGCAGGTAAACCGGGGATTAATTCCTGACCGGCCATCCAGGCTAAAGAGGCGCGCAGCGCATCATCCAGGCTTCCGGGCTCAAAGCCCAACTCTCGACGGGCTTTTGCATTGGCAAATTTGACTGCACGCCCGGCAAGGCGAACACCCGTCAGGGGCGCATTGGGCGATTTGCCGGTCATGCGGGAGAGACCTGCCTCGATATTGGCAACAGTTAATGCGAGCGCATAAGGCACCTTGATTTTCGGCGCAGGAATGCCGGTCAAACGCGCGATTTTTCGGGTAAGTTCACCGAGGCGGACATCATCTCCGGAAAGCAGGTAACGTTCGCCGCTTCGGCCACGCTCCAAAGTTTGCACCACACCCGCTGCGACGGCACGCACATCAACCATATTGATGAAGCAATCAAGATAAGCAGGCAGTTTTCCGGGCGCCAAATCCCGGATCATCCGGCTGGGCGGTGTGAGGTTATGGTCTCCAGGACCAACCAGTAAAGGGGGGAGGACGATCGAAGCGTTAACGCCCTCATGCGCAGCTGATATGACGCGCAATTCCGCTTCCCGCTTGGAGCGGGGATAAAGACCAAGTAGAGCATCCGACACAATTTCTTCGTTTTCATCGAGTGTTCGTTCAGGCCAACGCTGGCCTGCAATAAGACTGGTATAGGAAGAAACGTAGACAAGGCGGGCGTGAACTATCTTTGAAACATCAATTACATTTTGTGTACCAAGAACGTTCATTTTGTGATGCATGCCAGATTTAAGCGTCCACAACTCAGCAATAGCTGCCGTGTGGATAATGGCATCGCAACCTGAGCCCGCGGAGGTAAGCGCGGCGTAGTCCAGTATCGAGCCCTGTATGGTCTCCCAGTGCGCATCCGGACGCGGTATTGCGATATCAAAGGAGACGACGGTATGGCCTGTGCTCTCAAGCGCGGTGCAAATATGGTGGCCTAGAAACCCTGCCCCCCCGGTTACTAGAACCTTCATGAAAGACCTCCGGTTTGGCAGACCAGAACGCCGGCATCTTGGATCGATCCGGCAATCAAAATATCGTTTCTTGGCATGACGCCAACCGTTACCCCAGAAAATTGGGTTCCGTTTTGATCCTCATACAAGCTTTGCCAGCCGGTTTGCTGATCCCAAGCGGCAATGTGGCTGGGCGCAGCATCGAGAAAGCCATAACGGTAAAGAGCGAAAGTGAGAAGATTTGGGATAAGCGCAGCGATGACACGGTCGCCGATCGCACTTAAATTGTCAGGTGCGCCTGGAGCTGGAATGGACGCTGTATAGCCATCTGTAGATTTCAACGTGAGACGCTCAGCACGGGTCTCGGCAATAACAACGGTTCCATTTTCCAGTAGGGTGATACCGTTTGCAAACACCAGATTATCGGCCAAAGGCCGGGCCGAACCATCTGCCTCAAGGCTCACAACACGGGCCTTTTGTGCGTCCAGTACCATTTCATCAAAATCCCAGCCCGGACAATGCCCACGATCCAGTGTGATATAAAGGGTATCGCCCTGCCAGACGATATTGCACCTCAACAAAGTCTGGTGCCTTCCAGCCCGCCGTCTCAGTCTCAAATTTCTCCATAACCCGATCGTAAATCTTAAGCACATGGGCATCTATATCTACATGCTCATACGGCTGAAGGGCTAAGGCCTTAAAAAGCTGCGTCCAGAAATTCCGCATGGACAGAAAAACATCGAATGGATCACGATGAATATGAATGAATTTCGCATTCGGGAACATCGCTTTCAACATTGCAGGCCGGCCCGTGTAGGTAGGGTTTTTGATCAAAATCGGCTTGCCTTGGCGGGCATAGAGCTTGCGCAAGAACAAGGTAAAGGCAGTCTGCCAATCCTCAATGTCAGCCTCAGTTGCGCCATCAAAGAACAGACCGCGATACACAAAATGCTCGAACGCCTTTGGGAAATAGATGCCGTGATAGAATGACATCTTGGACATATTGGCAATTGCGATTTCGTCTTCCTGAGGGCTGGTGGGCAAAACGGGTATGTTATCGATGTACCTGCTCTCAGGAAGCGCTTTGTTAAGCATCGGCTCGATCCATTTGCCGAGATGCAGCATATCCCATGGCATGCCGACGACTGTGGGCGGCACGTAGCCGAATTCGCCAAGGCTGAGCGTGTTGTAAAGGTGAGTGGTTCCTGAGCGCCAATGGCCAAGAATGAATATCGGCGGCGGTATATCTTCAAGTGCAGGGACAATTGTGTCCGTTCGCGCCTTTTCCAACGTTGTGAACGGCCAGCGGCCCAGGACCGAGCCTCGGATAGCGAGCAAGCGGCCTGTATCGACGCCCCTGCCCGATTCCGCAAGGACAGTGTTGAGCGTTTCAAAATCAGCGCCGCAAAGTGGATGGGCCATGGCTTTGAAGCTCTTCGATCGTTACCAACCCAGTCATTTTAAGGGGGACAGACTAAAAAGTCATCCCGCCAATCTACGGTGTCCGAAACGCCTTGTCGGCAATCGCTCAATTTATAATTCGGTCACCCTGTTAAAGGGAGCCTCGTACGCATGCAGCACCAAAGCAATATATCAGCTTTGCCCGCAATGTGCCGATAATGTATTAATTTTTTTCGAACTGTATATTGAAGATCCAATTTTAAAATACGCCTGTGTTGTCACTGCCCCCATCCCTTTCTTTTGTATGAACCGGAGAGATACCCATGACCATCCTTGTGACCGGAGCAACGGGTTTTGTCGGTTCTGCGGTCGCACGGCTGCTTATTGCTCAAGGTCAGAAGGTGCGTCTTTTGCTGCGGCCTCACAGTAACCGGCGTAATGCCGCGAATCTAGATGCCGAGTTTGTCGAAGGATCTCTAGAGGATCATCTCTCTCTTGAAAAGGCGGTTGCGGGATGTCAGGGACTTTTTCATGTCGCAGCGGATTACCGGCTGTGGGTGCCTGATCCGGCCGCGATGTATCGGGCCAATGTTGATGGTACGGTGGCTTTGATGCATGCAGCACAGAACGCGGGTGTCGGACGCATTGTCTATACCAGCTCGGTCGCAACACTAGGTTATCACGCGGATGGCAGACCGGCAGATGAAATGACACCCGTGCAGGAAACAGACATGATTGGCACCTACAAGCATTCCAAGTTTATTGCGGAGCAGCGGGTGCGGAAGCTGATCGCCGATGAAGGGTTGCCCTGTGTGATCACCCATCCGTCCACGCCAATTGGTCCGCGGGACGTTAAACCCACCCCGACAGGGCGTATCATTATTGATAGTGTGAAAGGGAAAATTCCAGCCTTTGTCGATACAGGCTTGAATGTGGTGCATGTCGATGACGTGGCGATGGGCCACTGGCTGGCCTTTGAGAAGGGGCAGATTGGCCGTGGCTATGTGCTAGGCGGAGATAATCTGGCTCTGGCTGATATTCTAGCCATGATTGCTAAAGAAGCCGGCTTTGCTCCCCCTACCATCAAATTACCGCGTTTACCTCTTTATCCGGTGGCCGCCACAATGGAGTTTATTGCACGCCTCACCAATACAACGCCGCTTTTTACTCTTGATAGTTTACGTATGGCGAAGAAGAAAATGTTTTTCAGCAGTGCCCGTGCGGAAAGTGAGCTTGGCTATACGCATCGCCCGGCGATCCAGGCAATCCGTGATGCGCTGGCCTGGTTTCGGCAAAATGGTTATTGTTGATCTAATATTGATGCTCGCGCTTGCAGTTCTTTATGGGAAGCCGGGATTATCTGTAAAATGGTCAGTTTTTGCTTGTGCTGTAGTTTCACAAACGCTTGCGGACCGCCGCCCGGGACTCAAGCCTTTGATCTGGAACACTAGTTGGCGGATGCAAGACTGAGTGCATGTTGGCTATGCTTTGTGATTGCGGCGGTGACAGTACCAACAATCGCATCTGTATCAAGCCCGGCACTTACAAGCTGGGCAGCTGGGCTGTCATGGTTGATGAAACTATCGGGAAGATGCATGGGCACATAGCGCGCAAGAAGATCAGCGCGGCCAAGAGTATGTAATGCGCCTGAAACAAGGCTGGCGAAACCACCCATCGCTCC
>CAYUYL010000177.1:0-4949 GCA_964449195.1 uncultured Filomicrobium sp.
AGAGCATTGAGAGGCGTTGATTTTACTGGCTAATTTTAAGGACGGACTCTTAGAGCAAGAACGGTTGAACAATCGTGGCGGCATCAATGGCAGGCCGCTTGAGCTTGTTATTCTCGATGGCAAGCGTAATCCGGTCGAAATTGCCAAACATGTGAGCAAAGTGCTCGATATGCCGCGCATGCTGGCGGTTATTGGTTTGGAAAGCTTGCAAAACGATCATAAAATGTTTGCAGAAGTTGGTAAGAAAATCGGCTCGAGCGGCATTCCAATTATTTCAGATTTATCTGACTCCAGCATTTTTGCCAGTATGCCGAACGTGTTTTCGACGCGTACGTCGCAGCAGGGTCAGCGCGTTCCCGTGATTGCCTCCTTTGCCAAGGAGATGAACTTCCGCACTATCGCATTTCTAGGCGTGAATAACATAACTGCCACACGCGCTATAGGTGACGCTTTAACAAACGGGAAGATTGATACATCAGATCTTGTTGTTGTTGGCGATCATCGCCTGGAGTTGTCAGGGAGCGGGCGCTGGGCAACTTTGAACGCGCAGGCTGTTGATGCTGCCGTTGCGGACCTTAAAGTAAAAAAGCCTGATCTTATTGTTCTGGCAGTTGGAGGTTCAAACTCTGCCTCCGTTGATATTATTGCAAAATTTAAGAGGGAAAATTTTGCACCCACAATTATGCTGGTTGGTGATCTTCAAGAGCAGTTGCCTGAATTATCAAAAATCGATTATCCCAATGCCATTTATCAACTTGATAACAACACGGTGCCTGAAGTCGAGCCTGATGCAATTCGCAATGTTGTGAATGCAGGTAATCCTGAAGATTAGGTCTTTGGGGGGGGGGGGATAAACACCCAAATGCGGAAGGTTGGAAAAGCGGCAATTGTTATGAAGAGCCTGTACCTGATCAGAGGCCTTTTTCAAGGCGTAACATCAAGACCATCCGATATGGAGTACAATTCGCCGATATGATCCGATTGTATTCGATCGATAACAACGAACGCTCATTTTATGCGGATTTCCTGCTGTCTTTTCGTACATCAGACCGTGTTGGCTACGATGATATCAAGTTTACCAATGCTTTCATTAATCCGATTGCCAATGGGCCGCATTTAACCGTCGAGGAAATTTATGATGGCGGAGAAAGCGATGCTTATCCTGAAAGCATGCGTATTTACCGCATTTCCGGGCGCTTCCGTTTCAATCCAAAATTCACGGATTATCCTTTTGACGCTCAGAAATTTTCGATTGATATTCAACCGCGCAGCGGTGACAAACCGTTCATTATTCAGCCGCCGCCCTACGAACTGCGCGATAAGACACTGGCGGCTGTGAATTGGGAGAAAATCAACCAGAACAAGTTCAGCCAGTACGTGTCCTACACACACGAATTGGTGCTGATTATCGATGCCTTTACACACCAGCCGAGTGTCGTGCCGTTTTATAAGACACGCTACGTCTGGCAGATGAAGCGCGAAGCGACGGATTATTACCTGCGCGTTGTGGTGCCGTTGGCGTTTATCCTGATCGTGGCCTATATGTCCATCTTTATTCCGCAGTCACATCTCGAGGCGATTATCACATTGCAGGTCACCGCTTTACTTGCAGCCGTGGCCCTCTATCTCTCTCTGCCGCAGGTCGATTCTGATGTGGCCACCGTGTCAGATAGAATTTTCGTTCTTGATTACATGATGGTTTCTCTCATGATCCTGATTTCAATCTTGAGGATTAATGTGCGCGATCCGAAGTGGCACATTGTAAATGCAGCTCTCGTAACGACACATGTGGCCGCGATCCCGATTATGGTAATTGTCACTGTGGGGCTCATCCTGCGTGCCATGCCGGTTGAAACGGTCACGGAAATGGCATCCTTGGATTACTGGCGTACGATCATCGGCTTATAAGCCCCTCTTGGTTTTAGAGTCCCCTATAGGGGATCCGTAAACCCCACGCCTTTAGGCGGCATGGGATCAAGAGGAGAGCTTTTTCGTTATTGATCTTTTGTTTCTCCTAATTTTGCGGCACGGAGGCGTCAAAAGACCAAGTTTGTTTCGGGCACCCAGTCCGCCGAATGGCGGACCAATCCGGCTTTTAGCCGGTGGTCGTTCACAGAGTGTTGTTGGTCCGCACACGCTCTAAATCTAAGAAAGCCAAATGCATACAACCGCTTCATGGTATCGTGTGAACACCCGTCATATGCGCCTCTCATAATAACCGGCCGCAGATCGTAACCATGTTGTCATGCGAACAAGGTTTTGGCATGGTTTACATCTCAGTCTATGTTAATCAGATGTGCGTACCACTGTGGCGGCAAGGATCTGAAACAGCGGCGGTTGCCTGAAAATTTCCTGAGTGGCAAGGGAGCTTATCATGAATGAACTGCTTTGGGCGGTTATGGTCTGCGGTGCGTTGTCGATTGCCTACGCAGGATTTACGATTCAGTCTGTGATGTCTGCCGATGCAGGCAACCAGAAAATGCAAGCTATTGCCGGTGCCATTCGAGAAGGCGCAAAGGCGTATTTAAACCGCCAGTATACATCAGTTGCTGTGGTCGGCATCGTGATCGGCTTGGCTGCTTATTTTATGCTTGGCTGGCACGTTGCTGCCGGCTTTTTGATTGGCGCGGTTCTATCCGGAATGGCCGGTTACATTGGCATGAATGTTTCTGTTCATGCCAACGTCCGCACCACTCAAGCTGCTGCTACTTCTCTTGCCGATGGTTTGAGCATTGCATTCAGATCTGGCGCTGTGACGGGAATGCTGGTTGCGGGTCTCGCGCTGCTTGGTGTTACTGGTTATTACGCCTTTTTAACCGTTGAGCTTGGTCATCAACCTGGCGACCGTAAGGTGATTGATGCGCTCGTTGCTTTAGGCTTTGGTGCTTCGCTGATTTCTATTTTTGCCCGTCTCGGTGGTGGTATTTTTACCAAAGGTGCTGATGTTGGCGGCGATCTGGTTGGTAAGGTGGAAGTTGGTATTCCGGAAGACGATCCGCGCAATCCGGCTACGATTGCCGACAATGTCGGTGATAATGTCGGAGACTGTGCCGGTATGGCGGCTGATCTTTTTGAAACTTATGCGGTGACTGTGGTTGCAACTATGGTCCTGGCGGCGATTTTGTTTGTTGGGCAGGATATTCTTGAGAAATTGATCCTTTATCCGCTGGCAATCTGCGGTGTTTGTCTGGTCACTTCGATCATCGGCACGTTTTTCGTGCGTTTGGGTGCAAACACATCTATCATGGGAGCGCTCTATCGCGGTTTTATTGTAACTGCGCTGTTGTCGATCGGCGGGCTTTATCTGGCAACACAATATGTTTTTGGCACTTGGGGGGAAATTGGTGTCGCAGCTGGTATGTCAATCACGGCTTTGAATTTATTTTTATGCGGTCTTGTGGGACTTGCGGTAACCGGTCTGATTGTTTGGACAACTGAGTATTACACCGGTGTGGGCTTTCGCCCTGTGCGCTCTATTTCCCAGGCCTCGGTTTCAGGGCACGGCACGAATGTTATTCAGGGTCTTGCGATATCTCTAGAGGCCTGCGCGTTACCTGCATTGATTATTGTTGCCGGTCTTTTGTTGACGTTCAAACTCGCAGGGCTGTTCGGGACGGCAATCGCCACAACAACAATGCTGGGGCTTGCGGGAATGGTCGTCGCGCTGGATGCCTTTGGTCCTGTGACAGACAATGCCGGCGGGATTGCAGAAATGGCTGGTCTGCCAGAAGAGGTGCGCAAGTCCACTGACGCGCTGGATGCTGTCGGCAACACAACCAAAGCGGTGACCAAAGGATATGCGATTGGCTCTGCAGGCCTGGGTGCTCTGGTGCTCTTTGCGACTTACAATTATGATCTGAAATATTTCACTCAGAATGCCGATCAATTCCCATACTTCCAGGGCGTTAATCCTGACTTTGCCTTGTCAAATCCATATGTTGTTGCCGGCTTGCTGATTGGCGGCCTTATCCCCTACTTATTCGGCGGTATTGCTATGACGGCCGTTGGCCGCGCTGGTGGTGCCGTTGTCGAAGAGGTGCGCCGTCAATTTCGTGAAAAGCCCGGCATCATGGATGGCAGGGAGAGGCCGGATTATGCAAGCGCTGTCGATATGCTGACGAAGACCGCAATCAAGGAAATGATTGTCCCTTCACTTATGCCGGTGCTGGCGCCGATTCTGCTTTATGTGGTCATCTACTATGTGGCAGGCGGAGGTGTCGAGGGCAAAAATGCAGCCTTTTCAGCCGTTGGTGCTATGCTGCTCGGGGTGATCGTGACAGGTCTGTTTGTTGCCGTTTCCATGACGTCAGGCGGTGGCGCCTGGGATAACGCCAAGAAATCTTTCGAGGATGGGTTTATCGATAAGGACGGCCAGAAACATCTTAAAGGTTCAGAGGCTCATAAAGCTTCCGTGACCGGCGACACTGTTGGCGATCCATATAAAGATACGGCTGGGCCGGCGATTAACCCAGCTATCAAGATCACCAATATCGTAGCCTTGCTACTTCTGTCAGTGCTGGCGCATTAGAAGCCTTTTGATATAACCGGGACGTACAGCGTTGCCGGTCACCAATTTCTTTTATGTAGAAGATTGAGGGGCAGAGGGCGGGTATGAAGAGTCATATTCTCATCCCCGCATCCTGTGAGTTGAGGATTGCATTTTTCAATCCCTTTGATCCTCAATATTCCAGCATGTATTGGCCAATCTTTCAAAGCGGGCGTGCTGCTTTGATTGTGCCAAGTTTTCACGCTTAGTGATGAGTTGATATCCGTACCTATCCGGTGAGATCCGGCTGCACCGACTTCAGTCTTGCTACGTGCACGATCCCAAGACACCATGCTTGTTGAGCAATGGCTACCGGCATTACATTCCAGGATGACCGAGGGGGGGGAAGATCTTAGAGTCTGTCCCAATAAAAATCTAAGCATTTCTCAATCTTACAATTCTC
>CAYUYL010000178.1:0-4895 GCA_964449195.1 uncultured Filomicrobium sp.
CATTGAATCATAACTGATTCCAGTGACTCAACATTTTTATGGACGGGCTCTTAGTGCTCGGCATCACACGCCATGGATTAATCAGCGCAGAACGCCGGGCGATATAAGCATCATCAAGCAAACCGTAAGGTACAGGAACAAAGTCACTGTCAGCCATGTACCGCGCCCGGTCGGCATAGGCGAGCTTTTGAGCTTCGCCAATAACATGCAGCGCATGGGCATTCAGAGCATGATACGGTGAATTGCCAAGATCAAAGCGCTCGATCATCTTAAGGGTCTGCGCCACAGTGAGCGCCCCCGATGACGGTGGCCCCATGCCACACACCCGATGCTTACGATACATCACACAGACAGGCGGACGCTCCCTGACTTTGTAGGATGCGAGATCCGCCATAGTAATGTCACCAGCATAATTTGGAGCGGTTCTGGCAGCTTCAACAATTTCTCGCGCAATGCGGCCGCCATAAAATGCTTTGGCCCCATTCTTCTGGATCTCACGGAGTGCCGCAGCAAATTCCGGATTTTTCAATCGATGACCAATAGGCCATGCCACGGCGTCGCCCACATCGGCCAACGTCCCATCAGACCATGTACCAGGCTCAAAAAAGTATCTCCTGGCCGCGTCAGAGAATGGCTTCGCCGTTTGCAGCCGTAGAAGAAAATGCAACCTTGGCGAGACTTTAAACCCTTGAAGCGCGAGCTGCCGGGCGGGACGGATCACATCCGGCCATTCCAACCGGCCATGACGCTGGTGCACATATTCCAGCAGTTTGACCAGACCCGGAACCCCAATGCTCTTGCCGGATTTCACAGCTTTGCGGAAAGCGAGCGGTTTGCCGTTTGTAAAAAACGATCCGGTTGAGCGGCAGCAGGTGCCGTTTCGCGTCCATCATAGGTCTTAAGCTGTTGCTTCGCCGCATTCCAATGAAGCAAAAAGGCGCCACCACCAATACCGGATGACTGCGGTTCGACGAGATTGAGCACCAATTGAACCGCAATCGCTGCATCAACGGCAGAACCGCCATTGCGCAGGATGCCAAGTCCTGCCTCAACCGCAAGCGGATTGGCGGCCGAGACCATATGCTTTGTCGCGCGCGCTGATGATTTCTTGTAATAGCCTGTCGCAGCCTCCGGCGCCGCGCGGCTATCTTGTGCGCTGGCCGCAACGCTCAAGCCCACCCCTGCGGTTAGGAATGCTGCAAACAACGTTGCAGTATGTGCGGCACACCTCTTTTGCTGCATGCCGCACAATTTTGCCATATCAGCTTCCCAGCACAAATTTCATTGCCCTTGACCGGCGGCAACCAAGCCTTTGCTCCACCAAAACGCTAGCCAAAGCTTCCTGCCCGCGGTATTTCCACAGAATGCGTATGTGCATTCTCTCTCAGGGAATCAACAACCGCAATCGCACTCATATTCACCAGGCTGCGCACCGATGCCGACGGCGTGACGATATGAACCGGCCGATCCGCACCAAGCAGAATTGGCCCGATGACCACACCACCGCTGGTGATGCGCAGCAGGTTAAACGCAATGTTTGCCGCATCCAGGGTTGGCATAATCAAAAGATTAGCACGCCCCTTCAAACGCGAATTCGGAAAGTTTTCCTCGCGTATAGCGGCAGAAAGCGCGGCATCCGCGTGCATTTCACCTTCGACTTCCAGGTTCGGGGCCCAATCTTGCAATGCCGCAAGGACATCACGCATTTTCGTCGCGGATGCACGATTGCTAGTGCCGAAATTGGAGTGTGAGAGCAGGGCGACCTTGGGTTCAATGCCAAAACGCCGGACGACATCGGCGGCCAAAAGTGTAATTTCAGCAAGCTGTTCGACACCGGGATCGTAGGAAACTTGCGTATCAGCAAAGAACAATGGACCATCAGGTAAGATGAGCCCTGAAACTGTCGCAAATCCACGTGTGCCGCCCTGCCGGCCAATCACTTGTTCCACGTGCCGTAATTGTGTGTGGTAGCGGCCAACGGCCCCGCAGATCATGGCATCGGCATCACCACGCCGCAAAAGCAGGCCGGCAATAACGGTAGAGCCAGCATTCAAGACCCGGCGTGCATGCTCGGGGCTAACGCCACGCCGTTCCACCAAGCTGATATATTCATCAAACAATTGCGGAATCTTTGGATTGTTGCGTTGGTCAAAGATCTCACAATTTTCACCGTCTTTGAGACTCAACCCTAAGTTGTCGATGCACCACTTGATGGTATCGCTATTTCCGACCAGGATAGGCTTCGCAATCCCCTCGGACGCAACCTGCTGCGCTGTCTGCAGAATGTCAGGATGTTCACCTTCGGCGTACACAATGCGCTTTTTGTTCTCAGCAGAAGCGCGGCGAGCCTGATCGAAAATCGGCTTCATAACAAAGCCAGATTGATAGACAAAGCCGAATAACTTTTCCCGGTAGGCCGTAAAATCATCGATCGGCCGGGTTGCGACACCGCTGTCAATGGCAGCCTTGGCAACAGCAGGAGCGATATCAGTAATCAACCGCGGATCGAAAGGCTTGGGAATGATGTAGTTCGGACCGAACACCAAACTCTCTTCACCATAAGCTGAGAGGACCACATCGGAAGCAGCACTTTCAGCGATAGCAGCAAGGGCGACGACGGCCGCACGCTTCATTTCCTCGTTGACCTGCTTCGCACCAACATCAAGCGCACCGCGGAAGATAAAGGGAAAGCACAAGACATTATTGATCTGGTTGGGATAGTCCGTGCGCCCTGATGCCATCACCGCATCGCTGCGCACCTCCATCACCTCTTCAGGCATGATTTCCGGCGTTGGATTAGCAAGTGCAAAAATCAAAGGCCGTGCAGCCATACCAGCGACCATGTCCTTGCTGACCACACCGCCGGCGGACAGGCCGAGGAAAACGTCTGCGCCAGGCATAACTTCTGCAAGTTTGCGTGCATGTGTATCCTGGGCAAACGGTTCCTTATAGGGGTCCATCAACACCTGGCGGCCCTTGTAAACAACGCCTTCGATATCGGAAATCGTGATATTCTCACGCCTCATGCCGAGGCCAACCAGCAAATTCAAGCAGGCGAGCGCCGCCGCTCCAGCCCCACTGCAGACAAGCTTGACCTCAGCTATATTCTTGCCGACGACTTTCAGACCATTAAGAATACCGGCTGCAACAACAATGGCAGTGCCGTGCTGGTCGTCATGAAATACCGGAATCGACATGCGCGACTTAAGCTGGCGCTCAATCTCAAAACACTCTGGTGCCTTGATATCCTCAAGGTTAATACCACCAAATGTCGGTTCCAAACGCGAGACGGCTGAAACAAAATCATCAACGTTTGTTGCGTCAACCTCAATGTCATAGACATCGATGCCGGCAAATTTCTTAAATAATACAGCCTTACCTTCCATAACCGGCTTGGAAGCCAGAGGGCCAATATTTCCGAGGCCGAGAACTGCTGTACCATTGGTGACAACGCCAACAAGGTTGCCCCGCGCGGTCAGGCGGGAGGCCATGGCCGGGTCTTCAGCAATCGCGGTACAAGCGTGTGCAACACCCGGTGAATAGGCCAGCGCCAGATCATTCTGATTTGCAACCGGCTTCGTAGCCTGGATTGCAATCTTTCCCGGGGGATCCGCTTCATGATAGGCCAGGGCGTTACGCACACTCTTGTCTTGCTTCATTTCGTTTCCTCGAGGGTTATCGTTGACTGCGCCTTCAATTCATTTTTTGGATCGGCCCCAGCGCCAGGTGACGTTTAGCACGCCTAAACCGGTTTGGCTAAGCTGAGTTTTCATCAAAAAGTTAAATACAGCGTTATGGATGATATATCCGGGCAGACAGAGCAAAAAGGCAAGCCGAATTTGCCAAGTTTTGCCGGAGCAGTCTTTTTGAAGCAGTGGAGCGGAGGGGCGTATCGAGCTCTAGCTGGCCCTTGATTGAAACATAAAAACATTGAGCCCGTTATCCTTAGAGTCCGTCCTTAAAATTAGCCAGTAAAATCAACGCCTCTCAATGCTCTGCATTATTGATTGTGGGATAGTCGGCATAAAGAGAGAAGCACAACTAAGGGGGTAAATTTCATATTTACGGACCTCGCTCACTCAAGGATCTGAATCATAAGTGATTCTGATGACTCAACATTTTTACGGACAGGCTCTTAGCAGTCGAAGTACTGATTTCACTTCAAGTGCAAATACCCGATTTTGCCTTTTGCATCGCGTTCGAAGGCATCAAGATAATCGTACACATCGCGCGGATGTAAAGGCCTGCCGGTCTCCTTAATGGTTTGCAGCTCCAACCGATGTAATTTCTGATAAAGAGGTTCCGCAGTGCTGTGCAGCATGGCAATCGCCTCAATCGTACTGACAGCCATATTTGATGGGACTTTGGGTATCAGTGCTGCCAAAGCATTTTTGAATGTATTCGGAAGGTAACCCGAAGCCTTTCCCCCAACACCAATCAAGCGAATATACGCCGTTGGCTTAAAGACATATCCTCGCTCCATCCACTCAAAAAGCTTGACCATCACAAGATCCATCAGGCGTACGCGCGATGTTTTGCGAAAGTCCCTCCATTCGGCAACGGGTACGAACTGCGTTTCCAGTTCCATGTCACCCGGCGCGAAGGTCACATCCGCCGTCACGCCAATACGCGATATAAAGTCCTCGGGAGCGTTGTAAAATTCTGTTGGATGGGTGGGCAGCTTGATCAACCCGCCGCTGGCACGCTCAAACCCCTCGCGGATAACCTGTGAGCAGAAAAGCGATGTGTTATCCTCAAGCTCCATCGTGAAATTATAAAAAATATGTTTTCCGCCAAACGATTGAGAGGCCTTGATGCGATCATACATCCGGTCTGCGGCGCGCGCAGCAATATCCGAATCGCGATGCCGGTAAAGAACAGCGCGTGCCAATCCA
>CAYUYL010000179.1:0-4895 GCA_964449195.1 uncultured Filomicrobium sp.
GACTTAAAGTTTCCGAAGATATCTCTGTCGCACGTCAGGTCCTTGCTGACCCCGTTCGCTTAGGACCCGAAGTTCTTGTCTGGGCAAGGCTCAAGGACGGTACTCCTCTGGTCACCGCGTCCAGGCGTGGTGATGGCTATATCGTCTTATTTCACGTGACGGCAGATCCGGCATGGTCGAACCTGCCACTCTCAGGCTTGTTCGTGCAGATGCTGCAACGCGTTTCAACCTTGAGCACAACAGGTGCAAGGGACGAGGAGACGACTACAGGCGTAAATAGTAAGGCTAGCAACATCACTGCCAATCAAAGCATTCTTCCTCCTGTTCAGGTGCTGGATGGATTTGGTCAATTAGCACCTCCGCCCCCAACGGCGTCGCCGATACCAATCGCTAATTTCACCACTGCACGCCCCAGTCTGGCAACCCCGCCCGGCTATTACGGTCCGGCAGCACGGTCGAAAGCGCTTAACATTGCAAAAAGTGAGAGCGTACTGAAACCATCGCCTGCGTTTCCTGCCAGGGCAAATATCCTTGCATATGAGCGGCAAACATCAACCAAATTAAAATCATGGATGCTATCGGCAGCACTTGGTCTGCTTTTTGTGGATGTTTTAGCTGTGTTGCTGTTGCAGGCTGGTGGTAACTTGCGCTTGCGCTCCGGGTCTCACTCTGCGACTTCTGGTGCCGCCGCACTCTTTCTTGTCATTGGTGCAGCCCTGGCATTTTCGACTTCCTCGTCAACATTTGCACAGAACAGTTCAGCCAAAAGGCCCCCACCCTCATCGCAACCCGCAAGATTGGACCCGCGCGCCTTGCGTGCAACAAGCGAAGTAACCTTTGGTTATGTTCTAACTGGCGATCCCGGCATTGATAACACTTCAAAGACCGGACTTTCCGGCCTCTCACGTGTCCTGAGCGCACGTACAGCCATTGAACCCGGCGAACCGATGGGCGTGGATATTCTGAGTGACGAAATTGCTTTTTATCCGCTGCTGTATTGGCCCGTGCTGCAAACTCAGAAAGCGCTGGACGCAAAAGCATACGCGCGTATCGATGCCTATATGAAACAAGGCGGAATGATCATTTTCGACACACGTGATTATGGTCAAGGTCTTCCAATCGGCTTTTCACAGCAGGCCGGACAGGGTGATCAAACCCCTCTACAGGGGCTGATCGGCCGATTGGATATTCCACGCCTTGAGCCTGTTCCACAAGGCCACGTATTAACGAAATCCTTCTATCTGTTGGACAGCTTTCCAGGACGCTGGGCTGGTGGTCAACTTTGGGTGGAAGCCGGTGGGGGTAATACAATTACCACAAACCGTAAGGCACGGCAGGCCGATGGTGTCAGCACCATTCTCATAACAGCAAACGACTTTGCCTCTGCATGGGCTTTAGATGAGCGTAATTTGCCGCTTTTCCCCGTTGTCCCAGGCGGCGAGCGGCAACGTGAAATGGCCTTCAGGACAGGCGTCAATATCGCCATGTATGCTCTAACGGGAAACTATAAAGCCGATCAAGTCCATATTCCTGCTCTGCTCGAACGGCTAGGGCAATAGTAAAATCCCAGATCAAAATATTAAAACACATGAGGCAGGCATCCCGACATTATGACAAACTGGTCCGTTGATATCGCCCCCTTGATACCGATGCCCCTGTTTTGGGCAGCTATTGCAATCGCACTGCTCCTGATCGCCATCATGCTGATGCGGCGAACCCGTGGTGCGTTGCTGCGCGCTCTGGCTTTGGCTGCTCTCATTGCAGCACTCGCCAATCCGACGTTACAAGAACAACAACGCGAAAACCTGGGCAATATTGCTCTTGTCATCATCGACGAAAGTACAAGCCAAACACTTGCTGAACGCCCTGCGCAAACCGCTGAGATACAAAACCAGCTTAAAGCCCGTCTTGGCCAAATCGCAGATCTCAAGGTGAAATGGATCTCGTCTTCGCGTCCGCGCGAAAATATTAAAGCAGGCACCAAACTGTTCAAAGATTTGAACGAAGCCCTTGCTGACATCCCCCCAGACCGCCTCGCTGGTGTGGTCATGGTCACAGATGGCCAGGTACATGATGTACCCTCTGATATTGCACAATTAGGATTTGAGGCCCCAGTGCATGTCTTACTTACTGGCAAACAGGGAGAGTTTGACCGCCGCATCGAAGTCGTATCAGCGCCGCGCTATGGTATTGTAGGGCAGGAGCGCGATATCGAGATCGCCTTACGCCAAACAGGCAAGGTGCCTGCAACCGCCAATAACACTGTGCAAATCAAAGTGCGCCGCGAAGGTGAACCCGACGACATATATTCAGCTGAAATTGGCAGCCGCCTCACGTTGCCCATGCTGTTTCCGCATGCTGGACAAAACATTGTTGAGATCGAATTATCGGAAACAGAAGGCGAACTGACAACGGCAAATAACCGGGTCGTTATTATCGCTGATGGCGTACGCGAGAATCTGCGCGTTCTGCTGGTGTCCGGCAAACCGCATGCAGGCGAGCGGACATGGCGCAACCTCCTGAAATCAGACGCTGCCGTTGACCTTGTCCACTTTACAATTTTGCGTCCGCCACAAAAACAGGACGGCACACCAATCAATCAGCTATCGTTAATCGCCTTTCCAACCCGTGAGCTGTTTTCTCAAAAAATCGAGGATTTCGATCTGATTATCTTCGACCGCTATCAGCACCGTGGCATTCTGCGGCTTCATTATTATGATAACATTGCCCGTTATGTTGAGCGTCACGGCGGCGCCCTTCTGGTTGCAGCCGGCGATGATTATGCAGGCGAAGAAAGCATCGTGCGCACGCCACTGTTTTCAGTTCTGCCGGCCCGGCCGACCGGTGAAGTCCTTGAACAGCCTTTTCGCGCACGTCTGACAGATCTCGGCGCACGCCACCCTGTCACTGAAGGACTGCCTGGCAGCGATACTGAGAAGCCGACATGGGGGCGATGGTTCCGGCAGGTGGATGTCATCAAGGATCGCGGACAAACCCTTCTTAATGGCGTTGCCGAAAAACCATTACTCATTCTGGAGCGGCGCGGTGAGGGCCGCGTTGCCCTGTTAACCTCTGATCATGCCTGGTTATGGGCGCGCCGCTTTGACGGGGGCGGTCCGCACACGCAGGTGCTGCGCCGCCTGGCCCACTGGCTTATGAAGGAGCCTGATCTTGAGGAAGAGCAACTGAATGTGACAGCCAGTGGTTTGAAGTTGATTGTCGAGCGGCGCACCATGGTGGATGACGTCTCTGCAGTCGCTATCTCAGGCCCGAACGGCGAGGAAAACAGTGTTACTTTGACAAAAGTGCGCGATGGACTATGGCAGGCAACAGTCACGGCGAGAGAAGCAGGTGTTTATAAATTTGAAACAACCGCTCCGACAGGCCGCCTGACCGCAATTTCCCATGCTGGTATTGCCGACCCGCGTGAGATGTCCGAAGTAACGGCAACCGATGACAAGCTGGCTGGTTTAATTGAAAAAACCGGCGGTGGAATTTTCTGGACTAAAGAAGCCGGATTTTTAAGCGGCAGTCTCACCGCCAGCGCGGTAACAGTGCCCCGTATCACTATGCTTTCAGCTGCACGCGTATTCTCAGGGTCGAATTGGATGGGCCTCAAAGATCGTAACGCCTATATCACGCGCGGCGTCAAGCTGACGCCTTTATTTAACGGCCTTGCAGCACTTGCTATACTGCTGTGCCTTATGGCACTGGCCTGGTGGCGTGAAGGGCAGTCGTAAATTCTGTGATACGCGTTTAGCCCGTCCCACTGTTCACGCCAACGCTTCAGCCAACTGCAAAATGATGAGACAGTAAAATGCAGGCTATCTGATTAATGACAGCCTGCTTTGAAAAAGTGAAAGCAGGCAACTTGTACCAGCCCTCACAAATATGGGCTCATCAGCCAACGAAAAACTGCAATCCTATAAAAACCATACGTCTATTTCGGAAAATCGCTCAACACGCGCTCGCGTTTTACATCTCAGGCCACAGTTCAGGCTGGCTCCAATTCAAGCTTTGATAATGATCGCGATTGGCTGGGCACCGGCTGATGCGATAACTTTGCCGTCTAAATGGAATGATTACAGCTCCTTTCAGAGCCTCACGCAAGACAGCTGCATTCGCGTTGTTACGATCATCCCCCGGCGTCCCGATTTGGATTTGTGCGTTGGGTGTAAATGGCAGTGTGATGGTGCCTAAAACACGTTTGTTCCATCCTTTATTTTGCTTGATGCACAAAGCGTAAACTGAAACGGCCTGGCCCCTGTCGTTTTTTAAAACTCTGTAAGTTATCTCTGATGCCCTACCGGCACCCAGACCTACAGGATAGGTGTTGGCGCAGAGACACCCCAAGGTCCGCTTGGCCAAATACCGAATGACATAATATTCTTCTGGCGCTCTTTCAGGTGTCGGTATCCCCTCAGCATTTTTCGCGAGGGTTTCTTCAGGGGCGTTTGTATAAGCAAAGGGATCAGCAGCAAGCACTGGTACAATAATCAGGACAGATACAGCTGCAAGAAACAAGATTATACTTTTGATCATGTTGTATTTCTATCAGTTCATCACCAGCACACGCTGATAGCCTGCTAAGTTTTTGATCGCATCACACGCAACTGCATGTAACGCTGACATTTAAGATCATAATTGCAACCGTGCCGTTATTGAAAACAACTCGGCATGGCTGCATCACGGAAAACAGAGCCTGTCTCATCCATAGGCCACCAATGACAGCGAAATAAGAAGGCGTTTGTGCAGCACTGATATGGATTATGTTCTTCAGCAAACTACATGGATATTTTCCCAATATTGGTCAAGATCTTATTATAGTTAATTCATAGTCCACTTGTGAACGACCACCGGCTAAAAGCCGGTGGCTTCCTGTTACGGCTAAAAGC
>CAYUYL010000180.1:0-4849 GCA_964449195.1 uncultured Filomicrobium sp.
GTTTATTCGGATGCCGATGCTCAGGCCATGCACGTCCAAATGTCTGATGAGGCTGTACACATTGGTCCTGCACCGGCAACGCAAAGTTATTTGCAGATTGATAAGATCATTGCAGCAGCCCGCGACACTGGCGCAGACTGTATCCATCCCGGATACGGGTTTCTCTCTGAGAATGCAGATTTTGCCACAGCCTGTGCAGATGCAAAGATTACATTTATCGGCCCGTCGCCGCAAGCCATGCGTGATATGGGCGGGAAGGCGAACGCCAAGCGGATTGCGATAAAGGCTGGTGTCCCGGTTGTGCCCGGCTACCAGGACGACGACCAGAGTCTCGCGACCCTGCAGCGGGAGGCCGGAAGCATCGGTTATCCTGTAATGATCAAAGCGGTCAGCGGTGGTGGCGGACGCGGTATGCGGCTTATTCACGATGAACAGGAATTTGCTGATGCACTGGACAGCGCTCAACGCGAAGCAGAAGCTGCATTTGGCGACCGGCGCATGCTCCTTGAGAAATTTGTCGTCCGTCCGCGCCATATCGAAGTGCAAATCTTCGGAGACCGCCACGGCAATATCGTGCATATGTTCGAACGCGACTGCACGCTGCAACGGCGCCATCAAAAGGTGATAGAAGAGGCCCCCGCGCCTGGAATGCCGGACGCGCTACGCAACAAAATAACTGACGCCGCGGTCGCCATCGCCAAAGCTGTTGGCTATGAGGGAGCGGGGACAGTTGAATTTCTGGTCGAGGGCGGCAACCTCACACCCGATGCCCCCTGGTATTTCATCGAAATGAATACCCGCCTGCAGGTCGAGCATCCGGTTACAGAGGAAATAACCGGCCTTGATCTCGTAGAATGGCAGTTCCGTATTGCAGCAGGTGAAAAGCTGCCTTTGCAACAGAATGATATTGCATTCGGCGGACATGCCATGGAAGTGCGCCTGTGCGCAGAAGATCCAGGCCATGGCTTTGCGCCGGCAATCGGCAAAATTCTGGAATTTGACGTCCTGGAAGATGATGGCCTGCGCGTTGAAACCGGCGTCGAATCCGGCAGTGAAATTTCTCCCTACTACGATTCGATGATCGCAAAGATCATCCGTGTGGGGTTGGACAGAGAGACTGTCATTGATACGCTCCGTATGGACCTCGAAGACGCAGAAGTGATCGGCGTTAAAACCAACCTCGCTTTTTCGCACGCGCTTTTGGGTGATGAGCACGTCAGAAACGGATATGTATATACTGACCTTATCGCTGAAAGGCTGGATACTCTCACAAGGTCTGAACCGGCGGTTACGGCTATCGCAGAAGGCGTGCGCGCACTGTTGACGGAACGCAGCCTGACGTCGGCACAATCACAGGAGGGCAACAGCTATGACCCTTTTGACAGTGGCGATGCGTTTCAGTTAGGCGGCCAACGTTTAATGTTACAGCAATTCCTTGTTGATGGCAAGCCGTACACCGTAGAGCTGAATTGGGACCTCAACCATATCAACATTACAATCGGCGGTTCGCAAAACGGTGCTATCAAATGGGATCTGGCGACCGAAAACGTCGTATCAGAAGACAGCCATATGCCACCAAGCAGCATACTGGAACAAGGCACTGCTTACGTTCTCGGTGACATGAAGCACATAACAGTCAGCTGGCCTGTTCATGACCTTCGTATGATTGATGACAATACAGCTGGCAATACCGTACGCGCCCCCATTAATGGCCGAATCGTAAGACTTATGGTTGAGGCTGGTGCCGTTGTCCAGACAGGTGATGACATTGCCGTCGTCGAGGCGATGAAGATGGAACATATCCTGCCAGCGCCTTGTGCCGGACGCATTGCCGCCATTCATGTGACAGAAGCAGAACAAGTGACAGAGGGGACAGTCATCGCTGAAATTGAAGCAGAGGGGGCGGCGTGAGCGTTCATATCGTGAAGCTGTGCGTCGGCGTCGATGACGTCGAGGATCTGGCGCGCTGGCAGGCACAGCGCCTTGAGGCAAGCAAACGCGAAACGGGCCGCCCTGTGCTGTTTCACGCAACCAGGATGGTTCCCAAACGCAAGCCCCAACTTTTGGACGGCGGCTCAATTTACTGGGTGATACGCCGCCTCATACAGGTCCGCCAGCGGATCATCGGTTTTGAAGATGGCCAAAAAGCAGATGGCACAAACTGCTGCCTGATCCTTCTGGACCCGGAACTCGTCCCCGTACGCCCGACACCACGCCGTGCGTTTCAGGGCTGGCGCTACCTTGAGCCTGCTGATGCCCCACCTGATATGGTTGCCAGATCAGGTGATGACCTCAAAGATATGCCGGCTGCGATGCGGCGCGAACTCGCAGAGCTTTGCCTGCTTTGAACGGCGTCTGTTTTGAGATAGCTTGTCAACCGAAATAAAAAACCATCGCTGATAGAGTGAGCCATGTCACACCCGCGTTATACAAAAATTATCCAAAATCTGCCGGCCACCGTCCCATTCGTCGGCCCCGAAGCTCAGGAACGCCAGCGCGGCACGCCGTTTAAGGCCCGCATCGGTGCCAACGAAAGCGTTTTCGGACCTTCGCCAAATGCGGTCTCAGCCATCCGGGACGCAGCCGCGGACACGTGGAAGTACTGCGATCCTGACAATTATGAGCTCAGACAAGCGATCGCAGCTCTGCATGGGGTTGCCATGGACAATGTTGTTATTACCGAGGGCATTGATGGCGGGTTAGGCGTTGCAAACCGGCTGCTGGTCGAATCTGGCGACACCGTCATTACATCGGACGGCGCATATCCAACCTTTAACTTCCACGTCGCGGCCTGTGGCGGACACTCTGTCAAAGTGCCTTTCAAGGATGACCGCGAAGATATTTCCGCCTTGATTGACAAGGCCAAGACACATCAAGCCAAAATTTTATATCTGACCAATCCAGATAATCCCATGGGAACCTGGTGGCCTGCATCCGAGGTCGAGCAGCTGATTGAGAATCTGCCGGATGGCACAACTCTGATCCTGGATGAGGCCTATTGTGATACAGCGCCCGCCGACGCAATCCCGGCGGTTAATGTCAGTAATCCCATGGTGCTCAGGTTTCGCACATTTTCTAAAGCTTACGGCTTAGCCGGCGCACGCATCGGCTACTGCCTAGGTGAAGCCGGTGTGATTGCGAATTTCGATAAAGTGCGCAACCACTACGGCATCAACCGCCTGGCGCAAATCGCAGCTCTCGCTGCATTGCAGGATCAAGCGCATCTGAAATCTACGGTCGCAGAAATTAAAAAAGGGCGTGCACGAATTGCGGATATTGCCCGCAAAAATGACCTGTCACCTATTGAATCAGCCACAAATTTTGTGGCGATAAACCTGATGCGTGACGGTGCGTTTGCGCAGCATGTCATGAAAGAATTACTGTCACGCGATATCTTCGTGCGGATGCCGGCCGTGTCACCGCTAAACCGCTGCATCCGTATAGGAGTTGGCACAGCAGAGGACCTTGATTTGCTGGAAGCCATGCTGCCGGAAGCCCTGTCTGCAGCCAACCATTCATCATAAGCTTTTCCGAAGATGGCCGCGTTGCCCCCCGGATAATCTTGCCAACCTATGATTTGGCATTCGCTGCAGTAAAGCTTGCAACACCACAAAAGCAAACAACAACAGCATCTTAAGACGGCCTTTACCAAGGCAGAAAGCTAAAAGACAGATTAAACACCTGAAATAAAACAACCTTTATCGAAAATAAACCGTTAGTTTTATCATTGCCATGCGAAAATAGATTATACTCGATAGCTGTTTGGCGTTTATTGCAATGCGTAGATGCAAGTACACATGCGTATTGCCCATTCGGGAGTTTCATCAATGAGCAAGCTATTGATTCGGCCGCGGTATAAAGCCAAAGAAACGATCAATGACCGCCTCAGCATAGCTGCCAAGTCTCTTGAAGCGTTACCGGCAGAGGTTCAGAACCAGTTACGTGTTGTTAAGCAACCTAAAACAAACGGTTCGCACGTTCAGTCGACAACGTTTGTTGAAGCTGATGATCACGCCATAGACCGAATACGCGCGACAGCAGGCAAAGATGTCGTTGTTGAACCCTTGATCAAGTTCCACAAGACAACGTTTGATATGCTCCGCGCCGGTCCTTTGGATATCGCCGATATCCTGCGGGCTGAAGAAGTATCCGCCTCATTTGCCGGCACAGGCCAGCAACTTACAATCAACGTGAGAGGACGTCAGCGCAGTCATGTGCCGCTTGCCTATGCCGAAGTACACCTTGTCTTAATGGGGAACGGCGGCGTGCGTGATATTATGAAACAACGCACAAATGATAATGGCGATGCGGTGTTTGAGTATGCTGATTTTTATGAAATACTCGCAGTCATTGTAGTCCCATATACACAGTTCTGGCCACGCATTATACGCGGCGGAACATCAAACCGCAAAATGAATATTCTGTGCGAGCCTTTGCCTGACAACGGTCCCAGCGGCTGGTGGCATGACGCACTTGGCGTCAGCGCCCAGAAATCGAATGGCCAAGACATCAAGATCGGCGTAATCGACTCTGGATGCGGACCGCATGACGCTTTAGATCATGTTAAAAATCGAGGTTCTTTTATTCTTGGTGAATATGATCCAGATGGAGGGGAAGATTCCGGTTCGCACGGAACCCACGTATGCGGTATCATTGGTGCCTACCCCAACAACCACCCTCTGCCTTATTATGGATTGGCACCCGGTGCGCATCTGAGTTCCATTCGCGTTTTTCCCGAGAACGATGCTGCCAATCAAGGTGATATTGCAGATGCCATGGCTGTGTTCCGACCTAATGTTGCCTTTTTGTTCCAGCATGGCTTCCGTAGTTATGGAGGCGTCAATGAAAG
>CAYUYL010000181.1:0-4836 GCA_964449195.1 uncultured Filomicrobium sp.
CTGCCACATTCACCGGCAAGGCTGCGCTGGTTCTTACACGCAAGGGCACACCGGCACGCACTATTCACAGCCTTATTTATTCCGCCATAGAGGCAACCAAAGAAGAAATCACTGCGGCGGCCCAGCGTATCCGTGACGCCGAAGGAGACGCCCGACTGCTCAGCGGCTTCGACCGTACAACGGCAGAGGCTGCCATTGAAGCCATGCGCCAGGCGTTATCTACCATGAAGCATCCGCGGTTTGCGTTGAACCCGCAGAGCGATGCCGCCGATGCAAAGCTTATCGTGCTTGATGAGGTCTCAATGGTTGGCGAGAACATGGCGCGCGATCTGATGAGCTTTGGCAAGCCAATCCTCGTTCTCGGTGATCCCGGACAGCTGCCGCCGATCAAGGGCAAGGGTGCTTTTACCAACGAAGTGCCTGATGTCATGCTCACAGAAATCCACCGCCAGGCGGCTGAAAGTGCCATTATTCGCATGTCCACTATGGCGCGCAATGGCGAGCCGATTGGCTTTGGCACCTACGACGCGCATGTGGCCAAACTCCGTAAAAGCGACATCACACCAGAACAGGCATTGCACGGCGGTCAGCTGATTTGCGGCATGCATGTGACGCGCCTGCAGCTCAACAACGCCATGCGTGCTGCCGCTGGGCTTGGCGGCACATGGTTACCAACGGGCAAAGCGGAAAAAATCATCTGCCTTAAAAATCAAAACAACCTTGGCTTGATCAACGGCATGTTCGTCACCCTCGAAAATATTGTCGATGAGGGCAGTTTGTATTTCTCAGCTGAAGTAACGGATGAGGACGGATGCCGTGTTGGCCCACTGGATCGTGATGGTCAGCCAGGCCGTCTGCGCATCTACAAAGGCCATTTTGAAGATCACATCGCCTTTGACAGAAACCGCCATGACCGCGATTGGCAGAATAAACGCCACTTGACCGAGGCGACCTTTGGTTGGGCGATCACAGCCCATAAAGCACAAGGATCGCAGTGGGAGAATATCATCGTCTGGGACGATGGCATTGGACACACGGAGACCGACCGTCGGCGTTGGCTTTACACGGCTATTACCCGCGCCGAGCGTGGGTTGGTTCTGCTGGCATGAGGTGCGCAATGATTGACCTGAATGATGTAGCAGTTCCAAGGCAACGTCATGACCTTGCGGCAATCAAAGAGCGGCTTGCTGTCTCCTCTGCCGATTGGCTGCCGGGGCTGTTCCCAGAGGCGCAACTGTCCCGTGATCGCCGCACGTTACGCTGTGCCGATCTTTCCGGACGTGCACCACGCAAGGAAGGTTCATGCGTCATTTATCTCGAGGGTGCTTATGCAGGTTGGGGCTTCGACTATGCCACCGACGAATGTGCCGGTCCAATTGATCTCATCGCGCGTGCCACCGGGTTGGAAGGCCTCGCACTGTTCGATGAAGCGGCACGGATGGCCGGCATGCAAAGGCATTCAGCATCACGGCAAGTGCATTATACAAAACCTGATCATTCAGCCGAGATTGCACGATTGCTCGCCGGATGTGTCCCTCTCGCAGGCACGCCCGGCGAAACGTATGTCAAAGAGCGTAGGCTTTCAGATCCCGGATCGCCTGATCTGCTATTCCATCCGGATCTCACGGATTATGAAAGCCGCCGTGGCTGGCCAGGTCTGATTGCTATACCACGCCTGCCAAACGGAGACAGAGCAGCTGGTGTTCATCGCACATTTTTACTGGATGATGGCAGCGGCAAGGCGCCGTCGGGCAAAAAGATGCTGGGCAGCGTGAAAGGGGCCGTTGTCAGGCTATTCCCGATGCCGGAGAATGGGCATATCGGTATTGCTGAAGGTATCGAGACGGCCCTTGCCGCTCATGCGATATTCGGCACACCGGTTTGGGCGGCACTATTTGCGAACGGTTTGGCTCAGTTTCAATGGCCCGAAGAAACGCAGCACGTAACTATTTATGCCGACGCTGGAGATGCCGGCCGACAGGCAGCTGCTACGCTCTCTGATCGATTGAATGTCGCCGATATTACGAACACCATTGTCTGGCCGCTGCATGGTGACGATTTCAATGACGATCTGTTGCGCAAGGCACGGGTCAAAGACTACGACAATCAGACTTTACCCGCACACTTTTCAGAAATTACCGAGGCCGTTGCTTCAAGTGTGCCAGCCGCGAATGACGCCGACACTTTGATGGCTGTTGCCGACACGCTCACCAATCCACCCGAAATGGAACCGCTATCGAAGCTGCTTGGCCGCATTGCGCTGGCGCGGCTTGATCCTTTGCCTGAACGCCAACTGCTCGACCGCATTAAATGTAGCACCGGTATTGCTGTCTCGATTTTAACAAAGCAAATGGCAGAACTCCGCCGACGTGTGACCGCAACCGGCAATCCAAATTCTCAGATACCAAAGCCCGCATGGTATGGCCGGCTACGGCTTGACATGGCAAACAGCCCTGAGCGCAACGAAGCCAATGTCATGATCGCACTCAATTCTGACCCGACCTTCGCTGGCGTTCTGGCCTTCGATGAGTTTGCCCAGAAAGTTATTGTCCGTCAGCCGTTGCCATGGGATAACAACGACGCAAACTTACCACGCCCCTGGGAAGACGGCGATGACATTCGCACTGCCGAATGGTTGCAGCTCCGAGATGTGAATGTGGCGCCGATGGTTGTTGGTCGCTCCGTTAATGCCGTCGCCCGTGACATACGCATTCATCCGGTGCGCGATTGGCTTGATACATTGTGCTGGGATGGCACAGCTCGCATTGAAACTTGGACCAGCACATATCTTGGTGCTGAGGCCACCACATTCCACCAGACCATAGGCGCGCTGTGGCTTATCTCGGCTATTGCTCGTATTTACAGGCCGGGTGTCAAGGCTGATCACATGCTAATTCTCGAAGGCCCGCAAGGCGCGCGCAAATCAACAGCGCTCAAAGTGTTGGCCGGCGAGGACTGGTTTACAGATGAACTGCCGGACATCGGCTCCAAGGACGCCGCAATCCACATGCAAGGCGTCTGGATCGTTGAGATCGCAGAACTTGATGCGATCGGTCGTGCTGAAGTTTCAAGGATCAAGGCATTTTTGACACGCACAACTGATCGGTTCCGGCCGCCTTACGGACGTTATACCGTTGAGGTGCCCCGCCAGTGCGTGTTTGCCGGTACTGTCAATCCTGATACGTATCTTCGTGATGAAACCGGCAACCGGCGCTTTTGGCCACTATGCTGTGGGACCATCGACATCCCAGCGCTGGCTCGCGATCGTGAACAGATCTGGGCTGAAGCGGTGCACCGCTTCCGCGAAGGCGCGATTTGGTGGATCGAGGACAAGGAGCTGCTGACCGAAGCCCGGAAAGCTCAGGATCTTCGCTATCGGGTTGATGCCTGGAATGATCTCATCGAGCATTGGCTCACACACGAAACACGTACTATCACGAATGGCGACCTAAATTTTAACACCAAACGTACTGCCAGCATCAAACGGCAAGAGCCTTTGACCGATGTTTCTATGGGCGAAATCCTCACGGAAGCTATCGGCATTGAACCAGGAAGGTGGACACGAAGCGATCAGACACGTGTTGCCGATTACCTGAAAGCAAACGGTTGGAAGCGAGAGCAGGTGCGAATTGGCTCAGGCAGTAAAGCATCTCGTGTGTGGCGATACCGCCGTCAGCTTCAATAGAACTGGCCGGGGTTAAAAAGCTCATCCAGCACGGCCACACCACACCCAAACAACCAGTCAAGATTGGCGCTGCCCCATGGTATCTGTCACCAACCTCCCTTTGTCACCAACCTTGTCACCATCCTTTTGCTGAGGTTGGTGACAGAAAAAGCGCTTTAATTTCAACGTTGTCACCAACCTATAGCAATGTCACCAACCTTTTCTATAACAATTACGTAGGAGCATAAAAGTTGTAAAAAACATATGCTTCATAGTAGAAAGAAAGTCTTTTGAGGTTGGTGACAAGTTAGGTTGGTGACAAATGACCTTAACTTATTGAATTATATTAGTTATATCTTGTCACCAACCTCTGGCGCAATTGATTGAGGTTGGTGACAAATCAAACACTGCAGCTGTTGGTGCAGCAGATCTTTATGATAGACGGCGTGCCATGAGATGGAAACTTGAGCTATGCGAAGAGAAACAATCCGGTCGATAGGCCATTTACAGCTTTGATCTGTGTGAGGGTTTAGATGCTTATGTGAGCGTTGGAACAAACCCTCACACGAATAAGTCTCTGAAAACAAATCTGAATGTGAGGGTTGTGAGGGTATGTGAGGGTTTTTCAACCCTTACGCATGTGTGCACACGCGTGCGCATAAAAGAAAAGGCCGCAAAACCCTCACAACGCTCACGACCTTCACAAAGCCCTTGTAATTAAACGTTTTATTCGTGTGAGCCTTTACTGATAGGCTCACAAAAGGCTCACAACCTCAAGGGTCGGCAAAAAAATAGCTGCGACACGCATTTTTCTTGATTCAGGAAGTCTGTCATGTTTTCGTCCTGTTGACCAAAGCCGAAGGCCCACTCCAACACGTGAGCCTTCAACATGAACGCACCAATTCTCACACGGGATATCCACCCTGAGCCTTGCAGCAATCCCAGGCCCTGCATTCTCGCGCTGGACCTTGGCACCCAGACGGGCTGGGCGATCCGCAATACTGACGGACTGATTACCAGCGGTACTGTCAGCTTCAAGCCAAGCCGGTTTGATGGCGGCGGCATGCGGTATTTGCTGTTTAACAAATGGCTGGCTGAGATCGAACGGCTGTCAGGGCCTATCGCAGCAATCTGGTTTGAGACAGTGCGCCGTCATGCCGGCACTGACGCGG
>CAYUYL010000182.1:0-4807 GCA_964449195.1 uncultured Filomicrobium sp.
CATGCCGCCTAAAGGCGTGGGGTTTACGGATCCCCTATAGGGGACTCTAAAACAACGAAACCTTCAGGGGGATCTCGAAGTACACCCAACCGCTCACCATACATAGGCGTTAGGTGTATCATTGCGCTACGCGGTATCTATCCGTCTCGCAATTAATACCGCAATTTTAGGGCCCGTTGAGTTCTCTGCCAGCTCTCGTATATTAAACGCAAACAGGCCCTAAAATTATATCTGGAATATTCATTTTCTCCGCTTTGAAGCCGGATGATAACGTTGAAACGGAAATACTCTGATATTCCTGCATGGCCTCAACGAAACGAACAGACGCCAAAATCCATTTACTAGCGCGCCCTTTTATTTTTATCTACATTCTCAATTATACGAAATAAATACACTGAATTGTAAAGATTTTGCCTTACTGTCGACTGGAGCTGTCTTGCAATATCAACCATGCCCTCATGCATGCGGGCCCATTGAGAATTATAAAGGCAGTGCGGCTGATAAAGACTGTAAATTGCAGTCTCCACTCCAAAAACACAGCGAGGAAAATCGTGGAAGGCACAGCTATTTTGGGATTTATCGTCATAGCGTTCGCGATTGCAACGCTGTGGTCCGTGGTCAAAATCGTGCCGCAAGGCTACAACTATACGGTTGAAGAATTTGGCCGCTATAAACGCACACTCGATCCGGGGCTGCATATTCTCGTGCCGGTCATGCAGAGGGTCGGCCGTAGAATGAACATGATGGAACAAGTCATTGATATTCCAAGCCAGGATGTGATTACAAAAGATAATGCCATGGTCCGTGTCGACGGCGTTAACTTTTATCAGATCCTTCATGCCGCCAAAGCCGCCTATGAGGTCGACCGGCTCGAAGCATCGATCATAAATCTGACCATGACCAACATCCGTACCGTGATGGGCTCCATGGACCTTGACGAGCTTCTGTCCAACCGCGATGTGATTAATGCCAGACTTTTGGAAGTCGTTGACAATGCAACCGAGACGTGGGGGGTCAAGGCCACGCGCATCGAAATCAAGGATATTGAGCCCCCGCGTGACATCGTTGATTCCATGGCACGGCAGATGAAGGCTGAACGTGACAAGCGTGCACAGGTTCTTGAAGCGCAAGGCTTGCGTGAAGCTGCGATCCTCAAAGCCGAGGGTGAAAAGCGGGCGACGGTTCTGGAAGCCGAAGGGCGCCGCGAGGCAGCATTCAAGGACGCGGAAGCACGCGAACGTGAAGCAGAAGCCGAAGCGGCTGCAACCACGCTGGTCTCCAACGCCATTGCGGATGGCAACGTTCAGGCAATTAACTATTTTGTTGCAAATAATTACATCAAGGCCATTGAGGGCATAGCCCAATCGCCAAACCAGAAGGTTCTCATGATGCCGCTGGAAGCCGCCTCGGTCATCGGCTCTTTGGCGGGTGTTGCCGAAATTGCTGGAGAAGCCTTTGGCAATAACAACAAGCCGGGGCATCATGCCAAAAGCAGCACGTCACCGTCTCACTCGTCTGCACCATCATCAGGCTCCCAAACCGGTCCATGGACCGGCGAAAGCGCCTGATAATGCAGATCAATCATGCGCGACAAACAAATGAACGCGTTTGATTACACCGCCTGCACCAACGCGGCAAATCGCAAACACTTGCCGCGCAGATGTCATCTTTTGCGTGACATCATAGCCCGAAACCGGGCTGCCCACCCTTCTTTGTGCGCCTGTTCATTCCGTTCGAGAGCTAGCGCGTTATCCGGAACATCGCGCGTGATAACGCTGCCGGAACCAACAAGAGCGCCGTCGCCGATTTTGACCGGGGCAACAAGTGATGAATTTGATCCAACGAAGGCATTTTCACCGATGACTGTGCGGTGCTTGTTGAAGCCATCGTAATTGCAGAAAATCGTGCCAGCGCCGATATTAGCTTTTTCCCCTACAATACCATCGCCGAGATAGGATAGATGGTTCGCTTTGGCACCGTCGCCCATCTCAACATTCTTAATTTCAACAAAATTGCCAACTTTTGCGGCCGCACCCAGCTTCGCTCCCGGACGCAAGCGGGCGTACGGTCCAACGCGTGCACCAACGCCAATTTTTGCGCCTTCGATATAAGAGTTTGCGTAGATGCGCGCCCCATCATCAATGATAACGCCTGGGCCAAAGAAGACGTTTGGCTCGATGATCACGTCCTGCCCTATAACCGTATCATAAGCAAACCAAACGGTTGACGGATCAATCAAAGTTGCCCCGTTGAGCATGGCGGAAAGCCGCGCCTGACTTTGAAATTTTGCTTCAGCCTCGGCCAACTGAACACGATTATTGATGCCCAGCAGTTCATCTTCATCACACGTCACAACGCGGCACGTCAATTGGTGCCGCCGTGCAATTTCAACAATGTCGGTCAGATAGAATTCACATTTTGCATTGTCATTATCAATTTGGTCAAGCAGTGCAATCAGATCCGGACACCGGAAAGCCATAACACCTGAGTTGCATACGCGCACCTTGCGTTCCTGTCCGGTTGCGTCGTTGTGCTCACGTATAGCAGCCAAATCGCCGTTGGCATCTATTAGAAGACGACCATACCCTGTAGGATCGCGTGCCTCAAAACCAAGAACAACAAGGTTGGCCCCCTCCCCGAGGACTTCAGAAACTTTTTGCAATGTCTGAGGACGCAACAACGGTGTATCCGCAAAGAGTACAAAGACGTCACCTTCGTGTCCAGCAAGCGCCTCCCGCGCCGCAAGAACAGCATCGGCAGTGCCAAGTTGATCGGACTGAACGTATGTGGTGCAACGAGGAGCGTGCTTGCGCGCTTCCTCTGCCACATCATCCATCCCAGGACCAACCACGACTGAAATCTTATTGTGCTGGGCTGCCTGGGCTGCCTGGGCTGCCGCAATGACGTGGCCAAGAATGGAGCTGTGCGCCAGGTGATGCATGGGCTTTGGCAACTTCGAACGCATGCGTGTGCCCTTACCGGCAGCCAGGATAATCGACAGCACCGTGGCAGATACCATAATATGAAAGCTCCTTACACTGAGGACTATGCGTCTCAGCAAATATCAAGTCTTGAAACGAACGGCCAGAAGGTTGCCGGCTGATGAGCCATTCGCGCAACTGGCCGGCCATGCCAACCTTATCCCCCCCAAAGACCAATCTCACGAGCGGCTTTATGGGGAACGGACGTTGATGTGATCCTAATCCATACAACCGTACAATCATGGAAGCCATCAACAAGATGATTGAGGCATGCGCCATTCATCTCATATGTTTTTTGTCATTATCCACAATTGAAAACAAGCACAGGCGTTGACCCACAACAAGAAACATTCGATTTATCCAATCATCAGTGCCTCCTCCGTTTTTGTCTCGCGTTACTTGGGCCTCGAATCAGTCCAGATTAACATTATGAACAGACCCGGTAAGACCATAATGCAGTGGCCTCATCTTTTTTGGCGGCTATACGTAACTCTATGGATAGCGTTATCCTCCGTAGCGCTTGCGTACATCTTGATATCAGTAAATCAACCTGATTTTTATGCTAGGATAACGGGCATCGCTGTTTTGGAGACCAAACGGGCAGAGCAGGTAAAGCAAGCAAACGTTACAGCTGAACTGCAGCGCTTGCGAAATGTCGTTGAGGATTTAGACACAAAACTTGAACTTTTTAAGAAACGTCCAGCGCTTACACAGGCTCATACGCAACCGCCGGAAGCTATCATTCTTAATTCTGATGCGCGTCATCCACCTCATGGCAAAGATCCGGAACTAGAGACCGCGCAGCCAAGCCACGGCATTGATCAAAGCGTGTCTTTCATCGGAAGTGCAAGCCCATCATCGCAAGAACAATCAGATAAGGCTGAACCAACACACATTCCTCCACTTCCAACACGCGGATATCAGGGCAAGTTTGCAGAGAATTCGACGCAGAAATCCGGCAGGAAGGCAGCAACCGGCTATGAAGTCTCAGTGATCAACGAAGTTCCGAAATCCATCATAACTGGAAGCATTGATATTGCCGCCCCTGAAAAAGAAAGTGGACCAAAATCAGACTTATCAACGGCTGCTGCTCCGCCCTTCACCGCCTTTGGGCAGACAACGGTGACATTTGCCTCCAACTCCAACCGCCTGGATAATGAAGCGCCTTTTGCTGCTGTTGTTATATCTGCAGCGTCCTCACTGGACGATTTACGTTCAACATGGCGGCGTCTTGCAAATCAGCACCCGGACTTGCTTGGCAGACTGGAGGCCCGATACGATTTTATGGGATCTCCTGAGGCCCGATATCGTCTTCTTTCAGGTCCACTCTCAAGTTCTTCAGAGGCCGACCGGCTGTGCCTGGCTTTAGTACGCAACAACATAAACTGCAGTGTTGGTGAGTTTGTCGGCAATGCGCTGTGAAATCGTACGGCCCAGGCCGTTCGCATTAACTTTGTAGCGGCGGCAGATATTCAGAACTCTATTGTCCTGTGCTACAATGCAAAATAAAGTGTGACGAAATATAAATATTTCTCAGACTGCTCTGTTATCTTGAAATGTTCTGTTTTCGATGAAAAAATTATCTTGAAAGCTTTAAAATTCTTCACGTTAGGACTTCACATCTTGCGAATCTATCCTTATATATAAGGCTCCATGGGTACTTTGAATAAGTATCCTCTTCACACATTTTGTTTTATCTTCTGTCGTGTAGAACACTGTTACAATTATTTAGACATCACACATAGGCAGTGAGATATCCTCAGCCAAAATAAATGTCGCGGGGTGGAGCAGCCCGGTAGCTCGTCAGGCTCATAACCTGAAGGTCG
>CAYUYL010000183.1:0-4767 GCA_964449195.1 uncultured Filomicrobium sp.
AACTACGGAAGCCATGCTGGAACAAAAAGGCAACATTAGGTCGGAACACAGCCATAATATTTCACCTTGAGAGCATAAGCCATCTGATTCCCGGGATACATTTGCTGGTACCCAAGATGTTCTCTGATCTTACCAAAATCCTGGCCATTCCGGCATTCATTGCGGGTATCTATTTTGCTCAACAAGCATGGTGTCTTGGAAGAATGCAGGCACGCACCCAAGACTTGAGCCGGTGACATCCTGGTCTGCCGTAATCACCGAAATCAATCCAACAACCTATCAATCAGCCCCTGCAAGGTGGCTGCATCGGTGTCTGAAAAGTGCGTGCAGATTGGCAGCACGCGGGTCGCTTCGCGCAGGCGCTGGTGCGCTTCTGACTGTTGCGGGGCCAGGCGCACAAAATCCTTTTCTGTAGTCACCAGTTGCATACCGAGGTGCGCAGCATGGCCGAGTAAGCCTTTCGCGTCATCTGCCGTATATGGGTGATGATCTGCAAAACTGCGGGTCTCCACGACCTGTCCGCCAAGCTTTTGCAGCAGTGCATAAAAGCGTTGCGGATTGCCGATACCTGCAAAGGCTAAAAGTGGTTTTACGGTAATCCACGTCAGATCACCAAACGGTTTGACGGTTGCATTGAAGATGGGCTGCCGCAGAGGAGTAAGCATTGTTTTCAAATCTTTAGACGGCTTACCATAGATCACGAGGGCATCAGCGACAGATAGCTGTGCTTCCATAGGCGCTCGTAACGGGCCTGCGGGGACTGTCCGCCCATTGCCAATGCCTCGTCTGCCATCTACAACCACAATCGCCAGATTCTTATATAAGCCGGGGTTCTGCAGACCATCATCCATAATGATGACACTGCCAAGCCCGTCGCGTTCAATCAACTCCGCCCCTAACACCCGATCGCGTGAAATAACCGTGGTGGCATGATTGGCGAGAAGAAGGGGTTCATCCCCTGCATTCTGCGCGTTGTCCGTCTGCAAAGATATGAGATGCGGGCCTTTCAGATCCCCTCCATGGCCACGGGAAAGAAACACAGGCTGGCCGCCGGCCTGCCGAACCATATCCGCAAGCACAATGGCAAGCGGCGTTTTGCCGGTTCCCCCGGCGGTAAAATTGCCTACACAGATGACCGGCAAAGACGACGTCTTGCGGGGAGGCCTGAGCATGCGGTGTTGACTGATGTAGCCGTAAATTGAAGCAATCGGCAGAAAGGCACGCTCTGCAATACCATTGTTATCGCCATACCACCATGACGGTTCCTTAAGAGGCACGCTGGATACCTTTTGCCCGCATATCAGCTTCTGGAATGCCAGCATCAGGTATAATCCCTTTTATGGCCTCAACGGTTTTTTCGAGGCCGCCTGAGAGGTTTTCGAGCACCCCGTTTGCAGCGCGTGCAAGACGCATGCGTTGTACGTCATCGCTTAATAACCGATGGACACTGCTGGCAAGCTCTGCAGCGCCAGTCACTTCCAGAGCCCCGCCTGCATTCAAGAGTGCACGGTAAGCATTTATAAAATTGTGGTAGCTTGGGCCCGTCATAACAGCAGTTTCAAAGCGAACAGCCTCAATCGGGTTTTGCCCGCCATGATCAATCAGTGAACCGCCAATAAACGCAATTTTAGCGAGTGAATAGACAAGACCTAATTCGCCGATCGTATCGATAATATAAAGCCCTGTATCAGGCTCTGGCTGCTCATTAAAGCTACGCCTGGCTACCGTAATCCCTGCAGCGGCTGCCAGTTCAGAAATCTTCTGTCCGCGCTCAGGATGACGTGGCGCAATGATGGTCATAAGATGTGGCAAGTCTTCAGAAATCGCCTTGTGTGCTTCAATGATCGTTTCGTCTTCGCCACCATGCGTACTCGCTGCGGCCCATGTGGGACGATCACGCAGCAAGGCAGTAAGACGAGCATGCTCTTCCTGGTTGACCTGCAGAACAGGCGCATCAATCTTGATGTTACTGCAATGACGGACATCACGCGTCCCAAGTGCACGGAACTGGCGCACAAGACGGGGGTTTTGAGCAAGAACAAGATGCAGCCTGCTGAAGAGCGGCACTGCCATACTTTTATTCTTACGCCAGCGCTTGTAGGACCGTTCCGACATGCGTCCATTGACGACAGCGATTGGAATACCACGCGCATGGCACGCAAGAATGGTGTTGGGCCAGATTTCAGATTCGGTTAGCAAGGCCAGCCCCGGCCGCCAATGCTTAAGAAAGCGGGCAACAAACTGCGGTGTGTCAAGCGGCGCAAACTGATGGATATCACCCTGTGGCAACCGCTCACGTGCAATCTTGGCGGAGGTCAGCGTGCCTGTGGTGAGAAGAAAGCGGCTGCCGGGGCATTCCTTGTGTAAGCGTTGTAGGAGCGGCAGAATAGCATTGGTTTCGCCAACGCTTGCCGCATGAAGCCAGGTCAAAGCCCCGTCAGGCCGCGCAACCGAAGCAATACCGAGCCGCTCAGGCCGCCGGTCAGGATCTTCCTTACCCTGTTTTTCACGATATCTCAGGATGGATGGCGCCATACTGGCCATCAGCAATGTTACAGCTTTATAGGCCTTAAGCCTCATGTCCGCAGGCGCGGGCGGCGCCTCAAGAGGCAAAGCGGAATACGGTGTAGCTTGCAAAACGTCAGCGCCAACGTCCTCATAGACTTGCCGTGTAATGTTATTAAGCGCATTCTCAACCTGCCGGCGCAGCGTTTCCAGTTGCTTATCATCGGCGTCGGTGGGGACGTATATGGGATCGCCAAGGCGCATGGCAATCTTGGAATAGGGCAAATTAATTGTCATCCGGCTCCACGTCTGTAACGCGTAAAAGCGTGAACTTGTGGTTGCAACGGGAATAATAGGCCGACCGGCCATTTGCGCGATCTTAACAACACCCTGTCCCGCAATCCGTGCTGGACCTGGGGGCACGTCAGCGGTCATCGCAACGCATTTCCCCTCTTCAAGGGCCCTGACCGCTGCACGGAAAGCGGCCATGCCACCACGATTTTTTTTCCGGCCTCCCGCACCGCCGCCCCGGATCAGCGTCATCTGGTCAAAACTCTTTATAACCTCTCCGATTAGTTCCGCGTCACCATGGCGCGCGACCATATTTGCAACCGGAATATGCCGTGGACAATAAGTGGGAATCAGCATGAACTGACCATGCCAGAATGCGAAGATGCAGGGTCTGTTTGCGTCAGCCGTTGCAGCCAGTTCCCCAATATCTGAAAGGGATTTTGAGGACCGGAAGACCCATTTCACATAGCGTGCAGCGAGTTGCCCCGCCAGACGATTGAATGTTTGCTTTTTGATCACGACCTAAGCCACGCATAGGAGATAAACTATACAGCCTAGACAAACGCTACACTGCCAACACTTGAATATAACGTGTATAGCGGATAAGCAGCCAACACAACGGCGCAACAATAGTGTATGTTATAATTTGCAGTGCAAACCAGACGCCGTAGAACAATCAATAATGTATATTATAACACTTTAAGTCAGTGTATAAGGATTAAATGGCAAGATTAATTAAACGAGTGCGTGGCCCGTTGAAGCGAGCAGGTCTAAGTGCGCGTCGCGCAGTAATTGAGCATACGCCAGGATGGTTGAAGAAGAGCATTGGCCCTTTGTTCCTGTATCTTGACATGTTGTTCGTAGATCATGGCATTTTTCGGGTCATTTATCTCAACAAACATAAGATAGCCGGTACCGATGGCTGGCGTGCGGCGCAGCCTGCACCGCACCAGATTGCCGGGATTGCACGGCGCGGCATAAAGACAATTGTCAACTTGCGCGGCGAACGCATGTGCGGTGGTTATTGGCTGGAGAAAGCGGCATGCGCCCGCCATGGGGTTACACTTGAAAACTATCAGGTGCGCTCGCGTGCCTCACCAAGTAAAGCGGAACTGTATGGTGCCCGCGACTTATTTCAGCGCATCGAATATCCCATGCTGATGCATTGCAAGTCCGGCGCGGATCGTGTTGGCATGATGAGCGTGCTATTTCTTCATATTCACCATGGGTGGCAGATAGAAGACGCTTTAAAGCAGCTGTCACTTAAGTATGGGCACATCAAACAGGCAGACACCGGCGTTCTGGATCACTTCTTCGAAACGTATTTAGAATATAACCGTCATACACCAATTGAATTTTTCGACTGGGTCGACACTGTCTATAACCCTAAAGAAGTTCACCAAACATTCCACGCGAACGGCTTTGCTAACCGTTTGGTTAATAACATTCTACGGCGCGAATAGCACACGCATCACAGAACATCACCGCCGCACCCCATGGGCTTGTGGCGGTATGTTTTACAGCAGTATGAAGGCAAAGTGTCATTCATTCTACTTGCGTGCCGTTATAAGCAGCTTTTTGCGTTCCATAGGCACGAGGAAGCGAATGGATCAGCCAACAAAAGTATCTGTATATTTGGATAAATAGAACACAGAACACGTTCTGGGGAACTCAACTACTCGCGAACAACATGTGCGGCAATGGATAGAAAGCTTCTGTGGCAAACACTCACAATACAATCACATTCCAATATCAAATTGTAGTATTTTCAAACGCAGAGCGGTGAAATTTTTAATACATCCTGAGATTTTTATAAAATTGATACGGTCTGTGGTGGGCACGCTAGGGATCGAACCTAGTGTTCCGAGGCTTACGCTTAGTTCTCAGACTTCATGGCTTCCAACTTTTCACGGGCGCGGCGCTGTTTATCAATGATTTCGCCTGAGCTCTTGGTCCATAGGTAGGGCTTTG